>NZ_VISL01000001.1:1816250-2187500 GCF_007827465.1 Dokdonia sp. Hel_I_53
CTGCTTCTGTAATTTTTGTTCTTTCAAGATTTTTGTGTAATAGTTTCCCATCTTGCATTAATAGAATAGGAGAATTATCTATAGCTTCCTCTATGTTTTTACTCCTATATCTAGCTAAGGTAATTAGATAGTTGAATAAATATAAGACACCTATAATTAGCGCCCCTAGTAAGGGACCTGGCTTTGCGGTGGCAATACTCATTGCTAATAAGTTACCGATAGCCAGCGTATTGAGAAAGTCAAAGCCTGTCATTTTACTGAAGCTCTTCAATCCAAATATTTGTGTATATAAGAGCACAAGTATGTAAACTCCTACTGCTGCAATAATAGACTCTGGTAATTTATCAAAGCCTTGTAAAAAGTAATTCCAATTGATATCCATAACTCCATGTTTTTTTATGAAGTTACATGAAATAGAACGAATGCAATATCAATAGCAAAAATTTCACATAGCTTTAGCAAAATCACGTCTATGTTGAATGATCACTAGTAAATAAAATTAATTGTTTGCATGCATTTCCATTTGTTGCGAAAGTGTTTTTAGTTTATCTTGACTTATAGGTTTAACCACAAAGTTTTTGACATTAGAGTAAGACGCTGCCTTTTCTTGATCTCTTGGATCGATAGAGCTTGTCACAACAAATATTGTCACCTCTTTAATTACTTCTATCCCAATTATTGCATCTAAAAACTGCCATCCATCAAGAACAGGCATATTTATATCTAGCAAAATCACAGAGGGAATAGCAGATTCTATATCACCTCGCAATACTGGAAGTAAATGATCTAATGCTTTCTGTCCGTCGTGAAAAATTAAAAATCCTTTACAGAAATTTGACATTTTCATTAAGCGCTGTGCGCCAAAAACGAAAATGGGATCATCATCGATTATACATGCTATGTCTATTGGTTTCATTTTTTTAGATAGATTTTAAATGTTGTTCCTATTCCTTCTTCACTCTCTACAAGTACTTTGCCACCCATAGCTTCTATTTGATTTTTAACTATAAAAAGTCCAAGACCTCTTGAGTCAGGATGTCTATGAAATGTTTTATACATTCCAAAAATTTTACTGCCGTGTAAGTCTAAGTTTATGCCAAGCCCGTTGTCTTTAAAGCTTACTATGGTATAATCCTCACTAATATCTATTTTAATTGTAATGTTTAATACCTCTGTTTGCTTTCTGTATTTAACAGCATTTGTTAATATGTTGAGAAAAGAACTTCGCAAATATTCTGGAATCACTGTAACTTTAATAGCGTCTTCTTTCGAAAAACTAATATTGCAATTAACTTCATCTAATAATGCTTTTATACTTACAATACTACGTTCTATTTCTTTACATAAATCTACTTCAATATAATCTTCTTTCCTGCAGTTTTCAAAACCAGAAATATCGCTAAGGTTTACAATGGTTTCCTGCAAATTCTTAAACGCTTCCTTTAATAATGAGAATACCTCAACATCCTTAACTTGTGGTACATCATTTTCAAGGAAACCTAATAACATATCAAGATTACTCGTGTGAGATCTTAAATTATGAGAAACTATGTGTTTAAAATTTAGAAGTTTATTATTCTTGCTTTCTGTCTCTTCTAAGAGTAGTTCAATCTTTTTATTAGCATTTTTAAGAGAGCTAATATTTGTTATTTGAGAAATAAAGTAAGACGGTGTTTTATGTTTAGTGCGCACTAAAGAGACAGACAGTATGCACCAAATAATATCCCCAGATTTATGGATATAGCGCTTCTCAATCTGATAATTATCATCAACACCTGCAAGCAACCTGTTGACATTTTTGAGATCCTTAGCTAGATCATCTGGATATGTTAATTCTTGAAAAGTTCGAGTTAACAATTCTTCTTCTGTATAACCTAATATGGTAGATAATTGCTTATTGGCCTTGATCCACTTCCCATCTAAGGAAACCAATGCTACGCCATTAGGAGCACTTTCAAAAGTTTGTTGAAATTTCTCTTCACTTTGATATATAAGTGCTTCGGCTTTTTTTTGCTGATCTATATCTTGAAAAACACCATATACCTTAACGCACTTTCCATTATTAAAAACAGGGACCCCTACAGATCTTACCCATTTTTCTTTTCCAGATTTAGTGACTATAATATATTCCTCATCAAATTCTTCACCTGTTTCAATAGAATTGTTAAAGTCTCGAGAAATTTTGTCCCTGTGAAATCCCTCCTTATAAAAATTTATAGCTTCTTCTATAGAAGGGTCGTAATCTAAACAAACTTCATGAATTCTTTTTGTAGTATCACTCCACTTAACGGTATTAGATTCAATGAAAACTTCCCAAAGACCCACTGACGCAGCTTTCTGAAGCAATTTATAGGATTTTTCCCTTCTTGAAAGAGAAAGTTTTTTAGGGATTTTAAAACTTTTCATTTGTATGTTATTCGACTATAACTAATCGGGGGAGTACTTCAACTTCGTGATTTAATATTAAATATGAAAATGATATATTAAGTTTAATACAATTATAAGTAAATAATCGGTAAAAACAACATTTATATCGATCAAATGCAATAATCGAAAATAAATTGTTTACAGTAGGCCTTTATTTCCTCCCTAGCCTTTTCAAAAGCTAATTCAGTTTCTTGAGGTGAACCTTCAAATTTTGAGGGATCGTAGAAGTCATGGTGCAGCCTTACCGCGTTAGGAGCAGCTATAAATGGGCATTTTTCGTAAGCATGATCACATACCGTAATTATATAATCCCAAGTTACATCTACATACTCGTTAATGTTATTTGAGGTATGACTTGATATGTCTATTCCATCTTTTTTCATAATAGCTACGGCTCCAGAATTAATCCCGTGGGTTTCTATCCCTGCGCTATATATATTTGCATTTTTTCCGGTCATTTTTTCTAAATAACCGTGTGCCATTTGACTACGGCAACTATTTCCTGTACAGAGAACTAATATATTTTTCATTTTTTCATTTTTTATGCTTTCGCAAAAGCGTATGCTACTTAACAACACCCACTTCCTGGGGCGCACCCTGCCATTTCTTCTACTTCACTAACTTGAATACCACATGCTTCTTTTGCTTTACAATCTGTCGCTTGTGAAGTAAGTTTCATCAAAATATTCTTGCCACGCACCTCATAGTCATTTACAAAAAGTTGTGCCGTATGAAAATTTGCATTGCTATACTCTATTTTAAGTTCGGCATCCATTATATAGGACTTTATAGTCCCTACCTTATTTAAAATACCCATTGCTTTAAGTGCACTCATAAAAGTAGTTTTCCCAAGCTCGTTAGGGTCTTCCCATAGTTGAACAATGGTTTCTTTCCAAGCATCTACACCTGCTCCACAGTCTACAGAGTCTACAGTAATGTGCTTTATTTCTGTGATGTGATAATTTGCTCCCACTAATAAATTAGGTGCATACTCAAAGAGTAGTGATTTATCTTGGTGCTGTTTGAGTATTTGTAAAAATTCTTCAGTTTTCATGAAATGTAATTTATTTGTTATTTACTATTTTCCTGATGTTTTCTAAAAGCGCCGCTAGGTGGGTCATGTTAGTAAATGGATTCATCACCGTCATCCTAAGAAAGAAATCACCTCTTAACCTAGTAGAGACTATGTAAAATATTCCATCTTCAAGAAGAGATCTTCTTATGTTTAAGTTTATATCATCTAAATTTCCACCCTTACCTATATGTCGAAAACAAACAATGTTAGATACAGGATCCAGTGCTAATTCAAAATCTTTTTGTTCTTTTATAAATGCACCAAAATTTATAGCGGTGTCATACAATGTGGTGAGGAAATCTTCAAAGAATTGACTTCCATATGCGTTAATCAGTACATAAAAGCGCAAGCTCATCATGCTCTTTGTACACTCAAAAGTGCGTTTAGCAAGATTGAACCAGTCAGGATCGTCATTTTTTTCCCAAAGATATTGTGCCTTTTGCTCAAAAGCAGCATAGCTTGATGTGCTTTTTTTAAATAGAACAGCAGTAGTTATTGCGCTGATCCCCATCATTTTATGGCCGTCAATAATTATAGAATCTGCTTGATTAGCTCCATTGAGCAACTGCTTGTACTTTGATGAAAAAATAGCCGCTCCTCCGTGAGCAGCATCTATATGGAACCAAATATTTTTTGCTTTCGCGAAAGCAGAAATAGCCTCAAGATCATCATAAACTCCAGTACTCGTACTTGGGGCGCTGCCTACAACTGCAATTATTTCAAATCCATTGTTAATCGCTTGAGCATAATATGTTTCAAGCAAATCTGTACGCATCTTAAAATTTTTATCTGATGGAATTTTTATAATTCCTCCAGAGCCTAATCCCATAATACGAGCACTGCGATCTACACAGTAGTGTGCTTCTTCTGAAACCAAAATGGCTAATTTATGAGTAGCACCTTCATTCCAAACATCGCTAGAAGCTTTTATACTGCGAGCGGCTAACAGTGCCGTAAGGTTTGCAAGTGTACCTCCTGAAGTCAAAAAGCCATCTCCATTTTTAAAACCCAAAGCTTGGGTAAAAAATTCAATTACAACCCGTTCCAGAGCTGTAGAGGCAGCTCCCATTTCATAAACCGCCATTCCATTGTTAAGCTGTGCGCTTAGTAAGGTGGCTAGTGCAGATAGTGGTACAGAGGGTGCTACTTGATGTCCTATGTAGTGAGGGTGATGGGTATGAATGGATCGCTCTATAACCGTCTGAAAGAGCTGCGAGGTAGTGTAGCCTTTTTGTTTGAAATTTTTCCAAAAGAGGTATTCTTCATCTGGCTCAGACCAGTTAATAACCTTCTCACTCTCCATAGAGACTGTCTTACTTAAATAATCTGATAGTAAGTTAATGAGATGATCACCCTCTTCCTTAAAAATGGAACTATCATATACTTTATGCAATAAAGGTGTGCTCATAATAACTTAGCAACATTTTGCTTTTGTAACATTAAAAAAACCATTGAAAAGCTCTTGAACTTGTTCCCACTTAAGGACATCTATACTGTAATATTGTGATTTTCCTTTGAAGTAACTTTTTAAGATTCCAGCCTTTTTTATGACTTGTAGGTGTTGAGAAGTGGTAGGTTGTGATAATCTTATTTTATCTGATATATCTTGACATAAGCAACCATCACAATCTCCTATATAATCAATAATAGCAACACGAGCGGGATGAGAAAATATTTTTGCCAAATCTGCTATCATATTTGCCTGAGTGGAGTGAATGTGTCGTTTTGTAACGCCCATAATAATTAAACTTTAAACAAAGTTAATTAAAAAATGTAATATAGCAATATTACGATGATAACCTATATTAAAAAAACGCTCAGCATTGCCCAGCGTCATTTATACTTTTAAAACCAAGGCTTTCTACCTGATTGGTAAGTGTTATAAAATTCGGCATCTGTTTTTGTTAAATATATGACACCTTCTACAATTCCAACAACCCAAGCAATACCAGAAGTTATACCACAGGTTACAAAACCTAATAAACTCATTACAAGAAGAACAATCCCTTCTTTTGTATAGCCTAAAATAAATTTATGAATCCCTAGTGAGCCGAGTAAAATTGCTAGTATTCCAGAGAGTAATTTTTTATTTTCAGTACTATTGGTTGTTTGATTCCAATCTTCTTTAGCTTGATGAAAAGTGTTTTTTGCCTCTTCTGTAAATTCTCTTGCTTTCTCTTCAAACTGGTCTGCCATTCTCTTTGCATCATTTCCAGTCTTATCTCCTGGTATTTTATCTTCTTCCATGGTTTAATGTGTCTTATCGATACTCATTTCTTAAAATTCAAAAATCTATTTTAAAGCTATGATCCTTCCTTTTCAAAAGCACTGTCAATAGGCTCCCAAAGCTCAATCTTATTTCCTTCTGGATCTAAAATCCAGCCAAATTTCCCATAACTATACTCTTCCATTTCACCTATAACCGTAACTCCTTCTTTTTTTAAAATAGCTAATAAATCTACTAGATTATCTACTCTAAAATTAAACATAAATGGCTTCTCACTAGGTGTAAAGTAATTGCTATCACTAGCCATAGGGCTCCACTGTGTTGAGCATTTATTGCCATTTTCATCACGCCACCAAAAAGTCCATCCATACTGATCTGTAGGTAGGTCAAGATGTTTTTTATACCACTTTTTTTGGGCATCAGGATCCTTACTCTTAAAAAACATACCACCTATACCTGTGACTCTTTTCATAAATATATTATCATTTTTTACCCTAATGAAACAGTTCAAAAACTGTTAGCTACCTTTACTATATTGTCCTCTTTAAAATAACACCAGAAAGTACCGCGCATAAAGAGCCCAATGTAAATGTCATAAAAAACATCATAGCTCCAGCCATAAGTGATATTTTAAGTGGACTTATATTTTGATAACTCTTAGATGCATTTTGTGCTTGCTCTATTTTTGACGGAATTCCACTTTCTTCTGCTAGTTGCAGTTGATAAGCGTTGTAGTCTCGAAAAAAGTCTGGATGTATAAACTGGGTAAATATGACATCGATGAGCGCTATTCCGAGTGCGCCACAAATAGCAATAACAATACCTGTTTGTAAAGCCTGGCTAAAAGTAATTTGCCCAGCATTTACAGTATCTCGTCTATAGGCAATTCCAAAATAGACTAAGGCCACCACCATCCCTATAACTGCATACCCTATAAGCTCTTGAGTGCTATAATCAAGTGATTTTCCTAGAAACAATGCTGCCCCAAAACCTATAAACCCAGAGAGAAAAGCAATCATTCCAAATTTTTTTACAGCTAGACCCATTTTAATATTTAATTTAGGACTTCTAAGTTACTAAAAACGTGCGAGTATTTTATCAACTATAGTTTGAGACAATTTAACCTTACTCTCTATTGTCCACCCAGCAATGTGAGGTGTAAGTATTACATTATCTTGTTTGATAAGATATTCTAATGGCACAGGTATGCTTTGGTTTCCTGTAAAAAGATTTTCAAAAGATAAATTTTCATATTCTAAAACGTCTAATCCAGCACCTAATATTTTACCATCCTTCATCGCAGCAACGAGATCTTTTGTAACAACTGACTTACCCCTTGCAGTGTTTATGAGATAGAACGCTTTCGCGAAAGCGTTTATAAAATTACTATCTACCATTTGATCGGTTTTAGGGGTCCAAGGTGTATGTAAACTCAACACATCTGCCTCTTTTTGAAGGGTTGTTAAAGACACTTGTCGAGCGTTTTCATCTCCCAGCCCATTCTTTAGATCATAGCATACTACATTGCAATCAAAACCTTTTAATTTCTTTGCAAAGGCTTTTCCCATATTTCCATACCCAATGATCCCAACGGTTTTTCCCTCTAATTCAACACCCCTATTCTGCTCCCGGTTCCAATGACCCGCTTTTACCTCTCTATCTGCACGATTAATATTATTGAAAAGATTTAGAAGCATTCCTAATGCCTGTTCTCCTACAGCATTTCTATTTCCTTCTGGTGAGTTTATAAGATAAATCCCTTTTTCTTTTGCATATTTAACGTCAATACTCTCTAAACCAGCACCTACACGAGCGATGAATTTTAAATTAGTAGCAGCATCTATAAAAAGTCTGTCTATTTTGAATCTGCTTCTTATCACAATGCCATCATACATTCCTATAATCTTCTCAGTCTCTGCTTTTGAAATTTTATAATTCTCATCATTAGTATGTCCTGCATCTGTAAGTTGATCTACAAGTAGTGGGTGATTTTTATCTAAATGTAATATTTTCATTAAATACTAATTAAAATATAATGTGTATGGTTTTACGTACATTCTTCAAAACAAAGCAATGATCTCTTCGGGAACTCTCATGGGTTTACCCTCCGGCATTTTTAATAAACACCAATTTGTGATTGCGCTTGCTAAGATTTTATCGTCATCCTTACGACGTATGATTGTATGACGCTCTGAAGTTACGGCAGTGAATTTCTCCACAAAGGTGGTGACAATGACCTCGTCATTTTGAAAAGCTTCAGACTTATAGGTTATATAATGGTCCTTGACTACCCACACCATTTCATTTTTGGGAATATCTTTAAAATAGTTTGCTGTGGCTTGTTCCCAATGCTTTGAGGCTGCCGTTTGCACCCACTCTAAATACACCACATTATTCACATGACCTAGCATATCGATGGCAATAGCAGGAACTGTAAGGTGATATTCAAACTTTTGCTTTTTCAAAATCCTAAAATTAATTTGGCTATAGAAAAGAACAACAAAATTCCAAAAATATCATTACTAGTAGTTATAAAAGGTCCTGTAGCAATCGCTGGATCGATACCTCGCTTATCTAAAATAATAGGAACAAAAGTTCCTACTAAAGAAGCTACTATTATTACAGATAGCATCGCTGCAGCAATCGTAATACTTACTAAAATACCAAAGTCAAACACAACTCCAAAGATGATGACCAAAACACCTAAGGCAACACCATTTAATAAACTCAAACCTACTTCTTTTAACAAACGATTAAAAAGACTCCCTTTTACATTATCATTTGCTAGACCTTGTACAATAATTGCACTTGATTGTACCCCTACATTTCCAGCCACCGCCGCTACAAGTGGCGTAAAGAAAAATAGCTCTGGATGTGAACTCAGTGCCCCATCAAAGGCTTGCATAATGTTTACTGCTCCTAGACTTCCTATCAATCCTAAAACAAGCCAAGGCAGTCTTGCACGCACAAGCTCAACAATCGTATCATCTGCTTCTGCTTCCCCTGTAATACCAGCGGCCATCTGATAATCTTTATCTGCTTCGTCTTTAATGAAGTCTACAATATCATCAATAGTAATTCTACCTAGTAATTTTTTCATGTCGTCTACCACTGGGATAGCCTCAAGATCATACTTCTGCATTAACTTTGCAACATCCTCTGCAGGATCGTTAACATTTACAGCATCTACTTTTGGAATATAGATTTCAGATATTTTTGTTTGTGCAGTAGAGGTAAGGAGGTCTTTAAGAGATAACCTACCTATCAATTCATCCTCTTTGGTAACTACATAGATAGAATGTACGCGTGTCACCTCCTCTGCCTGACGGCGCATCTCTCGCACACATCCAGCAACCGTCCAAGTCTCTTTTACCTTAATAAGCTCTTTGGCCATTAATCCACCAGCACTATTTTCATCATAGAGCAACATCTCACGGATGTCTGCTTTATGCTCTGCATCTTCTATTTGATCAATAACAGCTCGCTGTATATGATCATCGAGCTCTGCAATCATATCTACCGCATCATCGGTATCCATTTCTTGCACCTCATCTGCAATTTCTTGAGGAGTAAGGTTAAATAGTAATTTCTCTCGGACATCCTCATCCAGCTCCATTAAAGCTTCAGAAGTTTGCTCACTATCTAGCAGCCTTACAAGATATGCTGCTTCTTCACCATGAATCTCATCAAAAACTTCGGCAATATCTGCGTGGTGCTCACCACTCAAGATCTCGCGCAGTGCACTATCGTCCTCATTTGCTATGAGAACTTGAATGTGATCTATAAAGTCTTCTGTAACTTCAAACTGCATGATATCCTAGATTTTTCGAGCTTCACAAATATAGGTAAATACTATGTCTGAGTCGTGTGAAAGAAGATGAATGAAATGCAACTTAAAAAAAAGTATTTACTCAGATTTTAATTCGATTTCTATCGATCGCGTAAGGTTTATAAAGTCTTGTACTGATAGCTGTTCTGGGCGCAGGTTTAGGATTTCGCTTTCGCGAAAGCGATCACTCAATTCAAACCCCTTGAGACTATTTCTCAACGTTTTTCTACGTTGTTGAAAAGCTGCTTTTACCACTTTGAATAACATGTCTTCACGACAGCCAATGTTCTCAAAATTTTCTTTTCGCTTTAAGCGTAATACGCCACTATCTACCTTAGGTGGTGGAATAAACACAGTAGGAGGTACTGTAAAAAGATACTCCGCATCATAAAAAGCCTGCGCTAGTACTGAAAGAATTCCATATGTTTTACTTCCATGACTTGCACAAATACGCATTGCCACTTCCTTTTGAAACATTCCTGTAAATTCTGGGATACGACATTTGTGTTCAATCGTTTTAAACACAATTTGAGTAGAAATATTGTAAGGAAAATTACCCGTTATAGCTAGTTGCTCATTTGGATATATAGTATCCAGATCGTACTTAAGAAAATCTGCTTCTAGCACTGTGAAAGTCTCTTCGTTTAAATTATGTTCTAAAGTGAATGAACTTTGCAAATAGGCTATAGACTCTCTATCTAAGTCCATTACGGTGAGTTCTACTGGTTTTTTAAGGATGTATTTTGTGAGCACACCTGTTCCAGGGCCTATTTCTAAAACATGTTTGTATTTCTCTAAGGTAAGTGTGTCTGCAATGTCTAGAGCCACACTCTCATCTCCCAAAAAGTGCTGACCTAGATGCTTTTTTGCCTGCACACCTTGATCTCTAGCATTACGGCTAGCGTGTGGCTTTTCAAACTTACGCTTTGCTGAGTATTTTGCCATTAATGCTGTGATATTAACTCTAATTCTGTTCTAAATGCAACAAATTTTCCGGCAAATTTATTGGCCGATAATTGCATGCGCTCTTGATCTTCATTATAATAAGCCTCCAGCATTTCTTGACTTGGGCAGCTGTATTGGACACTGTAAGTTACTCCACCCATGTCTTCCTCTACACGTACTTTTGTCATCAAAGCACTTTGAAATTTTTTAGTTTGAAGTACTTCTGGAATATGTGTTTCCTGCATCCAGATAAGCCATTCTTTCTCAATTTCTTCTTCTACGTTAATCGTGACATTGTATATAATCATAGTAGTTTCTTAATTAATTGCATCTCCCCGCAAGTTCCTAAATCGTTTCTGTGCTTCTACATAGTAAATACTATCTGCTAAATCAAAGATGATACGCTCATAGTGTTCCTTTGCTTTTTCTGTATTATTAAGAGGCCCCTCATAGAGTCTTGCAAGTCTATAGTGAGCATCATCTGCTAGAATACCATCACTATAATAAGCGATGATAGTAAGGTAATTTTTTTCTGCTTTTGCAAAAGCGTTTTTAGATTCGTGTAGTTTTGCCTGTGCAAGTAAAGCCTCATCTTCTATTTTCTCTCCTTTATGCTCCTCTAAAATGTTTTCATAAAGCTGGATGGCTTCATCTGGCTTGTTTTGATAGGTGAGTAAATCTGCTCTCGCATATTTCTTAAGTGCCGTTTGTAAACTATCATCCATAGAGTTATCACGGATCACTAATAGCAACTCTAGTGCGTCATTTGCTATCAATTGAGTATTTCCTCGTTTAAGTACGTCCAGTTGTTGTTCTGCCCAGTCAAAATCACCTTTATAATAACTTGTCTTGGCTACTTTAAATCTTGCTTCTTGTGAAACAAGGTTATTTTTAATCTTGTTCTGAATTTGAGAATAGTAAATAAGCGCTTGATTGAATTTCTCCTTAAGCACAAGAATATCTGCCAATTCCATCTTTAAACGAGCTTCATCAAATCGGTTACGGGGTTTTTTAACTTCCTCTCTAAGGTATTTAAAAGCCTCGTCTGGTTTATCCATATCAAAAGCAACAAAATGCGCATAGTTTACTTGTATAGGAACGGCGTATAAAGCAATATCTGGTTTTTGCAATAATGTTTCAAAACGACTTTTTATAAGTTCTTTATCTTGTGTTGTAACCGCCTTAATGATGGCTATTTGTAATAGTTTTTGCTCAGATTCAAACTCAACATCCTCATTAACTATATTTTCTTTTAGAAAAAGAAGAATTTCTTCTGCTGCCTCATACTCTTTTTCTTCTATAGCAATATCTGCAAGATTTACAAGGCCATTAAAACTCCCATCTGTTCTTCTGTAGATTGCCTTTTCTTGTACAAAAGCTTTGTGATATTCTTTCTGTTGAATGAAGAGCCAGCTCAACAATTCATTATAAAGCACATTTTGCTCAGTCTGTAATCGTTTGAGAATGGTTTTTCTAAAAATAATATTTGCATCATTAAGAGGATCTTCATTAATATAGATAGCAAATGTGCGTTGAGCCACCGCCGCATAATTAGGGTTTTTATTAATAAGATTGAGGTAAGCATCATACATATTTTTGACTTGACCTAATTCCCCATAGAGTTTTGCCAGCTGTATATTATAGTTTGCATTTACATTTGCTTTTGCGCCAGCTTCATAAGCTGCGACAGCCTGTTCCAATAAACTATGACTTTGAAATGTAGTCGCCACACGGTGAGTATTCATTGAGTTATTCACAACACCTTCTATGGCTCTAGCGTAAAATTGTGTAGCTAAGGAATCATTTCCTCTTAACTGTTCGTTATACCCTAATTCAACCAGTAGAAATCCTTTATCTACAACTTTAGATAAATAAGATTTGAGTTCGGCTTCTGCCTCTTCGTATTGCTCTATTTGCTGATAACTTTTTACTAATTCTGCTAAGAGCTTAGGGTTTCCTCGTTCTGTTCTGAGTGCTTTTTGATATAATAAAATTGCTTTTTCATACTCGCCTTGGTCTGCATAGTTACGAGCAAGCTGTCCTGACTGCGCGTGTATTAAACCGCAACCAAGCACAACCCATAGTAAAAACAAAACAAAATCCTTCTTCATAGCCTTAAAGATAACTAAAAACGTGCCATAGCAATCGCTACAACACGTTTGTTAAGTAGTATTAGTAAAACCTCTAGTCAATCATCTCAAAACCGCAATAAGGGATCAACACTTTTGGTATTTTAATTCCTTCTGGAGTTTGGCAGTTTTCAAGAATACCTGCAAGTACTCTAGGCAGTGCTAAAGCACTTCCATTAAGAGTATGGGCTAATTTGTTTTGTCCATCTTTATCTTTAAATCGTAGTTTAAGGCGATTTGCTTGAAAGGTTAGAAAATTCGATACAGAACTTATCTCTAGCCAGCGATCTTGAGCTGTAGAAAACACCTCAAAATCATAAGTAAGATGTGATGTAAAACCTAAATCTCCACCACAAAGGCGTAAAATTCGATACGGTAATTCTAATTCATCAAGAATTGTTTTTACGTGATCTACCATTCCTTCAAGTGCAGCAGCACTTTTATCTGGATGTTCAATACGTACGATCTCTACTTTATCAAATTGATGTAAACGGTTTAACCCCCGTACATGAGCGCCATAAGATCCTGCCTCACGGCGAAAACATGGTGTATATCCAGTACACGTAATAGGAAGTTCATCGTGAGAGCGTAAATCTCCACGAAACATATTGGTTACAGGAACCTCTGCCGTTGGTATTAAATACAAATCATCCTCTGTAATATGATACATTTGCCCTTCTTTATCTGGAAGTTGACCTGTACCAAAACCTGAAGCTTCATTTACAAGATGTGGCACTTGATATTCTGTATACCCTGCCTCCGTATTTTTATCTAAAAAATAACTTATTAATGCGCGTTGTAGCTTAGCTCCTTTTCCTTTATATACTGGAAAACCAGCTCCCGTGATTTTAGTTCCTAACTCAAAATCTATAATGTCATATTTTTTTGCAAGTTCCCAGTGGGGTTGTGCACCATCGTGTAAAACTGGGACTTCTCCTTTTTTAAAAATCTCTACATTATCTTCATCTGTGTTCCCAAGAGGAACACTATCGTGAGGAATATTTGGCAGTTGGTATAATAGACTTTGAAGCTCTTCAGAAGCAGTATTTAATTGCTCTTGTAATGTCTTAGACTGCTCCTTTAAACCTGCTGTTTTCTCTTTAAGGAGATTTGCCTTTTGGGTTTCTCCAGATTTAAACAACATACCTATTTCTTTAGAAAATTTATTACTATCTGCTAGAACTTCATCTAATTGAGCCTGCGAACTACGGCGCAACTCATCTGCAGCAAGTACTTTATCCAGTAACGGAGCAGCATCAATATTACGTTTGTGTAACGCTTTCGCGAAAGCGTCCTTATGTTCTCTAATCTGTACAACTTCTAGCATAATAGGATGTTTTAAAAGATGGGTGCAAATTTAAGGAAATGCCAGTAGCTTGGCTATAGAAACCTATTGTTTAGAAATAGAAATTATTAAGCTATCTATTTAGTACTTTCTTTTTCTTTTGATCGTGCATATTTTTCTACAGAAGGTGACTTCTTATCTAAATATCCATCACTATCTAAAACCCACTCATTATGACGCAGGTGATCCCATTTTACACTGGCAAGGTCTACTTCTGGATCAATAAGAAGTTTTGACGGTCGTCCATTCACTCTAACACGGCATTTTACATAAATCGCCACATCTTTTCCTAGTGCTTGCTGTTCTCGCTTTACATATTGCGCAAATTGCCAAATAATATCGGGCTTAGACCGAATATTACGCTGTTGATTTTTGGTTAAATACTCTTTATAATTCAGGACTCTTCTTTTCCCAGTCGCCTTATCTTCCATCGTGAATGTTACTGCACCTCCTTTTGATCGTAACATCATACGCCAACTAAGACGATGTCCTTCTTCTGTCCATAGAACTTTATCTTTTATAAAATGTTGACGTAGAGGTAACGCTATCTGCACAAGGAAGTAAATTCCAAATGCCATGAGCATTAAGTTCTTATAGTGAGGAATTGACACATTGCTATCCTCTAATGTTACTACATCGGTATCGCCAGCATAATAATAAGGTTTCCAGCGAGTTAAAAAGAGACGGTGAATAGTTTTGGGCTCAAAAAAGAACACACAAAAAGCCAGTGACATATATGGGAAAATCCCTATTTGAAAAACGATGGAGTTGAATAGGTGAAAAAAGATAGAAATGAAAAACGCCCATTTTCGAGTACGTTTCCATAGAAGTAACGGAATGATTAATCCGTCAAAAAGTATCCCTACGTATGAAATAGTCCAATGTACCCAGCGTTCTTGTAACAAATCACCCACAATTCTATAATCGCTGCGTCCTCGCATTAAAATTTGTGGCACCGTAGCATCTAGCCAGTCTGGGTATAATTTTGCAATGGAAGCATAGGTGTAAACTATCCATAGTTGTAAAATAATCAAAAGCGTCACCCATCTAGGCATGGAGATGTCTCTTACGCTTTCGCGAAAGCGTGCATCTATTGAGAAAGCAGCATTTGCAGGGAGAAGGGCCATTATCCATAACAACAACATCAACAAATAGTAATGGTTATTATAGGCTGTTTTTTGCATTAAATACACCACACTCCACATAATCGCATACCCAATAATGGCTATACGATACTTGTAACCTAGCATTACCATGACACCAAATATTCCCATCACTGCAAACCAGCCATACATTTGTGGTCCTGGGCCTGGAAATGTTTGTAGAAAATCAAATCCAATAAAGTTGAATGTAAATTCTGGATTTACAAGAATACGACGCACCCATCCAGTAGCTAGTGCTCCCCATGCTTCGCAGGTAATTAAAAATCCAAAAAATACTCTAAAAACAATGAGAGCGCTATTATCTATTCGTGTAAAAAGATATTTATCAAGATTCATCAAACAGCTGTATTATCTAATTTAGAAATGTATGCTCTAGAAAAAATCTCGTCTTCTTTCATTGCAGCAACCAGCTCCTCTATATTTTTAAAAGACTTTTCATCACGTATGCGCTCTAAGAGTTGAATCTGCAGGCTCTTCCCATATAAATCTTCATCAAAATCAAAGAAATAAGTTTCAATTGTTTGGGACTTTCCACCTACTGTAGGGTTGGTCCCAACATTCATCATTCCGTAAACGGGAGTTTCATTTATTAATGATTGCACTACATAGACCCCTTGTGCTGGGATGAGTTTATAATTTTCTTCAACACTTAAATTAGCTGTGGGGAAACCTATAGTTTTACCTATTTTTTTTCCATGAACAACCTTGCCATTTATAATAAAAGGAGCTCCTAAGAAGTCATTAGCCCGTTTTATATCTCCGCTGTATAAAGCTTTACGGATTTTTGTAGAACTTATCGCAACGTCCTCTATTTCTTGTTTTGAAATTTCTTCTACCTCAAAACCAAGTTGCTTACCAAAACGCTTTAAATCTTCAATATTTGCGTTGCGATTACGCCCAAAACGATGATCATAGCCTATGATTACTTTCTTTGCATTCAAAGAATTGACTAATATTTCTTCTACAAATGTCTCTGCGTGATATCTAGAAAAATCTAAGGTAAATGGATGTATCACAAGGTGATCTAAACCTAGCTCCTCAAGTAATTGAGCCCGCTCATCTATAGTATTTATAAGCTTAATATTGGCGTCTTTTTGTAACACCATTCTTGGATGAGGGAAAAAAGTAAGCACACAAGATTCCCATCCATTTGTGTGAGCACTCTCATTAAGTTTTTTTATAATCTTACGATGTCCCCTATGCACCCCATCAAAGGTGCCTATAGTAACTACAGTTCCTTTTGTAGATGAAAATGTATGTGCGCTATTGTGTGTTTTCAATATTATTTACCGTTAAAGGCGTTCATTGTATTATTTATCCCTGCACTTACAAAAGAGGCTATTACTTCGCAACTCTTATCAAGACGCTCAGGCATTGCTGCTGCTTCTTTTGCATCCCATTCACCTAATACATAATCTACTTGACGGCCCTTTGAGAACTGGTCACTTATCCCAAAGCGAAAACGATTATATTTAGTTGTATTAAGCTGTGCTTGTATATCTTTTAATCCATTGTGACCTCCGTCAGAACCTTTGGTTTTTACCCGAACGGTACCGAATTCTAGATTCAAGTCGTCAGTAATCACCAGTAAATTTTCTATTAAGATTTTTTCCTGCTGCATCCAATAACGCACTGCCTTTCCGCTTAAGTTCATAAACGTATTAGGTTTAAGCAATATAACCGTTTTACCTTTTATTTTAGTACGAGCGATATCGCCTAGTTTTTCTGTTTCAAATATTATATCATTCGCTTTCGCGAAAGCGTCTAAAATCTTAAACCCAATATTGTGACGTGTATGTTCATATTTGGGACCTATATTGCCTAGACCGACAATGAGAAATTTTTTCATAGGATCTACTACAGAAACCTCCTTTGTTGATCTTTTTAAAATTCTACCAAAAAAAGAAAGCATTATTTGTTTGTATAAATGTGATTAGTAAGTACGCTCTGGATTTTCTACAAAGTATATTAGTACTATTTGCTATAAAAATAAAAAAAGCATCTCGAAGAACGAGATGCTTTTGAAATTATAATTGCTAAAG
This sequence comes from Dokdonia sp. Hel_I_53, assembly GCF_007827465.1. Classification (NCBI taxonomy): domain Bacteria; kingdom Pseudomonadati; phylum Bacteroidota; class Flavobacteriia; order Flavobacteriales; family Flavobacteriaceae; genus Dokdonia; species Dokdonia sp. Hel_I_53. The sequence continues at coordinate 1,833,433 of NZ_VISL01000001.1, forward strand.
TGAATTAATCTTCCTTTACAGCAGCGACATCATCTGTCTCTGTTGCTGGAACATCTCCTTCTTCACCTTCTTCATCTTCATCCTCATCATCTACAATTGCAGTACGAGAAGTTCTTACTTGACAAACTACGGTGTTGTCTGGATGCATAATAGTGATACCATCACTTGCAAGTGCCCCAACATACAATTTATTACCAATTTTAAGTTCAGTAATATCTGCTTCTAAATAATCTGGAAGATTTTTAGGAAGCGCTTTTACACGTAATACACGGTTTGTCTTACGTAAAACACCACCATTACGTACCCCTTTAGAGTTTCCTACAAAGTGTACTGGTATATTCATTGTTACTTCTTTACCTTCAAAAATCTGGTAGAAGTCAATGTGTAAAATACGATCTGTCACTGGGTGAAACTGTATATCTTGTAAGATGGCAAGGACAGTTACTCCGTCTAATTCAATTTCTACAGTATGCGCGTCTGGAGTGTAAACCAAATCTTTAAACGCTAGTTCTGGTGCGCTGAAATGTAATGGCTCGTCCCCTCCGTATACTACGCAAGGTACCAGTCCAGCATTACGTAAGGCTTTTGTAGCTTTCTTGCCTACGCTTTCTCTTTTAGATCCTTGGATCGAAACTGATTTCATGTTAAATAATTATAGTTAAAAAAAATATTACATAATAAACTTTGATGCTATGCTCGTGTTACTATTCACACGGTGCATAACATCTGCAAAAAGTGGGGCACAGGTTAACACCTTTACCTTATCACTTTTATGATCTCTCGGGATTGAATCTGTTACAATTAATTCCTTGAGCTGACTGTTTTCTATTTTCTCGTAAGCGTTACCGCTTAAAATTGCATGCGTACATATGGCTCTTACACTTAGTGCTCCTTTCTCCATCATAAGATCTGCTGCTTTCGTAAGCGTTCCTGCAGTATCTACCATATCATCTACAAGCACTACATGCTGTCCTTCTACATTACCTATGAGCTCCATATGTGATATTACATTTGCTTTTGCTCTTTGCTTGTAGCAAATTACAACATCACTCTCCATCGCCTTACTATATGCATAAGCTCTCTTACTACCTCCCATGTCTGGAGATGCGATGGTAAGATTATCTAGACCTAAATCTTTCAAATAAGGAAGAAAAATAGTAGAGGCAAATAAATGGTCTACTGGTTTTTCAAAAAAGCCTTGAATTTGATCTGCATGCAAATCCATAGTTATGATACGCGTCGCGCCAGCAGTTTCTAATAGACTTGCCATTAATTTTGCTGCAATAGGGACACGAGGCTTATCTTTACGATCTTGTCTCGCCCATCCAAAATATGGAATCACTGCGGTAATATGCCTTGCACTAGCACGTTTTGCTGCGTCTAGCATTAAAAGCATTTCCATCATATTATCTGCAGAGGGCATGGTACTTCCAATTATGAAAACACGAGATCCACGTACAGACTCCTCAAAAGAAGGTTGAAACTCCCCATCACTATACGTCGATGTGATAATATTACCTAGTGGTTGTCCAAAAGCTTTGGCAATCTTTTCAGCCAGTGGTTTGCTTTGTTGACAAGCAAAAATCTTCGGTTGTGGTATGCTAGCGGTCATCTTTGTGACAGTTAATGGTTTGAATTTTATATAGTTCTCCCTAAGGAGGTGCAAAAATAGTAATTAAAATGAGTGCAGCATCACAAAAAAAGCAGTTTTATAGGTTGTAAATCAAATTATTCTTTAATTTTGCAGTCTACCTAATCGTACAGATTAGTTCCATTTGCCGAAATGGCGGAATTGGTAGACGCGCGCGACTCAAACTCGCGTTCCTTTGGAGTGCGGGTTCGATTCCCGCTTTCGGTACAACTTAAAATCCTTATTCAAAAAATGAATAAGGATTTTTTTTGACCTTTATTTTAAATAAGCACTTGGATCAACACCTTCTCTAGTTTTCCATATCTCTTAATTGTATTTCTAATGCTTTCGTAGAGAGTTGAACCTCATAAAGTGATAATAATAAAGAGCATAATAAAGCCAGTAAGCTAACACCAAATATCATATTAGCCCAAAACAGAATCTCGATATAGATTAAAAACATAGTTATCACAGCCAATAAAAAGCTTATGATCGCCATGGCTTGCATGTTTTTTATAATTATGAGTCGTTGCCTTAGTTTCTTAACCTGTAAGCCTATGTTTTCAGATTCACTGACCTGATAAGCCGCATACAAATTCCTTATCAAAGCAGCTATAGCAAGATATCTGGCGTTATAAGCGAGCATAGTAAGTGAGATTGCTGGAAACAATAATGCAGGAATACTTAGAGAGAGTGTCATTTATGATTTTAGGATTTATTTGTTCTAAATATAGCCATTGTATAATTCATATTTGTTTGCAATTTATTAAGATGCAGTCACAAACAATGGTTAATTAAAATTTTAAAATACTCCTTCCTAATTATCTTTATAATAGGAAAATTAAAAGACAGCTAGTCTTTTCAAAAACAGCTTATTATGAAAACGATTCTTATATTTTTGACAGTAATCATGTTAGGGTTTAACTCGACATCAACCTTGGTAGAATCATACGATATCTCAACAACTAAAGACGTAAATATTTTGACTTTTGACGGTTATGAAGGTGAGTATTTTTTCTTTACAGACCACAATCAAAAAGCGTTGATTCTTGAAAAAAGTTATCAAACTGAATTAAATAGTAAATTATTAGAAAAAAATAACAACACAGGAAAAAGATTTAGAGTAACTTATTTGGCTTCAGATATAGAAGAAGATAGCTCAAGTCAAGGAACCATACTTTCGGTAGAAAAAATTTAAAAACGCACTAAAAAACCAAAGCCTTTTCATTCCCGAAAAGGCTTTTTTATGCCCTAAACTTTTCCTAAAACTCCTAGCGCAAAAGGCTGGCACCTTTATCTTTAAGAAAAAACTAATTACCCTTGAAAAAACCACTCCTAGAATTTACAGATAAAGGCATCTATTGCCCTCCAGCAAAAGTCTATCTCGATCCTTGGAAACCGGTTGACAAGGCACTTATAACCCACGGCCACGCAGATCACAGCCGTTGGGGTCACAAAAAATACATTACGCACGAGAGCAACGTCCCTATAATTTTTCATCGTTTAGGAGATATAAATGTTTCTGGAGTACGCTTTCGCGAAAGCGTAAACATCAACAACGTAAAATTCACCTTTCATCCTGCTGGGCACATTCCTGGTTCTAGTCAAATTCGGGTAGAACACAAAGGGGAAGTTTGGGTATTCACGGGTGATTACAAAACAGAAAACGACGGAATATCACAACCCTACGAACCCGTAAAATGTGACACGTTTATTACGGAATGTACCTTTGGCTTACCCGCTTTTAAATGGACTCCGCAGGATGAAGTCATGCGGGATATCAATGAATGGTGGGCACAAAATAAAGCAGATGGTAAGTGCTCTGTGTTATTTGCCTACAGCTTAGGTAAAGCTCAACGATTACTGAAACACTTGGACCCAAACATCGGAAAAATACTTACACATGGCGCGGTAGAAAAAATGACTGCCGTATTGCGTCCCATGATTGACATGCCTGCGACAGAATTGATTACAAGAGACACGCCAAAGGCAGATTTTAAAGGTAGCCTTGTTATTGCTCCACCGGCAACACACGGCAGTACATGGATACGTAAAATGGTTCCTTACGTTACTGCAAGCGCAAGTGGATGGATGGCATTTCGAGGTGCACGTAGACGTAGAGCAATAGACAAAGGGTTTGTAATGAGTGATCACTGTGACTGGCCATCACTATTAGAGAGTATAAAAGAAACGGGCGCAGAAAAAATCATTTGTACACACGGTTACACAGATATCTTTTCAAAATATTTACGCAGTATAGGATACGATGCGCGCACAGAAGAAACCCAATATGAGGGAGAAAGTATAGATGACAAGAGTAAAGAAGATGAACTTAAAAGCGAGACACTTGAAACCTCAACTTAATAAAGGGCAAGCCTTAAGATAATTACATGGAGAAAGTGCAAAATATAGCAACACCACCGTTAACAGAAACTAAAGAGATTTCGGGTATGCAACTCTTTGCGTCGCTCATTAAGATGCTAGACTCTACCAATAAAACAAACGAGAAAGTAAAAGCTCTAGCCCATTACTTTATAGAAGCACCAGACACAGACAAAGTCTGGACAATTGCCATACTCTCTCACAGAAGACCCCCTCGCCCAGTAAACACTACCCTGCTTAGAGAATGGGCTAGTGAGCTTGCAAACATACCGCTGTGGCTCTTTGAGGAGAGCTATCATATTGTAGGCGATCTAGCAGAAACCATTGCGCTTGTGGTTCCCGCGGCTACAGACTCATCAGAAAAGTCGCTTACGCAGTTTTTAGAAGAAATGATTGCGCTCAAGAAAAAGAGCGATAAGGAAAAGAAGGAGTACCTCTTTGAAAACTGGGCAAATTTAAATTACTACGAGCGTTTTGTATTTACTAAATTAATTACAGGTGGTTTTCGTATAGGAGTGAGTCAAAAGCTTATGACAAGAGCGTTGTCTCAAGCAACTGCTATAGATGAAGATGAGCTTGCTTATAAATTAATGGGAGATTGGAAACCACAAACCGTCACCTTTCATGATCTTGTGATAGAAGAAGACGCTAGCCAGCAATACTCAAGACCCTATCCATTTTACCTTGCCTATGCCATTGAAGAAGATCCGGCAGATCTAGGTGATGTAACAGATTTTCTTGCAGAACACAAATGGGATGGTATACGCTCACAAACCATTTTTAGAAATGGAGAGATGTATATCTGGTCACGAGGAGAGGAGTTGGTAACAGACAAGTATCCGGAGTTACAGGCTTTACTAGAAATTATTCCAGACGGGACCGTTATAGATGGAGAGCTATTGCCATTTTATGACGGACAAATAGGTACTTTTAATGATTTACAACAGCGTATTGGACGTAAAACTGTAAGTAAAAAAATGCTCAAAGATGTGCCGGTTATTATCAAGGCATATGACATTTTAGAGTGGGAAGGAAAAGATATACGTGAGACCGCTTTTGCAAAAAGAAGAGAAATTCTAGAAAAATTATATCAAGATGTAGCCGCAGAAGCACTTCCACTAAGGCTATCAGAAACGTTAGAATTTGATAGCTGGGAGACAATGGCTATAGAGCGTAGTAAAAGTAGAGAGATGCGTTCTGAAGGTTTAATGATAAAACGTAAGGACAGTCCTTACAGAGTAGGTAGAAAAAAAGGCGATTGGTGGAAGTGGAAGGTAGATCCGCTCACCATTGATGCGGTTCTCACTTACGCTATGCGTGGCCACGGGAGAAGAAGTAACCTCTTTACCGATTATACTTTCGGTTTATGGAATGAAGACAAGAGCGAACTCGTAACATTTGCAAAGGCCTACTCAGGACTAACAGACGCAGAGTTCAGAAAAGTGGATGCTTGGATAAAACGCAATACTTTAGAACGGTTTGGTCCCGTGCGTTCTGTTACTCCGCATCACGTGTTTGAGATTGCTTTTGAAGGTATTGCACTATCAAAAAGACATAAAAGTGGTATTGCCACTCGCTTCCCGCGTATACTTCGCTGGAGACAAGACAAAAAAATTGACGAGGCAAATAGTTTAGAAGATCTTAAAAGTATGATTCCGAAATAAAATTTTCTTCTCTTAAACGAAAAACGTGGAAAGGTTAATAATATGAAAATGAAATTTCACGATATTCAAGAAATTAAATACTAAATGAAAAGCGCAATTAAAATATTTCTTTTTGTCATTATAGTAATCATTTTTCATTTCTTAATAGAATTATTATATCGAACAGTTTTATATTCGATAACTAACATTTATAATTTTGAAAAGATCCAAAGAATGGCTATTAGAATGAGTTCGTATCATATAGTTTTTAACTTTTTTCAAATACCGTTCTTATTCATATTGTGTTTTAATATTAATAAGCTATCAAGAATATTCTTCTTAAATTTTCTATTCGTCCTTTTAATGTGTGTTTTTTGGATACCATCTGGTCCCTTTAATTCAAATTGGTATCTTAAATATAGGTTCAGTTTATCTTTATCATCGCTTATTTTATTTATAATTTCTATATTTTACCAACCTAGATATTTGCAACTTAGTAATTGGGTTTCTAAATTTAATTGACAAAAAAAGACTTACTACATATAGCCGAATCTTGGTTTGAGTCGCAAGACTGGAAACCCTTTCCCTTTCAAAAGCAGACTTGGAAGGCCTTTCTCTCAGGGAAAAATGGGCTTCTAAATGCGCCTACAGGAAGCGGAAAAACGTATGCGCTTTGGTTTCCTATAGTGTTGAATTACATTAAAAAAAATCCAGAATATAAAACTAAACACAAGAAGGGATTAAAGGCCATATGGATCACCCCACTTAGATCCCTTTCAAACGAGATCGAACTTTCTGCCACGCGAATAACCAGTGATCTAGGCACACAAATGACAGTGGGCATTCGTAATGGAGATACCCCACAGTCTGAAAGAGCGAAGCAAAAACGCTCCATGCCTGATTTATTAATTACCACCCCAGAAAGTTTGATGCTACTGCTAGCCTCAAAAGGGTATGAAAAAGTTTTCAAAGATTGTAGTGCAATTGTTGTTGACGAGTGGCACGAACTTCTAGGTACAAAACGTGGAGTGCAAATGGAACTGGCTCTTAGTAGACTCAAGTCCATAGCAAGCGAAATGCGTATTTGGGGTATTTCGGCAACGATTGGTAATTTAGAACAAGCCAAAGATGTTTTGCTGGGACTTCCCGAAAATCAAACGGAAGATCGTAAAATACTAGATGACCGCTTTCGCGAAAGCGTAATTATCAAAGCGAACATTAAGAAAAAAATTACCGTAAAATCGATTATTCCAGAAACTATGGAAACCTTTCCTTGGAGAGGTCACCTCGGTATTCACTTGCTCGAGTACGTAATCCCGATTATTAACGCCAGTAAAACTACCTTACTTTTTACGAACACAAGAAGTCAGTGTGAGATTTGGTTTCAACGTATTCTTGCCGCACATCCAGAATATGCGGGAGAGATTGCCATGCATCACGGGAGTATTAACAAGGAAACGCGCACGTGGGTAGAAGGCGCCATACGTAACGCCTCTTTAAAAGCTGTAGTGTGTACGTCAAGTCTTGACTTAGGCGTCGACTTTGCCCCGGTAGAAACTATCATACAGATAGGAGGCCCTAAAGGTGTTGCTCGTTTTTTACAACGTGCAGGACGTTCTGGACACAGCCCTGGGAAAGAAAGTGTTATTTACTTTTTACCCACCCACGCTATAGAATTGGTTGAAGCTTCGGCATTACAGCGCGCTGTTAAAGAGAATACAGTAGAAGATCGTATTCCGTATTTAAACAGCTTTGATGTCTTGATACAATACCTCGTGACACTAGCGGTATCTGATGGGTTTTTACCTGAGGATATCTGGCCAGAGATACAAGGAACCTTCTGTTTTCAAGCGATGAGTAAGGAACAATGGGAATGGTGCCTCAATTTCATCACCATGGGTGCTCAATCTCTTCAGGCTTATGACGAATATAAAAAAGTTGAAATTCTAGAAGATGGACGCTTTAAGGTAAATTCTCGTATGGTGGCTATGCGACATCGTTTACAAATAGGTACGATTGTGAGTGATGCTAGCATGCTTGTAAAATTTCAGTCTGGTGGATACATAGGTACTATCGAAGAGTTTTTTGTAAGCAAACTCACTCGTGGTGATGTGTTCACTTTTTCTGGACGGACATTAGAATTTATTCGGATTAAAAACACAGAAGTACACGTAAAAAATAGCCGCAAAAAAACCAACCGAGTACCCTCCTGGGCGGGTGGTCGTATGACCTTTAGTAGTCAGATGTCTCAATTATTACGTGAGGAATTGTATACGGGGAATTCGCTTTCGCGAAAGCGATCTCCAGAAATCAACGCTTTAGAACATATTTTTCGCCGTCAAAAGGAGGAAAGTATGATCCCAAGTGCTGATCAGTTTTTAATTGAGACTTTCAAGTCCCGAGAAGGGTATCATCACGTTTTCTATCCATTTGAAGGAAGATTTGTGCACGAAGCCATGGGAAGTTTGCTGGGATATCGCGTGAGTTTGTTAGATCCAATTACTTTTTCTCTGGCATTTAATGATTATGGATTTGAGCTGCTTTCTGACCAACAGATCGATATCCAGCAGCTGCTAGACAACGACTTATTTTCAACCGAATATGTACACGATGACCTCCAAAATAGTCTAAATGCCACAGAAATGGCACGCCGTAAATTTCGTGATATAGCTGTTATTTCTGGCTTGGTATTCACGGGATTTCCAAACAAACAAATCAAGCAAAAACACCTGCAAAGTAGTAGTCAGCTATTTTTTGATGTTTTCCGGGATTATGAGGCAGATAATTTATTGTTTCAGCAGGCTTTTAGAGAGACCTTTGAGCATCAATTAGAAGAAGGCCGTTTGCAAGAAGCGTTAGAACGCATTGCCACACAAGAAATCGTATGGATGGATTGTGAAAACCCAACGCCGCTTAGTTTTCCAATTATTACAGACCGCTTACGCGAAAAATTAAGTAGTGAAAAACTCGCCGACCGTATCAAAAAGATGACGGCAAAGTTGATGAAGAAAAAGAAGTAATAGCCCTACGAAAGTTTGTACTAAAAGTAAATATCTTGCGCCAATCTAAACGTATTTGCGTGTGCGTCAATTATCACTTTTATGTCTCGAGAATAGCCACCTCCCATACTGCATTGCACAGGAATTTTTAAATCGTGACAAGTTTGCAAAACAAACCGATCGCGCTCTTTACAACCTTCAATACTACATCCCAGTTTACCCAATTTGTCACTCGCCAAAATATCAACACCGCATAAATAGAAGATAAAATCTGGTTGTTGGTCTTTGATAAGATTTGGTAATGTTTTTTTGAGAATAGTGAGATATTCTTCATCACCTGTGTGGGTTTCTAGTGCAATATCAAGATCTGAGATCTCTTTTCTAAAAGGATAGTTTGCCTTACCGTGCATAGAAAAAGTAAACACCGAATCGTCACCCGTAAAAATCTCTGCCGTTCCATTACCTTGATGAACATCGAGGTCTACAATGAGAATCTTTTTTGCAAGCTCGTTTGCCTGTAAATATCGCGCAGCAATCGCTTGGTCGTTGAGAAGACAAAACGCCTCTCCGTGATCTGTATAAGCGTGGTGTGTACCTCCCGCAATATTCATAGCAATCCCATTTTCTAGCGCATAGTGGCACCCATCAATGGTACCTTGAGTGATGATTAATTCTCTATCTACCAGTTCTTTTGAAAGCGGAAAACCAGTTTTTCGTTGCGCCTTTGGAGTTATTTGTAAACTTTTTAGGTTGGTTAGATATTCTTTGGTGTGACATCTTAGAATATCAATATCATTTGCAGTATTCGGTTTAAAAAAATTCTCTTCAAAGCAGGTTCCTTCATGTAAGAGTTGGCGCGGCAATAAATCATATTTCTCCATAGGAAACCGATGCCCTTCTGGAAGTGGATGCTTGTAAATAGGGTGGAATGCGATTTTGAGCATTATATAATTTATAGTACACAAACAAAGATACAGCCATTTGTCATTTCGAGCTTGTCGAGAAATCACATTTGAGTAAGCAAACCATCTAACTTAAAAAAATAGCTGTTACTTTAACCCCTCGACAGCATTGAGGTGACTACGGCTAATAAGAAAAATTTAAGTTTTCTAACAACTACACTCTTTAGCCACTTGTGTGATCTCTCCTATTGTCGAGATGACAATCGTTCGTCATTTCGAGCCTGCCGAGATATCGCATTTAAGTGAGTGCACAAAAAAGCTACTTGTGAGACCTCTCGATAAGCTCAATGTGATTAAAATCTTTACTTCTCCAACTTCAATTGTATCCTCTTTCTTGCGATATCTACTTCCAGTACTTTAACGATCACCTGCTGTTGTAAGCTTATGTGTGCCGAAACATCAGAAACAAAACCATCTACAAGGTTTGAAATATGTATAAGGCCGCTTTCTTTAATACCTATGTCTACAAAGGCTCCAAAAGCTGTTACATTATTTACAATCCCTGGCAGTAACTGTCCAGACTGTACATCTTCTATGGTGCGTATGTTTTGATTAAAAGTAAACACCTTTGCTTTTTCTCTAATGTCTAGACCAGGCTTTTCTAGTTCGCTTATAATATCGGTGAGTGTAGGAAGTCCTACCTCATCGATTACATATTTTTGAAGGTCTATTGATTTTAGAAGGCTTGTATTTCCTATCATTTCGGCAACAGAGACTTTTTGATCTTTGGCGATGCTTGCAACCAACTTATATCTTTCTGGATGTACAGACGAATTATCTAATGGATTTTCGGCACCAGTGATTCTTAAAAAGCCTGCCGCTTGTACGAATGCTTTTTCTCCCAGACGTGGTACCTTTTTAATCTCTTGACGTGTTTTGAAGGGTCCTTCGCTTTCGCGAAAGCGTACTACACCCTCAGCCAGTTTTGGTCCAATACCTGACACATAACTCAATAGCGGAGCACTTGCCGTATTTATATTCACTCCCACGGCATTTACACAGTTTTCTACCGTTTGATCTAGTGATTTTTGAAGTGCGGTCTGGTCTACGTCGTGTTGATATTGTCCGACACCTATAGATTTAGCATCAATCTTCACAAGCTCAGCTAGCGGGTCTTGCAACCTGCGACCTATGGAAACTGCGCCGCGTACCGTCACATCATAATTAGGAAACTCATCACGGGCAATCTTACTTGCACTATAGATAGAAGCACCCGCCTCGCTCACGACAAAAACTTCCATCGCATTCTTAAAATGGATGCGTTTTACAAGTCGCTCCGTCTCGCGGGAAGCCGTACCATTACCGATGGCAATTGCCTCCATTTTATAAGCATCTGTAAGGCTAGCTATTTTCTTAATAGCACCTTTTTCATCATTTTTAGGGGCGTGTGGATAAATGGTTTCATTGTGCAGTAGTTGTCCTTGTGCATCAATACACACGAGCTTGCAGCCTGTCCGAAATCCTGGATCTAGTGCAAGAATACGTTTCTCACCTAGCGGCGAACCAAGGAGTAATTGTTTTAAATTTTTTGCAAAAACCTGAATAGCAGTTTCGTCTGCTGTTTTCTTTGCTTCAGATAGCGTTTCATTAGAAAGTGCTGGAAATAAAAGTCGTTTGTAAGCATCTTTTATCGCAAGCTCAATTTGAGTGGCGCTATCGCCGCGAGAGCGTATGAGTTTGCGTTCTATTTTCTCCAGTGCGCGCTCATCGTCTATTACAACTTTTACACGAATGTAGCCTTCACTTTCTGCTCTTAGAATGGCGAGTAGTCTATGTGACGGACAGCGATTAAGCGATTCTGACCAGTCAAAGTAATCACGGAATTTCTGAGCCTTTTCATCATCTGCCATCTTCTTAACCACTTTGGTTTCAATGGTGGCAAATCGCTTCAACTGCTCACGTATATTGTTACGTATATCTACACGCTCATTAATCCACTCGGCTATAATGTGACGTGCTCCTTCTAGCGCACTTTGTGTATCTGGAACCTCCTTATTAGTATATCGATGCGCTAGTCCTTCCGGGTCTTGCGCATTTTGAGACATAATAATTTTGGCAAGTGGTTCTAGTCCGTTTACACGTGCTGTCTCGGCCTTCGTTTTACGCTTTTTCTTGTACGGTAAATACAAGTCTTCTAGCGTAGTAAGATCTAGCGTTTTTTCAATCTTATCTTTGAGTTCGCTAGTAAGAACGTCTTGCTCTTCTAGTGATTTAAAAATTGATTTCTTACGTTTTTCTAAGGTCTCATACTGTTCTTTGAGCTCGATAATTTTTCCAATCTCCACCTCATCTAATCCACCCGTCGCTTCCTTACGGTAACGCGCTATAAAAGGTAGTGTGCAGTCTTCTGATAGGAGATCTAGTGTGTTTTTTACACCTTTTTCTGATAAGCCTGAGCTTTTTATTACGTATTGTAAAACCTCCACACGCTTAACTTATCATATTCCCATTAACCACTCCTTCAGTATCAGGATTTACAAAAACCAATTTCCCGCTGGCATCTTCTGTCATTAAGATCATTCCTTCACTCTCTACACCACGTAGTGCTCTAGGAGCTAGGTTTACGAGTACGGTTACTTGTTTCCCTATTACTTCTTCTGGCGTAAAGCTCTCTGCAATACCAGAAACGATGGTACGTACGTCTATACCTGTATCTACCTTTAAGATGAGGAGCTTCTTCGTTTTCTTCATCTTTTCTGCTCCGATGATGGTACCTACTCGCATATCGAGTTTTGTAAAATCATCAAAGGTAATTGTGTCCTTTTGTGGCTCTACAACTGCATTTTCGGCAGTGGCTTCTGCTTCGTTTGCTGCTTTGCTTGCTTCTAGCTTATCTAGCTGTACTTGTATCTGACTATCTTCTATTTTTGAGAAGAGTAATTGAGATTTATTAATGGTGTGACCAGCTGGAAGTAAGACCTCCTTAGATGATATATCACTCCATTGTAATGCGTTTTCATCTGCACTTGAACTCACATTAAGAATATCTTTCAGTTTTCCGCTTGTATGCGGTAATAATGGCTCACTCAACACAGAAAGTGCAGCTGCTATTTGTAAGGCTACGTACATTACAGTTTTAGTGCGCTCTTCATCTGTTTTGATTGTCTTCCACGGCTCTTCGTCTGCTAGGTATTTGTTTCCTAGACGAGCGAGATTCATGAATTCTATTTGGCTTTCGCGAAAGCGGTATTTTTCTATACTGCTACCTATCACTGCAGGATATGCTTTTATAGCATCTAACACTTCTGTATCTAACGCATTAAACGCACCCGGCTCTGGTATCGAGCCATCATAATACTTGTGGGTAAGCACGGTAACTCTGTTAATGAAGTTTCCGAAAATGGCTACAAGTTCGCTATTATTTCTAGTTTGGAAATCTTTCCAAGTAAAGTCGTTGTCCTTAGATTCTGGTGCGTTTGCCGTAAGTACATAACGCAACACATCCTGTTGATCTGGAAATTCTTCTAGATACTCGTGTAACCATACTGCCCAGTTTTTTGAAGTAGAAAGCTTGCGCCCTTCAAGATTCAAAAACTCATTTGCAGGCACGTTATCTGGTAAAATATATTCGCCGTGACCTTTGAGCATCGCAGGGAAAATCAAACAGTGAAAAACGATATTATCCTTCCCGATAAAGTGAAGTAGCTTTGTGTTTTCATCCTTCCAGTACGGCTCCCAGTCTTTACCCTCACGCGCTGCCCACTCCTTTGTAGAAGAAATGTAGCCTATAGGCGCATCAAACCAAACGTACAACACCTTTCCATCTGCTCCCTCAACTGGTACTGGGATTCCCCAGTCTAGATCACGAGTTACGGCACGAGGACGTAGTCCATCATCTATCCAAGATTTGCACTGCCCGTACACATTGGTTTTCCAGTCTTTTTTATGTCCTTTTATGATCCACTCTTTAAAGAAGTCATTGTATTGATCAAGCGGTAAAAACCAGTGTTTTGTTTCTTTAAGTGTAGGTACAGCTCCTGTTATAGCGCTTTTTGGGTTTATGAGATCTGTTGCGTTGTGTGAAGTACCGCAGCTCTCACACTGATCTCCGTAAGCCTCCTCATAACCGCACTTAGGGCAAGTACCCGTTACAAAACGATCTGCAAGAAATTGGTTTGCCTCTGCATCATACAACTGCTCATTTGTTTCTTCAACGAACTTACCTTGGTCGTACATATTTTTAAAAAACTCAGATGCTGTATCGTGGTGAATTTTTGCAGAGGTACGTGAGTAGTTATCAAAAGTAATCCCAAAGTCTTCAAAAGACTTTTTGATAATCGCATTGTACTTATCTACCACATCTTGTGGAGTAACGCCTTCTTTTTTGGCTTTGATGGTGATAGGTACACCGTGCTCATCACTTCCACAAATAAAAGCAACATCTGCTCCCTGCATACGCTGGTATCTTGCATATATATCTGCTGGAACATACACACCAGCGAGGTGTCCTATATGTATAGGTCCGTTAGTATAAGGTAAAGCGGCAGTAATGGTAAATCTCTGTGACATGTAACGTATTTTGAAGCCACAAAAATAGGTAATTTGAGAGCGAAATTCTTCTCGATTGACACTGAATAGAAATTTACAGAACTCGAGGTCATAAAAGTAGAATTTATAGTATATTGAATTGTGAAAAACCAACTGATGATTACACCTCCTTCTCTTAAAAAAGGCGACAAAGTTGCTCTAGTGGCTACTGCACGCAAGATAAAATTAAAAGAACTTGACGAAGGGATTGCTTTGCTCAAAAGCTGGGGGCTCGTGCCTGTGATAGGTAACACGATAGGACTTGAAGATAATCAGTATGCGGGTACTGATGAGCAACGTAGGGCAGATTTTCAAACAATGCTGGATAACACTGAAATTAAAGCCATTTGGTGTGTACGAGGAGGCTATGGAACTGTGCGGATTATCGATCAGCTTGATTTTTACAGGTTTGTAAAGTATCCAAAATGGATCGTCGGGTATTCTGACGTAACCGTATTGCACAGTCACTTACATAAAATTGGATTTAAAACGATACACGCCACAATGCCTGTATCGCTGGATAATAATACCGCTTTCGCGAAAGCGACACTCAAACAAGCATTTTTTGGCAAAAAGCCAAACATTACATATGACACATCAAACACCCTAAACAGACTAGGAACAGCCTCTGGCGAACTCGTAGGCGGAAACCTGTCTATGTTATATAGCCTTACAGGTAGCAGTTCTAGTTTAGATACGGAGGGGAAAATTCTATTTATTGAAGATCTCGATGAGTATTTATATCACATAGATCGTATGATCATAAACCTGAAACGCAATTTCATGCTAGACCATTGTGCAGGAATGATTGTAGGAGGTATGACGAAAATGCACGATAATAGAATTCCGTTTGGAAAAACAGCTCAAGAGATTGTTATTGATGCGGTAAAGGATTGCAAATTCCCTGTTGCCTTTGATTTTCCTGCTGGACACGTGGACGATAATCGTGCGTTAATCTTAGGAAGTGAGGTAAGCTTATCTGTAGATAATGCAAACTCTTCATTAATATACCGCTAATTGACACCAAAAGAACTAGGCGAATACGGTGAAGAACAAGCAACCCTGCATTTGATTAAGAAGGGTTATAGCATACTTGAGCGTAATTGGTTTTTTGGGAAAAATGAAATTGATATTATTTGCCAAAAGGAAGAAAGTACCTTGGTTATTGTAGAGGTGAAAGCAAGAAATTCAGATTTCTTTGGTGATCCGCAGAGCTTTGTAAGTCCTGGAAAGCAAAAAACAATTATAAAAGTTGCCAATGAATACGTGCTTGAGAACAATCTTGATGTAGAGGTTCGTTTTGATATAATAGGCGTACTCAAAAATTCTAAACAAGAACGGTTAGAACATTTTGAAGACGCCTTTTACTTCTTTTAAGAAAGTAAGATAGCTGTTATGTAGTTATTTGATTTTTTAGTACTTCATACACCTTCAGAATAATAGCTACATTAACCCCCTGTACAAGTATACTGGCTGGCCCACCCACAATAGCAAATAAAATCGTAAGAAGCATTCCACCTATTACTATGTGCATAATACCAGAGACTTGCGGTAGTTGCCCAAGACCCTTGAGTTTGAAAAGCCCCCAGCCAAAAAACACATACATAAGCCCTATTATAATACAATACACAACTCCATAAGCCTCTTTAGGAATGAGTTGAAATTCAAGATCTATCAAACCATAGCAAGCTAACACGGCATTGATAATAATCAACAGTATGGAGATCATTTTAAGAAAAGCGTTTTTGAATAAATTACCTATAAGTACAAAGGACCGCATGTATATACTAAACAACACTATTGAAATTATTCCTAAGATTACTGTATATGTTTTCCCAAAGTAATAGGTCTCATCTATTACATAATGCCAGTCGTCTATTGCCTCAAAAACAAATGCAATCATACTTAATATACCAGCAATCCACCCTATATGTAGTTGAGTAAATAAAAATGACACATCCTTACTTTCGTCTATCTCCACAAACATTACCTCCTTGACCTTTTTTTCAAAAATGGATTCTTGCTGCAAATCATCAAGGTCTCTATCCAAAGCAGATAGAATGGTTTTAATAGTATAAACTCTAGGCGTTGTTTCTCCTGCTTCAATACGCTGTATGGTGCGCACAGAAATATTGCATTGTTCTACAAGTTCCTCTTGAGTAAGCCCTTTTTGTGTACGTAGTTCTAAAATTTTTTGTCCTAATTCTGGTTGTTTCATCATAATAGTTTTGTCTTGTAATGATGCGCATCAAATGTACAAGAAGTTATACAAGACAATAGTACTATGGTTTTGAAATAAGTTTAAATATTTAGGCAGTAATTAACCCGACATTTGCCCGTCACTTTAGAAAATACAGCACTTTACATGGATCACGCTTTCGCGAAAGCTTACCCTTTAATACGTATTTAACCAACCAAAATGCTTCTCATTAAGCGCTGTTTTATGCTCTTCAAGAAAAGTAATAAAGGCCTTTGCAGTAGGAGAAAGCTGTTTGCTTTTTTGCCAAATGAGATTCCAGTGTGTGGTAATAGGCAATCCTTTGCTTGGGATAATTTGGACATCACCACTAATAAGAGCATTTTTAAGCCCCACGAGCGGAAGAATAGAAATCCCTATTCCAGAAATTACAGCTTGCTTTACCGCCTCATTTGAGGTAAGTTCTATTTTTTTTCGGGTAGGAAGTTGTCGCTCTGCAATATAATTTTCCATAGATACCCGTGTTGCAGATCCTTTTTCCCTGTACACCACGGGTAGTTTATCAAAATCTTTTTTTGATATGGTTTTACCAGAGTAGGTGTGCTGCCTTCCTCCAACTAAAAATAACTTGTTTGGAATAAGTGTCACTTTATCTATCGCAATGTGTTCTGGAACTACAGATACCAAAGCAAAATCTGTTTCGTTTTTTTCAAGATGACGTATCACTCTGGTTTTATTTGTAACATCCATTTCTAGATCTACACCAGAGTGCATATTCATAAAGTCTGCGACATAATAAGGCATCAAATACTTACCTGTGGAGACGATGGATATTTTTAATTTACCCGACAGCTGACCTTGATAAGCCATCGTTTTGTAATTAATTGCATCAACTTCGGCAATTATTTTACGTGCTGCAGCGGCAATTTCTTCACCAAAATCTGTTACGAATAATTGTCTTCCCACTACTTCTGTAAGCGGAATAGGGAACTGATTTTGAAAATTTTTAACCTGTATCGAAACCGCTGGCTGCGTGAGATGTAGCTCTTCAGCAGCTTTTGTAATGCTTTTAAATTCTGTGACTTTCAAGAAGACTTGAAGCTGATGTAATGTATAATGCATTAATATTTTTTATGTAGTTCATTATAAATATAAATAAAAATATATGAACTCTAGCATCCATCTTTGCATCATCAAAACAATGAGAACCTATGATACAAAAACTAATAATTGAATCATTTAGAAATGACAGGTACACACCTCAACAGGTCAAGACCAGTATATCTCTAAACTGGACAGCTCTATTATTTGTCTTAAAAAATTTGATACTACTCGCTATCCCTATAGTAGCCATTACACTGTCCATATTTTCAGACTACCTGTTTCTTACAGAAATTCTATCTGCTAGTTTGTTAATAAGCCTACTTGTGTTTATAAACATTGCTAGTAAAGCATCTTAATCACTTATTCATTAAAAAAACATTTATTATGAAAACATTACACACAGAAACTGTAACAATAACAAATCAAAAAATCAATCTAATTGAGGGAGAATTTACAGCAACTGAGGCTGGAGACATCTTACACGCTATGCTTGACAAAAAAATTAACTTTCACAAATTACAACGCTTAAGTCGTACTGAAGGAAATATAAATGACTCTTGCAAGTACGATAGTGGACGCATTATTGAACTACTAGATGAGAAAGGAAAGCTAAAAGACTTTTTAACTAACGTACGTGCAGACGGAGGCAAATTAGAAATAAAAAGTACTGTAGAGATACGTATTAAAGATTGATTACCACACGAAGAGCCTAATTCTTTTTTTTATGGACTTACACTTACTCGTCGATAACTTGACAAACCCTGCACTCTTGTTTTTCTTTTTAGGATTACTTGCGGTACAACTCAAAAGTGACTTAGCCATACCGCCTAGTTCTTCAAAGTTTATTTCTCTTTACCTTCTACTTTCAATTGGATTTAAAGGAGGACAAGAGCTCGCTCACTCAGCATTTGATATGGAGATTGTATGGTCTTTAATTTTTGGAGTAGTTCTTGCTCTTTCAGTTCCCCTTTATGCGTTTTTTACTCTCAAAAAGCGCGTCGGAGTTCAAAATGCCGCAGCCATCGCTGCGGCTTATGGCTCTGTAAGTGCAGTTACTTTTGTCACAACAGTTGCTTACCTTGATATGGAACAAATCTCATATAGTGGGTATATGGTCGCGGTTATGGCCATTATGGAAGCGCCGTCTATTATAATAGGAGTGCTTCTTATGATGCTCTTTACGGCAAACAGAGACAAGACTATCTCTATGGGAAGTATTATTAAACACTCTGTTACAAATGGGAGTGTGATATTAATTATAGGAAGTCTCGTCATAGGTTTTATGGCGAGTGACGCACAAGCCCAAGGCATTGCTCCTTTTACCACAGATATATTTAAAGGTTTTCTAGCTGTCTTTTTACTAGATATGGGAATCTCAAGTGGTAAAAAAATAGGGACCCTGAAAGAATATGGTGTATTCCCTTATGTATTTGCAATCGCCGTCCCTGTTATAAACGGTATCATCGTGAGTTTATTAAGTGGGTTTATTACAGAGTCCGTAGGTAACAGGTTGCTGTTTGCTATACTTGCAGCAAGTGCCTCCTATATTGCAGTCCCTGCCGCTATGAAACTCGCTGCGCCTAAAGCAAACGAAGGCCTATACCTACCTATGGCACTTGCCATTACCTTTCCCTTTAACATCACACTAGGGATGCCGCTTTACCTCTGTATTATAAACTGGAGCTAATATATTTTTAATCACGCTTTCGCGAAAGCGTACTCAATACTTTACTCTATGATTCTCTCACAAAGCAATACCCTAACAGAAGATATAGCAGCAGCGAGAGTCGCACGTTTTACGTCAGATTTTATGTATAGAGACGGCCGTTTATTGTGTAGAACTAACAATCGCTGGTATCAAATAGAAGACCTCACACTTGTAGAATATTGCAGGCACGAGGGAATGAATGACCCAGGGGATAGTTCGATTTTATTTTTGATAGAAACTAATGATACTATAAAAGGTTGCCTTACGAGTGCCTATGGTAAGGATGCAGATACAGACCTCATTGATTTTGTAATG
This sequence comes from Dokdonia sp. Hel_I_53, assembly GCF_007827465.1. Taxonomy (NCBI): domain Bacteria; kingdom Pseudomonadati; phylum Bacteroidota; class Flavobacteriia; order Flavobacteriales; family Flavobacteriaceae; genus Dokdonia; species Dokdonia sp. Hel_I_53. Next base: position 1,852,900 of record NZ_VISL01000001.1, read on the forward strand.
AGCTTAGAAAAGAAAGAGAATTAACTATCTTACAATAAAATCAAAAGGTATGGCGAAGGCATTAAGATCGCTTTCAGAATATGTGCAAATTCTTATAGGTATATCTTTAGCTAGTATTGGTCTTAAAGCATTTTTATTGCCTAACGGTTTTTTAGATGGAGGAGCCACGGGTATCGCAATTTTATTGAGTAAAAAATTTGACTATAACATTTCATTTCTATTGTTTATCGTGAGTATTCCTTTTTTAATATTAGGGTTCTATAAACTTTCAAAAGCCATTATTCTTAAAAGTTCAATATCTATATTGCTACTTGCGATATTAATAGGGCTAGAGTCTTTTCCTATAATTACAGAAGATAAACTGCTTATCGCCATTTTTGGCGGAATGTTTCTAGGTGCCGGAATTGGTATAAGTATTAGAAATGGCGCTGTGCTTGATGGGTCAGAAATTCTAGGTATTTATGTTTTTGATCTCTTTGGTATAAGTATTGGCAAAACAATCCTCGCTTTTAACGTTATACTCTTCGCAATTACCGCTTTAGTATTAAGTATTGAAGTAGCATTGTATTCCATTCTTACATATATCGTTACAGCTAAGTTTATCGACTTCTTTATTGAGGGTTTTGAAGATTTTATAGGTATCACGATTATCTCTCCAGAATCAGAAGCTATAGAGCAAAAAATATTAACTTAACTTGGTACAGGTATCACCGTTTACAAAGCAGCTGCTGGTTATGGAAGTACAGGTCAAAATAAGGAGCGTCGAGTTATTCAAACAGTAATTAATCGTATTCACTTGCGTAAAATTCATAGAATCATTGATGCTATCGATGCAAACTCCTTTATAGTGGAGTTTGATGTAAATAATGTAAAGGGAGGGGTTTTACGGAGATACTTAGAAAAACATCTAAGAAGTTGGCCAGTATATAAATGCTTTTTATTAGAAAGTGTTTTTCTCCGCTTTCGCGAAAGCGCAAATCTATAAACTCAAATAATAGCCTAGGTTAAGCCAGAATCTGTGATCTGGAGCACTTGTAAGAAACGAATCAAGACGATAGTCAATACCCAGCTCTACTTTATTTGCATCGTCAAAATAATATCCAAAAGACGGTACAAGTCTAATCTCAAGATCCGTCTCACTCCCTTGTATAGCGTAAACGTACTCCTGACCTATTTTTAAATATACTTCTCCAGGATCTATAAACTCTCCATTAAGGGATATATCTGAGGATAATCTATAGCGCATACGTACCTCAAGATTTTCATTAGGTGCAAAAGTTTGATCCACTCGAAACCGATGTCCAAGACGGTATCCAAAGTAGGGAGTAGTAAAAGAATACTGCTGGATAAAACGGTGAATCACTGCATCTTCTCGAAAACGCACCAAATACCCGAAACCCACCTTTGCATCTACGCCCACAGTGCGAGTCATTACAGACGTAATATCCAGAAGTGAATAAAATATATCTGTTTCACTTTCACCTTCAAAAGTACCTTGAGCCCACTCAAAACGTGGAGCAATCTCAACATTAATGGCATTTAGAGTAGCTAGCTTTGTGTCTATATTCACTTCTGGAAGAACGCCAATCTCATAAGTAGACTGCCCATAACTAGATAAAGGTCCTAATAGAATTAAAAAAATAATATACAGTCTAACTACCTTCAAAATCGCAAGATATTATCTCTCCGTATCGTAATTTGAGATCGATTAATAAACTGCCCATTGTGATCAAAAAGGATTTCAAACCGCTGTGACTTTTCTCCAGAATTACGTGTCTTTATCACGATTTCATAATAGGGCTTAAGAACTAGGCCTACTTTTTCTCTTATAAAAAAATCGTAGATATTTAATTCACTATCTATGTACTGTGCTTGTGTCTTTTCAATTTTAAAATAATCAAACGCATTGATAAAATAGCGATCTATTTGCTCTCTAGCAAGCACTGGTATTTCAGAATAATCTATCACTACCTCAACATCCTCTAGGACACCTTGAGGTGTAAATTCTATACTGTAGCGACTACCTTTAAACTTAAACTTTGCTTCAATACTAGCACCATTTTCACCTTCTTCTCTAAGCCACTTGAACTTACGGCTTTTTTTAAAGTTTGAAATAAAGGCTTTGGCCTTTTGAGGCACCTCACTGTTGTCAATGCGAAATTCTGTTTCTGTCTTAATGATCTCTATCTCTTGCGCAATGCAAACTACTGTCTGAGTTGAGATGTATAAACACCCTATAAAAATTAAAAAACTACTCCGCATGATCCTCTTTTTTTGAACGAAACAACCACCCCAGAGGTAACCAAATGACAAAGAACAAAAATTTACCTGTAACTAACCCTACTATAGTAATAATGGCAGCGATCATTGCAAGTGCTATTTTCCAAGATTTAGTCATGTGTTTGAGAGGTCTTTGTTGTAGCTTTTTTAGTGCTTTCTGGCATCAAAGGCCTAAGTAGAGCCACCACATCATTTACCGTTTTTGCATCGTCAGACTTTAAAAGCAAGCGCAATCCTTTGGACGTTTTCTTCTCTTTAATGGAAATACGAAATGCATTTTCTTGAACGTATTTTAACACACGACCAAAAGCGGGGCTTTGGTAAAACGGACTTTGTTGATCTGAAATAAAGAAACCTGTGAGCTTCCCATTTTTCATAACTACCTTCTCTAAGCCTATTTTTGTTGCCACCCATTTGATACGCACAGAATCTACCAGATCTTCTGCTTCTTCTGGAAGTGGCCCAAATCGGTCTACCAATTTTGCTTCAAAAGCATCTAGCTCTTCTTCGGTTTTTACCTTATTGAGTTCTGTGTATAGATTTAATCTTTCGGTTATGTTGTTGACATAATCGTCTGGAAATAGTAAACTAAAGTCTGTATCTATAACAGTGTCTTTAACGTAATCTTTATCCGCTTTCGCGAAAGCGGAATCCTCATCATACAACTCTGCAAATTCATTTTCCTTAAGTTCATCTATCGCTTCATTGAGAATTTTCTGATAGGTGTCAAAACCAATTTCGTTTATGAATCCGCTCTGTTCACCTCCTAGTAAATCTCCGGCACCACGTATCTCAAGGTCTTTCATAGCAATATTAAAACCACTACCCAAAACAGAAAATTGTTCCAATGCCTGTATACGTTTGCGGGCATCCTCTGTCATTGCGCTATATGGGGGCGTGATAAAGTAACAGAAAGCTTTTTTATTACTTCTACCTACACGACCACGCATCTGGTGCAAATCTGAAAGTCCAAAATTATTAGCGTTATTAATAAAAATCGTATTTGCATTAGGTACATCAAGTCCACTTTCAATAATTGTCGTTGATACTAAAACGTCAAACTCTCCGTCCATAAAAGCGAGCATTTTTGCCTCCAGCGTTTTTCCTTCCATCTGCCCGTGACCTATTCCCACCTTAGCATCTGGAACCAAACGCTGTATAAGCCCTGCCACTTCCTTTATATTCTCTATTCTATTATGGATAAAGAATACTTGTCCGCCTCGTTGTATTTCATACTGTACAGCATCACGTATCACTTCTTCAGAAAATCGTACGACATTACTTTCTATAGGGTATCTGTTAGGTGGTGCTGTAGTGATGGTACTTAAATCACGGGCTGCCATTAATGAAAATTGTAATGTTCTTGGTATAGGCGTTGCGGTTAACGTGAGTGTATCTACCGTTTCAGAAATGGTTTTCAGTTTATCTTTTACAGCTACTCCAAATTTTTGTTCCTCATCAATAACTAGTAATCCCAAGTCCTTAAACTTTACGTTCTTACTAGTGAGTTGGTGCGTGCCAATCACAATATCTATGGCACCGCTTTCCAGTCCTGCTAGCACCTCCCGTTTTTCTTTTGCTGTTCTAAAACGATTCAGATAATCTACTTTAACAGGAAAATCTTTAAGGCGCTCCTTGAATGTTCTTGCATGTTGGTATGCTAGTATAGTTGTAGGTACTAGTACTGCGACTTGTTTGCCTCCATCTACTGCTTTAAAAGCTGCACGTATGGCAACTTCTGTCTTACCAAAGCCCACATCACCACAAACTAATCGATCCATAGGACGATCGCTCTCCATGTCTCGTTTTACATCTTCAGTAGCACTACTTTGGTCTGGAGTATCCTCATAAATAAAGCTAGCTTCCAGCTCATGTTGCATATGAGTATCTGGACCAAATGCATGACCTTTTTGCAGTCTCCGTTTTGCGTATAATTTGATGAGGTTAAAAGCAATATGCTTGACCTTGGACTTCGTTTTGGCTTTTAATTTTTTCCAGGCTTGGCTGCCTAATTTATAAACCTGAGGTGGCTTGCCATCTTTACCGTTGTACTTAGATATTTTATGTAAGGAGTGAATACTCAGATATAAAATATCCCGCTCGCCATAAATTAACTTTATAGCTTCTTGTGGCTTTCCTTCCACCTCAATTTTTTGGAGTCCGCCAAATTTTCCAATACCATGATCTATATGTGTGACGTAGTCACCCACCGAGAGGTGACTCAATTCTTTTAATGTTATAGCCTGCTTCTTTGCGTATCCATTTTTAAGATTAAATTTATGGTAACGTTCAAAGATCTGGTGGTCTGTATAAACAGCGATTTTAAGATCATTATCAATAAAACCTTGATACAAAGAAAGCACTACTGTTTCGTACTCATTTACAGTATCACTAGCATCGTCAAAAATATCTTGAAAACGTTTTGCGGCCTGCTCGCTCACACAAGCGATATAATTTTTATATCCTTTTTCCGTATTATCATTTAAGTTAGAAATTAGCAAGTCAAATTGCTTATTAAATGAAGGTTGCGGTTGTTGTGCAAAAGTCACAATCTCTGTAGCAGAGGCTCCGTCAATTTCATTTGTAAGATCTACAGTAGTGAAAGCGTCTAATTGCTTTTTTAAGGACTTGCCGTGCATAAAAAGTTCTTCAGGCGAGTTGCGCTTTACTTCAGAATCTAACTTTGAAAAGGCTTCTTCCGCTTTCGCGAAATTCTTATCTGTACGATCCACAAGTAGTGATCTATTTTTGATAAAAACGACCGTTTTGGGCGAGATATATTCTAAAAAACTCTCTCGAGTTTCCATAAGTGCCTTGTTCTCTACATTAGGCATTACCGAAATCTTCTTTACTTGACCGGTAGATAGCTGACTTTCGACATCAAAGGTTCTGATACTATCCACCTCATCGCCAAAAAATTCAACACGATACGGCTCGTCGTGAGAAAAAGAAAACACATCTACAATACCACCTCGCACCGAAAATTCTCCGGGTTCAGTTACAAAATCTACGCGTTTAAATTTATACTCAAAAAGCATCTCATTTACAAAATCTAAGGAGAGCTTGTCGTTTACAGCAATTTTTAAAGTTTGTCTATCTAGCTCTTTACGGGTTACTACTTTCTCAAAAAGCGCATCTGGATAAGTAACTAAAAGAGCTGGTTTTTTACGTGAGTTTATTCTATTAAGTACCTCTGCCCTGAGCAGTATGTTTGCATTATCTGTCTCCTCTATTTGGTAAGGACGACGGTAACTACCCGGATAAAACAGTACATTTTCTTCCTTACGGAGCTGTTCTAAATCATTTAGAAAATAGGCCGCCTCTTCCTTATCATTCATGATAATAAGAAAAGGGGTTTTTGCAGCTTCAAACGACTGACTAATGGTAAAAGACAAGGCTGAACCTATAAGGCCTTTAGCCTGTACATGCTGCTTATTTTCTTGAGAAATGGCAATGGCTTCCTCTAGTTTTCTTAGTGAAGAAGACTGGGCGAAGTGTTGCGAGAGGGCGTTTTTGCTCACGTTATTAGCATTTTATACAAAGATAAAGCTGTATACGCTTTCGCGAAAGCGTAACACTACAATTTACCATTTTCCTAACACCCAAAAAATGAACCCATCACTACCTTTATCCAAAAGCAATACAATGGGATTTGAACACTATGATATTTTTGTAATAGGAACTGGAAGTGCTGGTAGAAAAGTGGCTGTGAGCTGTGCTAAAGAAGGCATGAAAGTCGCCATTGCAGATAATCGTGAATATGGAGGAACCTGCGCAAACAGAGGTTGTGATCCTAAAAAAGTATTATTAAACGCCAGTGAGATTATAGCTCGCACTACAGATCTGGCAGCCGTTGGTATTACCGAAGTGCCAAAAATAGACTGGCAAGCGTTGCAAAAATTTAAAGAAAAATTTGTGTCTGCAATGCCCATAAAAACAGAAGAAAGCTTAGAAGAAGTAGGTATTAAAATGTACCACCAATCGCCAGAGTTTCTTGAAGATGGATTGCTTATTGTCGAAGGTAAGAAAGTAACCTACGATAAAGTGGTAATTGCAACAGGACTCATCCCAAGGCCGTTGCACTTTAAAGGAGCAGAGCTTTTTAAAATTTCAGATGATTTCTTAGATCTTCCTGAGCTTCCAGATAGTATGATTTTTATAGGTGGAGGTTACATTGCCATGGAGTTTGCACATATAGCGGCAAGGTGTGGCGTAGATGTTACCATCATTGAACGAGGTAAAAGCATCTTAAAACATTTTGATGAAAATATTGCTGCGTATCTCCAAAAGATTTCAGAGGATATTGGGGTAAAATTTATTCTAAACGCCTCTGTTACGGGTGCAGAAATGTTACAAAAAAACACTAGGGTTTATTACGAACAAAATGGTAAGGAAAAAGATGTAAAAGCTATGATGGTGTTTAACACCTCTGGAAGAGTGCCTTCTATTGAAATGCTTTCTTTAGAAAAAGCAAATATTACCACAACTCCAAAAGGAATTAAAGTGAATAAATTTTTACAGAGCACCTCAAACCCCAATGTGTATGCATGCGGTGACGTAGCCGACTCTGGTGCTCTACCACTTACTCCGTTATCAAGTAAAGAAGGAAGTCACGTAGCCAAACAACTTACTTCTGGTAAACATGAAGAATACACCTTCGCTGCCATACCTACATCGGTTTATACAACTCCGCAACTTGCAACTGTAGGATTAACTGAAGAACAAGCTAAGGAACAAGACATTGAATATAAAGTGCTCTCAGAACATGTGCCAGACTGGTTTAGCGTTAAGCGTTTAAACTCGCGAGACTATTGTTACAAAACTTTAAAGGGTCCTAACGATGAAATTTTAGGCGCAGAAATTCTAGCGCCAGAGGCTAGTGAAATGATTAATTTATTTGCCATGGCGATTCAGCAGAAACTAACCTGCACGCAGTTTAGACAGACCATATTTGCTTATCCAACTTTTGCAAGTGATATGCAAAGCATGGTATAGCTTATAGTAGCTCAGCTATGTTTTTTATTGTAAGATCTGCTGGTTTAGCTAAAGGGAATTGTTTTTTATTTGGTCTTTCTACAAAACAGGTACGCATTCCGCTATTTTGAGCTCCTAAAATATCCCAGGCGTGTGAGGCTACTAGCATTGCCTCTTCTGCTTTTACATTTAGTTTTTTTAGAGCCCAAACATATACCTCTGGATCTGGTTTGAACTTTTTTACGGGTTCTGAACTAAGCATATGATCAAAGAAATGATCAATACCTGCAAATTTTAGCTTTTCTTCTAATGACTGTTGTGATGAATTTGTAAGTGCAACTAGTGTAAAGCCAGCATCTTTTAAAGATTTCAATCCATCCATAACGTCATCATAGGCGGGTAATTTTTTAAAAGGTTCTATAGTCGCTTTTTGGGCATCTTCTTTAGAAAGTGCAATGTTATTGATTTGAGCAATCATTAATAATGCACGCACTCCTATTTCACCAAAATCCTGATAACTATCGGTAGCATTTGCCACCAATGAATAATGTAGTAGTGTACTAAACCATAAGGGTATGAGTTCATCTCTATCATTTAATGCACTAGCGATATGTTGCTTTAAAGGTTGTAAATCTAATAAGGTTTCGTTTACATCAAAAAAAAGTGTCGTTGGTTTCATAGGGATTCATAGGGATTAATTAGATAGTCTTTCTTTCAATTTAATATGTGGAGCAGTCTCCCTATTCTTATAGGCATGAATACTCACAATGATAAAAAGTATAATCGCACTAGATAGCGCATAATAAGCTATACTCTCATATTGCTCTTGATGTCTTATAAAAATAGCAACTAGTGCCCAGATGGCCACTGCAGCAAACTCTCTCATATTACGCAGCCAGACCATTAGCACATTTATTAAAACAGCTACTGTAATAAGAACCATTGTCCATACAATCTCATTAAATTCTGTTCCCGTCCATCCTATGCTAGCAAAAAAAGCAGAAAAATTTGCAATCGTTGCGACAGCTATCCATCCTGCATAGATGCAAACGGGCCACCATACAAATGCAATTATGGCAATTGGGGCATCCCACCGCTCCATATTTGTACGCCAGACTACCAGAAGTAAACTACACAAAATCCCCAGCATTATAATCACAGAAAGCCCTATATATTCATAGGTGAAAGCAACAACCCAAGCTGCATTTAAGAAATTTGCGATAGCAAACCACCAACCAGTTTGTTCTATAAAGGGTGACTTTTTATTGCTAAAAAAAGCTCTTCTTATCTGAAAAATAGCGTAGCCTACAAGCATGAGAAATATCAATCCCCAAATAGAAAAAGCATAGCCCGCGGGTGTAAATAAGTTTTCATATTTATCAGACTGTTCTCCTATAGTAGTGTTATTCCATCGTTGTGCTTGAGACAAACCGTTGACTAAGAGAACGAGAAGTACAGAGATAAAATTTACAATTGCGTAGGTTTTCTTCATCATACTTTTTTTTATAAAAGTAAGTACGCTTTCGCGAAAGCGTACCCAAAATTATATTAAGACTTACCTTTTGACGCTAACAACTCATTTGCAAATCCTTCACACAGTGACAAGGTTGCTTTGACATCCTCAAATTTTGTGCGTGGATTTATCAAGCACATGCGCAATACGACTTGCTTGTTAAGAATTGTTGTCACCAGTTGAGCTTCGCCAGAAGCTGTAACCTTACCCGAAATTTTTTGGTTTAAATTGTCAAGCTCCTTTTCACTGAAGTTTTCACCAATAGGATTATACCTAAAATTAATAATCGCAAGGGTCGCTGGGGAGACAACCTCCCATTTTTTACTCTTGCGTAGTAACTTTTCCGTTTTTTCTGCAATGACGATATTATAGGTAATAGCATTTCTAAATGCCTTTAAACCAAAAGTCTTTAAGGACATATAAAATTTCAGTGCTCTAAAGCGTCGTGTAAGCTGGACACCATGATCGTAAAAGTTTATTTCAGATTCATTTCCTTCGATATCTCTTAAATATTCTGGCTTTTCAACAAAAGTACTTTTGAGGTATTTATGATTTCTAATTAAGAGACATCCCATTTCATAGGGTTGGAAAAACCATTTATGAGGATCTACAGTAAGTGAGTCTGCCTTACTTACTCCTTTAAGAAGTTGCTTTCCGTTTTTGGCCAAAATTGCAGCACCACCATAAGCGCCATCAATATGAAACCAAAGTTTCTCCTCTTTGCAAATTTTTGAAATCGCTTCTAGTGGATCTACCGTTCCTGTATTTGTGGTTCCTGCAGTTGCAATCACACAAAACGGATTATAGCCTTCTAGTCTATCTCTGGAAATAGCGCTCTTTAACTTAATGGTTGAAAATTTAAATTCTGAGTCAGTCGGGATTAATCGTATTTGCTCTCGTGTAAAGCCTATAATGCGTAAGGCCTTAATATTAGATGAATGCGCTTGATCCGATAGGTAAATCACAGCATTTGCAAAATTTTCTCCACACATCACACGTCGTGCAGTGACAATTGCAGTAAGGTTTGCCATAGAGCCACCACTGGTGAAAATTCCGCCTCCTTTTTTTACGGGTAGTCCAAAGATTTTGAGCAGCCAACTGATAGTTACAATCTCTAACTCTGCTGCTGGTGGCGATTGTGCCCATCCTCCTGAAAATACATTGAAACCCGTGGCAAGCGTATCAGACATTGCGCTTATGTAATTACTTGGGCCAGGTACAAAAGAGTAAAATTTTGGGTGAGAGACAATAGCACTTTTTTTCATTACTTTTTCAATAACAAAATCTAATACTTCTTGCGGATCTGAAGATTGTTCTGGCGCTTCTTCTAAAAATAGAGAATCCATTTCCTCTCGTGTGGCAGAGGCTAATGGAAGTTTTTTATCTTGGGTTTCAAAATGCTCTACTACAGCATCTACAATGCTATAGCCGTAAGCTTTCATTTCCTCTTTTGATAACTGTAATTTGTCTCTATCCATCAACATTAAATTTAATCTTGCAAAGGTAGACTATTGCCCAAACCATTAAAAATTGGTTGTACTTGGATTGCAAATTAATTGTGGATTACTCTACTAATATTACTTCGTCTGGTGTCACGACAAATACCTCATCATGCGCTTCTGGCTCCAATATATATTTACCCGTAAATTCCCCAAAGGCAGGTAAAATAAGTTGATTAGGTTTTTTAAAAAAGCAAGGCATTTTGAGCAATTGCCTACCCACACCTTGTAGTTTTACTCCTGGGTGAATGTGACCACAAAAATTAAACAATCCGTCCCTTTCTTCTGGAATATGTGTCAATAGGAACGTATCTAAAATGCGTTCTTGAAATATCTCAATTCCAATACCTGTAAACTGAAGCGGATTAATAATATCATGATTACCTGCTACTAAAGTGATTTTAGCTTCTTGCTGCTCCACCCACTTTTCAAAATACAGCCACTCTGTATTTAATGCCGAATGAAAAAGATCTCCTAAAAAACAAACCTCCTGAGGATTACAGCATGATATTGCAGCATCTAATTGCTCAAAATTTTTTAAAATAGCTTGTTGTGGCACTGCACTGCCATGTTTTCTAAAGTGCGCCACTTTACCTAGATGTACATCGGCTATAAAGAGAATCTCACGTTGCTCCCAGTACATAGTTCCAGTAGGCTGAAGTGTAAAAGTATTATTATGAATAGAGATTTTTGTCACCCTGCAAAGATACAGCACTACATCTTTTAGTGGTATCTTTATCTCGTGCAAACTCATTTTGACTATATCATTTTAGGAGCTGGGCTCTCTGGTTTGACAACCGCTATACGCATGTCTCGCGCTCCATTTTTTTCTCAAAAAAGTATTGCGATTATAGACCAAAATCTTAGCAAAAAGAATGATCGCACTTGGTGCTTTTGGGAAACTAAACCTAGCCTTTATGAAGAGACCGTTTCCTATTCATGGAACTCTATTCTTGTAAAAGAAAATAATATTTCAAAACCAATACCCATTGCTCCTTATACCTACAAGAAAATTGAAAGTGCAGATCTATACGCTTTCGCGAAAGCTGAATTATCTCAACATAAAAACATTTCATTTATAGAAAGTGAGGTCTCTAGTTATACTGAAAATGAAATTGGTGTCACTGTGACAACGACTGATAATTCTTTTACTTGCACCCGCTTATTAAGCAGTATTTATAATCCGACAATTCTTAAAAAACAGGATGAAGCGGTAGTTTTACAACAACACTTTGTTGGCTGGTTTGTCGAGACAAAGGAGCCTGCATTTGATAAAAGCGTTGCAATCTATATGGATTTTAGTGTCGCTCAAGAGGGTAATTGTCGTTTTATGTATGTATTACCTACAACAGCAAACAACGCATTGATAGAATACACTTTATTTTCTAAAGACTTACTCCCGCTTTCTGAATATGAAGATGCCATCAAAACGTATCTAGCAAATCTCGGGGTATCGGATTATAAAATAACAGCTCGTGAGAAGGGAAGCATCCCTATGACTACCTATGATTTTACACAGCATAACTCTGAGAATGTTTTACACATAGGTACTGCTGGTGGCTGGACAAAAGCAAGCACTGGGTACACATTTACACATACACTTGAGAAATCTGCCGCGCTTATTACCTTCTTGAAAAGCGGCAAACCTTTTACCCAATACAAATTAAAAAACCGATGGACTTTTTACGATGAAGTACTTCTCAAGGTTTTGGACCATAAAAATTATTTGGGAAAAGAGATTTTTACTGGCATGTTTAAGAAAGGAAAAACCGGTCATATTTTTCGGTTTTTAGATGAAGAATCTTCGATATTAGACGAATTGAAAGTTATTCTCAGTGCACCTAAAATTCCTTTTATTAGAGCAGCCCTTCAAGTTCTTTTTAGGTAGTAAAATTGGTAGTTACGCTTTCGCGAAAGCGTATCAATAAGATTACATTCCGCGCTCTTTCTGTATTTGTTCATAAGCCTCTTGCACATTTCTGAATTTCTCTTCAGCGCCTTTTTTGTAAGCTTCATCCATATTTACAAGCTTATCTGGATGATATTTTTTTGCCATGGTTCTAAAAGCTTTCTTCACCTCATCATCACTGGCTGATTTTTCAATTTCTAGGATTTTATAAGCACTGTCTGCCTTCTTGACAAACATATTTTTGATACTTTCAAAATCTTGATGATTTATTCGAAAATAACCAGCTATGGTACTCAACACATTTACTTCTGGTTGACTCACCTGACCGTCTGCTTGAGCTATCCCGAATAAAAAGTGTAAAATTTGTAAACGCACCTCATATCTTGTTCTATTATTGAGGTATGTACATATTCTTGAAGCAGAGATTTCTCGATTTTTGATGACCTCATTAAAAGTTCTAAAGGTTGCATTTGCACGTTCCTTACCGTAAGCTCTAACAAAGTATTGACGAGCATAGTCTAACTCATTTTGGCTTATTTTTCCATCTGCTTTAATTACTAAAGAGGCAAGGGATAGCAAGTTAAGTTCAAAATCACCAGGTGAAACATTCTGCTGTGTGGCACTTTCAAAAACATCTCTAAAAGAACGTCTATTTTGACCTCCTTGTGTTTCCGATTTATTAATAAATAAGATGTCGATAGCACTTCCTATGAAATAGCCTATCACTGCGCCAAAAAATCCGCGGCCTACAAACCACCCCACGATAGCGCCTATATATTTAATCATATGTATACTTCTTAATATAAACCACAAATTTAATGGTTCTTCTTAGTTTGACGGTTACGCAATACTATTGTTACGTTTTTTCTTATTCCCTCATAAATCTTAATACAAAACATAAGCCGTTTTGATTATTTACTGCCATTTTTGCGGTCTTACCAGCAAGGCATCCTTTTTGTATCTTTGTTTTTAAAATATATTGATTATGTATCCAGCAGATTTAGTAAAACCAATGCGTGAAGACCTTACCAATAATGGCTTCACAGAATTACATACAACAGACGACGTACACGCTGCCATGAAAAAAGAAGGGACAACCTTAATGGTTGTAAATTCTGTTTGTGGTTGTGCCGCTCGTAACGCACGTCCAGCAGCAGTTTATGCAACTGCAAATGGGAAAAAGCCAGATAATTTATATACTGTATTTGCAGGTGTAGATGGTGAGGCAACAGATCTAGCGAGATCTTTCATGGTTCCTTTTCCTCCTTCTAGCCCATCTATGGCATTGTTTAAGGATGGTGAGTTAGTACACATGTTAGAACGTCATCATATTGAAGGAAGACCAGCAGAGATGATTGCAGAAAATCTTATGGATGCCTTTAATGAGCACGTAGGATAACCTTTCTGTTTATAAGAATTATAAAACCACTCTTTCAAGAGTGGTTTTTTTTATGGAGTACCTTTAAATTTGTTTTCCTTACTAATAAGAGTCTCTCTCTTTAATAAGCCTATATTTTTTTTATTTCTCTGTTTTATGGAACATTCTCAACGTATTATAAACACTATAGCTTTTGTTCAATCTACACTAAAAAACGCAGAAGGTGGCCATGACTGGTTTCATATAGAACGTGTGTATAAAAATGCCCTAAAAATAGCGCAAGGAGAACAGGTAAATACGGCTGTTGTAGAATTAGGTGCCTTATTACATGACATTGCAGATTCTAAGTTTCACAATGGAGATGAAACGGCTGGACCTAGAGTGGCTACAGAATTTTTACTTAGCCAAAATACTGATAGCGCAGTTATTGAACATGTAGTTCAAATCATTAAGAACATCTCTTTCAAGGGAGGGAACAAAGCTCAAGAGTTCACATCACCAGAATTAGATGTAGTGCAAGATGCAGACAGGCTAGATGCACTAGGCGCCATAGGCATTGCACGAACATTCAATTATGGAGGTTATAAAAACAGAAAGCTTTATGACCCATCTATTTCCCCAAAACTGGACATGACTGTGGCAGAGTATAAAAAAAGTGATGCTCCTACAATCAATCATTTTTACGAAAAATTATTGCTACTCAAAGACCGTATGAATACACAAACGGGAAGAAAAATGGCAGAGCGTCGTCATCAATATATGGAAGATTTCTTAACCGAATTCTATAGCGAATGGGAAGGTGAAAAATAAAAAGCCTTCTGACCACAAATGGTCAAAAGGCTTTAAAATTAATTGATCTTTACAGTTTACATTATTTAAGATGCTCTGCAAAGAAGCCCATCATTGTTTTATACAAATCCAATCGATTTTCTTCTTTTGCAAAACCATGACCTTCGTCATATTTCACCATATAAGGTACAGAAACGCCTCTCTCTCTTAGCTGGGCTACAATTTGATCTGCCTCATCAATATTTACACGAGGATCATTTGCACCTTGCACTACAAAAAGGGGTTTTACAATTTTATCAGTATGTAATGCTGGAGATATCTCGTCCATAATCTCTTGTTCCTCAGGGATTTCAGGATTATACCAGATTTTTTCTACGATTGCACGGTAGTTTTCCCAGTAGGGAGGGAAAGTCGTCATGAATGTATTTAAATTACTTACTCCTACATAATCTACTCCACAGGCGTACTTTTCTGGGGTCTTCATCATGCCACGCAGTACGGCATAACCGCCGTGACTTCCTCCAAAAATAGCTACTCTATCTTTATCAATACTTCCTTGATCGATCACATAATCTATACCGTCCTCAATATCATCCATCACTTTGCGACCTATCTGTCCATATCCACTATTCAAGAATTCTTTACCATATCCTCCAGAAATTCTAAAGTTTACGTGTAGCGTCGCATACCCACGACTTGCAAAAAGTTGTGCTTCTTGATTAAATGCCCACGTATCACGCAATCCTTGAGGTCCTCCATGAGGATTGACAATCATAGGGACTTTCTCTCCTTTTTTCACTCCTTGAGGCATTGTAAGATATCCATGAATGGTTTTACCGTCCCTGCTTTTAAAAGTAATAGGCTCCATTGCTGCCATATCTTTTTCTTTTAAATGAGGTAGCAACTTGTACAATAATTTTACCTGATCTTTCTTTACATCATATAAATGATATTCTCCTACAATACGATCACTAGTGAGCATGATCATAAACTTATCCTCCTCATCCGTACGTCCTACGGTAAAAAATTCTTTGTCTCCAAACTCTTTTTTTAATCGCTTGTGCAATTTTTTATAGGTACTACTCACAGGTACCACTACAGATTTTTCTGCAACATGTGAAAAATAGTCAATTTCGTAATTACGCTTTCGCGAAAGCGAAATACCACTTACATCATAGGTATCATCTTCATACACCGTTTCGATCACCTTATTTTCTTTTAGGTCAAATCGTTGAATCTGATACTTGTCAGAATCCAAGTTTGATACTACATAAGCATCGTGCTCGTATGAAGAGTTGTAATCAAATCTTAAAATCCCAAATCCATCACCAAAGGGTACTACCTTTAACTGTTTGAAATCACCATCTATATTATATAAAATTTCAGTTTCAATCTCGTTCACTACGCGGGTTATGGCTCTTAAATTTCCATCTTTATCAAAGTCAAAACCTGCTACTGGTGGGTCTCCCTCCTTTACACTATATAATTTCTCAATAGCTCCGGTCGCAATATTTAATTTATAAGGCTCATTTTGCTTGAGATCATCTTTATTCATCTGGATGATAATATTCTTTGGATCCTCTTTTAATATGGCAAGTATATCTACTCTAACACCTTCATACGGAGTGAGATCTTTTTTATTACTTCCGTCTAAGTTAACACCATATACATGGTAATTTTCATCACCTTTAGAGTCCTGTAGATATAATAATCTATCCTCACTAGCCCAGTAATGAACCCTAATCACATCTTCGTCTTGAGCAACAGCTAATGTCTCTTTCTGTGTTTGTGTGTTTTTTAAATATAAATCCTGTTTGCCATTTTCTCTTCGTTTCATATAGGAGATATAATTGCCATCTGGAGATAATGTGAAACCACTCACCGCAGATTTTTTGAAGTAATCTTCTACGGTATATTTAAAATCTCCTGTTTCCTTAGCGGCAAGTGTAGCAAGAACAGCATCTGACGAAGGAAGTGCTGGATTCCCTGGTATTGTTTTTTCTGTTTTCATTAAATCTAATGGATAGTCTGTACCTAATTGTGTGTAGGTGCCTGTGATTTTATCATTTGTAAGTGTGCCAATATAATTCATTTTGAGCTTTGCACTTGTTATAGATATCTTATTTTCTTCTAGGATTGCACTGTCCATCGGGATATCTGTCGCTCCTTGTAGGGGTACATCCATCGTTGCCGTTAAATTACCATCTATATTCTTAAAGTTGTAAAGAAGTTCCATTTCCATTCCTTGAACTTTTAAAATACCTTTATAAGTTCCTATAAGTTCTTGTCCCATTGCAATTTGGGCAAATGCACCTAGTAAGATGCCGAGTATAAATTTAATTATTGTTGTCATAATATTATTATTTTAGTGATTAGTGATGTGTATAAGAAATAAAATAGCGATGGCCGTAAGAACACCTATGGTAATCTTACCTATTTGATCAAATCGATATTTTTTAAAACTCTGCTTAGCGTCTTGCGAGAATGATTTGAGTACTAATTCTTCTGCTGATTTCATGAGTGTTACTATTTTTGTGATGTTTTATCTTTAAAAAATTTTGTAAATAATTGATTATAAAACACATAATACAATGAGCAAAGTAGAATTAATAGCCATGCTTTTGTTTGTATTTTATCTGTAAAAGGGTTTGTACTAACAAGTTCTGAAGCAACTGCAAACAAAATAATAAAGACAATTCCTAAGGTTCCATTTTTTATCATATCTAAATGTTTTACTGAATTTGAGCATTTTTAATAATAAAAGTTTGGTGGTTTTCAGTACCTACAAACTCTAGTTTGAGTAGATCTAAGTCTTCATATCCCGCAACTTGATTTGCTAAGAGCTCATTGATGCGAGCAACCTCTTTTGTAATATTTTCATATTTGCAGTTCACAAGTTCATACTCTGCTTTCTCTGTGGAGAGTCCATCTGTCTTGCTATATTGAATTCCTTGCGCGTAGATAAATTGATTTATCTCATCACATTGACAATTTGCTGTAAGCGTTTTTTTAATAGCATCTGCTTTACTGCCACTTAGAGCGTCTTTTGCTCCACTTACAATTCCTACCAGAAATATTCCTGTAATAAGACCTACAATTAATAGAAGTACGTATTTGATTCCTTTTGTTACTTTTTTCATGGGTTCAGATTTTAAATGTTATTATGAATGATTTCTGAAACCAAAGATGTGGAGAAAACCCCCTTTTAAAAAGAAAGGCTACCCGATTTTAGGAAAATTAGGGCACCTTTATTTAATTGTATACGACTGTTATCTAAGGTGTTAATTATAATAAGTACGCTTTCGCGAAAGCGCGATAACACCTACCCTAATTTTATAAATTTAGGGTTCACAAATGATAGAAATGAAGAAAATTACGCTGCTTCGTTAAGCTTTTTGATATAAAAAGAAGGAAGGAGACCCGTATCTTTTTTGAAGTATTTTGTAAACGAGTCTGCGCTTTTATAACCCAGTTCTGTCGCAATAGAACTGATGGTGTAACTGCGAAATTTTGGATCTTGTTTGAGTCTTACAATTGCATGATTAATACGTAAATCATTAATGTAAGTGCTAAAATTTTTACCAAACTCTGCATTAATCACCTTTGAAAGGTACGTGGTATTTGTTTTAATACGTTTTGCTACGTTGTGTGCACTGCAGGCAGGATGTAGAAAATAATTTTGACGCTCTAGTTTTTTGAGACCATCGAGAATTTGTTGCGTTGTTTCTGGATTCATATCAGAGCTAGTTTGCTCTTCTAGTACCTCATCTTTTGTATCAATGATATCTTTTGGAGCTTTTGCATTATCCACTTTGTCTAGTAAGGTTTTAAACTTTATTTCATTTTCCTTACGCCTCTGGTTAGTTTTTACTAGACCAACAATTAATAAAATGATTATTACTCCACCAGCAATGCTTCCATACATTAAAAGGTTTTCTTTTCGGGCTTTCTGTTTAGAAAGTAATTTCAATTCTTTTTGAAAAGAAACTGCATCTTGACGTTTTGATACAGAATAGATATCGCTTTTCATTCTATCAAGCTCACTTGAAGTATTTATATACTTTTCTAGATAAAAGTTTGCACTATCTAAATTACCCAAACCTTTATATGCTTTTGCGGTGAGCTTATAAAGGTCTCCCATTAAACCTTCTTGTTCTTTTGGCACATCATACTTTCTAAATGCCTTTAAAAAATAATTTACAGAAGCCCTATACTTTTTTTGATTCAAAGCGATCTCACCACGATACCCATTCTCTTGAAGATGAACGTGTTTTGAATCTATTTTACAAACTGAATCTGCTTTATCAAGGCTTTGTAAAGCGTCCTTAAATTTATTATTACCTATATAGCCATCGGCCTGCATAAAATACAAGAATTTTACAATACAAGAGTCTGCAATAGAACTCATAATAAGAGCTTGATCAATGTGATACAATGCAGAGTCTGGCTTTTCTAATGTAAGGTATGCGCTAGTTAATGTATAATGATTTGATACCAAAACACTGTTCTTAAGAGTTCTTAAACTATCTGTTTCTGCTAGAACATTTTGAGATTTAGCAAGAGCCTGTTTATTTAGGGCTAATCCCCTTTGAATATCTCCAGCACGAGTATTTATAAATGCTATGGTACTAAGAATAGCGCTTTCACCAAAAGCATCATTATTATTAACAGCAATTTCTTTAAGCATATTATAGTATTCCAAACTCTTTGACCAGTTTGTGAGCGAAAAATATCCTCCAGCTGCTCTTGCATAGATTCTTTCTTCTTGGTCAACTAAATTATTGTCAAGAATGAGAGTTATTGCTTGTTGAATTGCCTTTGTAAATTCTTTTTCGTTTTTAAATTTTTCATAGATTCTTGCTTGAACTTCGTAACCAAATTGTTGTTTCTCTATATCTCTATCTCGACGCGCTTTATGAGAATAAGATAGGGAAGCCTCAAGAGCTAGCGAATCATTTTTACCAAAGTTTGTAATTATAAGTGATTTTAACTCATCATAACTTTTTGTAGCCAGTGTATCTTGCTGTGCAACACTCTTAATAGCTATGAGTCCAAAAAATAATATAGGTAAAATTATACGTAATGATATCATAGTTAATGAGTCCCTGTTAATCAGGTTTTGTTACGGAGCCAAATATAGGGAAAGGAAATACGAATGATATTAAGTCTTAAAACAAACCTAACTGACCTCTATCTGTTCTCACAAAATTTTTTGTAGAAAGTTCAGGAAGTTCTCGATCAGACATATATTTTTTCTTAGCAATCTCAAACTGTCGGTTTATTTGTGATGCTACAGGACCACTACCTCGCATTCTAGTTTGAAAGGAAGAGTCGTTTAATTGTCCTCCATGAAAAGCCGCTATTTGATGAAGAATTTTTGCTGCTTTATTAGGCATTTTTTTATAAGCCCAATCTTCAAAAATACTTCCTATCGCTCCATTGAGTCGTACTATGGTATGGCCGATCTTTAACGCACCACGATCGGATACCTCTTTTACTATAGGCAAGATCTCATGACTGGTAAGCCCAGGAATAACAGGAGCTACCATCACTCCTACAGGGATTCCTGCTTGAGTTAATTTTTCAATCGTTTCAAGTCTTTTCTTTATCGTTGCCGTGCGCGGCTCAAGTATACGACGCGTTTCTTCAGATAATGTGGTAATAGAAATCCAAACCATTGCTAGCTGATCTTGAGCTAATGCGGTTAAGATGTCAATATCGCGTTGTACTAGCGCATTTTTAGTGATAATCCCTACTGGATTTTTATATTTAAAAAACACCTCTAAAAGGGAGCGGGTCAATTGCAATTTCTTTTCTATAGGTTGGTAGCAATCTGTGTTACCGGAAAGTACAATAGGAGCTGGATTCCATGACTTTTTTTGAAAAAATTCTTCTAAAAGCTGTATACAGTTTTGCTTTACTAGTATTTTTTGTTCAAAATCTATCCCAGGACCATATCCCCAGTATTGGTGACTATTGCGGGCATAACAGTAAATACACCCATGTTCACAACCTTGATACGGGTTGAGTGAATAGGACATATGCACATCAGGGCTCTGTACTTTAGTGACGATTGTTTTTGGGAAAGTAGCTATAAAGTCAGTTTTGGGCTGTTCACTAAGCCCTTCTCTATGTAAGTGCTCCTTATAGTCATCACGAAATTCATGACTAAGATCGAAAAATTTATTTTCAACCTTCTGTTGCGCTCCTCTGCCAGTAAAACACTCTTTCATATATTGATAATGAATTAGAACTAGAAACTCATTTATACGCTTTCGCGAAAGCGTGCTAATCTAGTAGAAGTAAACAAATACTTTTTTAGTATAAAATCCAAATTTAAGTATTATTTCCATATTTCTAACTTATATCAAAAAAACCACAACATAAAGATGTTGTGGTTTTTGTAGCTATGTTATTTTATTTAAAATTCAGCCTTTCTTTTTTCTAAAAAAGCCGTGGTTCCTTCTACAAACTCATCTGTGCCAAAGCAACCTCCAAATTCTTCTATTTCTGTATCATAACCATCAACGCCGTCTTCATATCCAGCGTTTACAGCATTAATTGCCGCAGCAATAGCCATAGGCGAGTTGCGCATAATTTTACTAGCTAGTTTTTGAGCCAGTGGAAGTAGCTCTTCCATAGCTACAATATGATTTATAAGACCGTATTCTAGAGCAGTATTTGCATCTATCATTCCTGCCGTCATTATCATTTCCATAGCACGACCTTTACCTACAAGTTGTGGTAATCTTTGTGTACCTCCGTAACCTGGAATTACACCCAAGCTCACTTCTGGTAATCCCATGCGTGCATTGTCACTCGCAATTCTAAAATGTGCTGCCATAGCTAGTTCAAGACCACCTCCAAGTGCAAAACCGTTTACTGCTGCGATAACAGGTGTTCCCATTTCTGCCACGTAATCAAACAAAATTTCTTGTCCTTTTCTAGCAAGATCTGCACCTTCAGACTCTGAAAATTTTGCAAATTCTGAGATATCTGCTCCAGCAACAAACGCCTTTTCACCACTTCCGGTTACGATAACAACTCTGATAGCTGAATCATCTTCCGCTTTCGCGAAAGCGTTATGCAACTCTTCTATAGTCTCCTTATTAAGCGCATTGAGTTTTGACGGACGGTTAATAGTTATGGTATGTATACCGTTTTCTGTTGTGGAAAGTATGTTATTGTATGCCATTAGTTATGTATGTATAATTAAATTTTATTTGGGAAAAATTACTCTAAAAACGGTGCCTTTTCCTTCTTCTGTGGTAAAGGTAATAGAACCATCATAGGTTTCTACAATATTTTTTACCATGGCAAGCCCTAATCCCATACCACTGCTTTTTGTAGTAAATTTTGGTTCAAAAATTTTAAGCCTATTTTCCTCAGTAATCCCTACTCCATTATCACTTACACTAATTTCAACATCATTTTCTAAGTCATTGATATCTACAAGGATTTTAGGATTTTCTACCAGTTTTGTTGCTTGTACTGCATTTTTCACAAGATTTGTAACCACTCTTATTAATTGTGTTCGATCAAAGTTTGCGTGAATCTCCTCTTTATTAGATGCAAAGTGAATATATTGCTCATTAAAAATATCTAGAGACAACTTCACAATCTTTGGCACATCAAGCATCTCCGTTTGCTGGGCCGGCATATCAGCAAAGTTTGAGAAAGCACTAGCAATGCTACTCATAGTATCTATTTGCTGTATCAGAGTTTTGCTATATTCCTTAATCTTAACATTCACTTCTGGATCTTGAGGGTCAAAACGACGTTCAAAACTTTGTACTGTAAGTCGCATAGGTGTTAACGGATTTTTAATCTCGTGTGCCACCTGCTTTGCCATCTCACGCCAAGCGGCTTCCCGCTCATTTTGGGCAAGTTTTGCCGCACTGCCTTCTAATTGATCAATCATACCGTTATAGGCATTTACAAGAGTAATTAATTCTGAAGGCAACTCTGTTGTTTCTATTTTCTCATTGCGCTTATCCAGTTGGGTTTCTTTGATGTTGTCCTCAACAGTTTTTAAGGTCTTTGTTATGTATTTTGCAAGAAAGTAAGCTAGTACAATAGCAAGTATTACGATAAGTATTGTAATGACTACAAGTCGCCATAAAATCTCTCTCATCTCTTTATTAATAAAAGACTCACTGTCTTCATATTGTATTTCAAGTATGGCTAGAGGCTTATATTTAGGGTCATTTACATAAGAATAAGATAGTTGTTGAGAAATTTGACCGTCAATTTTATTTACATAACGCTTGTCTACCTCTGCTTCCAATTGTGCAAGTGTCTCTTTAGGTATTTTTCGCAGCTGTGGACTGTCAAAAAGTTCATTAGTAGACGTAATGAGTGGATTACCTTCTAAATCATACAACGTTAAATTTTCTCCTTGTACACTGGCAATTTCAAAAATTTCGTCTTTAAAAATTAACGGAATTTTATCTGTTTTGAGCTCGTAGGTAGTTTTTCTCAAAAAGAAATCAATCATCTTTCTTATAGATGACTCTTTACGTTCTAATCGCTCTTCATTATAATCATTGATTTGTTCTTTGTATTGAAAAAAAGTAACCAGAGCTATGAGTAAAAATGCTGCAAGGACTAGCCCGAGCATGGAGGTGAATATGGTAGTTCCTAAAGACTTTCGATTAAAATTGAGTATACTACGCATTTGGATTTTTGTCTTGTATTTTTTTGTACAACTTAATCCCAAGCATCAATAATACTGCCAGACCTATTAATCCACCTAGACCTAATAGCCAGTTTGTTGTACTTTTTGTCACCGCCAGAAAGACAACAGCAAAAAGAATGAGGGTTGCACCTTCGTTCCACAGTCGCATTTGTCTGGACGAATACCTATACATTTTTTCTTGTAAACCTCTATGTATGCGCCATGTTTTCCAATGGTATAAAAATAGAAGTGCAATAAAAGCTAACTTTATGTGCATCCAAGGCGCTCTAAAAAGTGCTGGGTTTATATAAAACATCAATCCGCCAAAAATTACCGTAAGTGCCATGGAAGGTGCTGTAATAATTTTCCAAAGACGGTGCGCCATTAGACCTAACTGTTTGCCCAATATTTCTTTTTCTGGAGATGATTTTTCACTGGCCTCTATTTGATACACAAATAATCGTGGCATATAAAAAAGCCCCGCAAACCAAGTGACTACAAAAATTATATGAAGCGATTTAAAATAGAGGTAGTATTCTCCCATAACATCAAAGATACAAAGGATTAGAAAATGAAAAAGGCGCAGAATTTCTTATGCGCCTTTAAAAATTATTCGAATGCTTCCTACAAGAATATGCTTAAGCCTCCATTTAAACCTATATTAGAGAATTTATATTTAGAATCAGATTCATCATCAGGATCTTTGATTGAACGATTACTATAAACTGCTTCAACATTTATAGAAATTGTATCATTTAAGAAAAAAGCTGCCCCAGCACCGACATTCCATTCAAATGATTGTTGTTTAAACTCATTATCTTGAATGATGGTAGGATCATTGTAACTTGGCTCGATATAAGGGTTACTAGTTTCAGTCTTTATAGAACCAAATAATACAGCTATATCTACATATGGACGTATTCTATTGTTTCCTAGATCAAAATAGTAAGTTGCAAAGGGTCCCAAATTTATATAACTTCCTGAGGATTCAATGCCTCCTGTTTTTGATTCATTTTTTGAAATTGAATAACCTAACTGTACGCCACCTACGAGGTTATCGATAATGAAATAACCAACGGATCCATTTAAGACAAAACTGCGATTCTCACGCTCACTAAAAGTTTCCCCTTCAAACTCATAAGAAGTTTTTGAAAAATTAAGCCCTCCATTTGTTGACGCTCCTAATAATAATCTACCTTTTCTTGTCGTATTTTCTCCACTACCACTCTCTTGAGCAGAGAGGCTAATTGTAAATAGAAATAGACAGAGTGCCTTAATTTTTTTAAATTTTGTCATTTTTGGTTTTATGATTGAATATTTTGATACAGGTGGCAATTTACAGAATAGTTAGTTTAGTTGACAAAACCATAATAAATAAATGCGCAGAATTTCTTATACGCCTTTTAAAATAATAAACTTCTCAAGTTACTCCTTTGCTTCCTCCACAAACAAATAATCTAATTTCAAGCTATTAAATTCTTCATTAAACGCAGCTACCTCAGCATCTAGCATATTGTCAAATGTTTCTAGTTCCTTATTAATTTGAGCAGTGAGTTGATTCTTAACGGCTATATCCTGCGCCGTTGGCGCAAAATCTCCCATCCCTACCAGGCTATTGAGGTGACCAAGTTTGTTAGTTAATTTAATGGGGAAGTTAAGCGGGTCTTGCCCTGATCGGTTTTTAGTTTGGTATAGCTCCTTTTCAATCTCGCCAAAATTTTCCTGCATTTTTTCAGCTTTTTCACGTAACGCTGTCGTGCGAGCATCATCTTCATATTGCGCTGTAAAAGATTTCAATTGCTCATTTATCTTTCTAATTTTCTTGATACTTTGGTGTGCACGATCAACCGCTGCATTTACCTCTGTTATAAAAGTATGCTGCGCTTTCATATCTGCTACAGTTGCCTCTGCATTAGGGTTTGCAAGTATTTCAAAGTTCTCAGTTTGTACTTTCCCGTCAACGTTGAGCGCTACTTTATAATTTCCTGGTACGGCTTTAGGTCCGTCTAGACTTGCCCACCATAAAATCATGCCGTCTAGCTTTTCGGCACCATCAATTCTGGTGTCCCAAGTAAAAAGATTCCCTCCTTTTTTAGCTTTTAATTGTTTGTCTTCCTTTTTTGCAGCGGTATTAAAAGACTGTAATGTATCGCCAGCCATGGTCATATAGGTAAGCGCAATGGTGTCATTTTCTTTGTCAAAATCTTTCAAATTAAAGTACGTCATCACGCCACTTGGATGATTTGTCCCTTCGGTAAGGCTCTTATTGCCACCACGGCCACCCATTCGGTAGGTAGCTTTGGGTTGGAATAATGTATCGGTTCCCGCTTTCGCGAAAGCGGCCTGACGCAACATCCCCAAGTCATCAATAATCCAAAGACTACGCCCTTGTGTAGCTACAATAAGGTTGTCGTTCTTAATGGTAAGATCTGTAATAGGAACAATAGGCAGGTTTAACTGAAATGATTTCCAGTTCATACCATCATCAAAACTGATATACATTCCGGTTTCTGTTCCTGCGTAAAGGAGACCTTTTTGCTTAGGGTCTTCACGTACAACTCTTGTAAAATGCTCGGCTGGAATTCCGTTAGTGATTTTTTTCCATGACTTCCCGTAGTCGGTTGTTTTGTATAAATAAGGTGTAAAATCTCCCAGTTTGTAACGTGTCCCAGCAACATACGCCGTTCCTTCCTCAAAAGCAGATGGCTCTACACTATTAATCATCATATTTACGGGCATACTCTTAGGGGTAACATTCTCCCAAGACTGACCGCCATTTTGAGTAACATGTATTAAACCATCATCACTCCCTGTCCACAATAACCCTTCCTTAAGTGGCGACTCTGCTGCTGCAAAAATGGTACAGTAATATTCTACACTCGTATTATCCTGAGTAATGGGTCCACCAGACGATTTCATTTTTTCTGGGTCATTAGTCGTAAGGTCCGGGCTAATGACTTTCCAGCTCTGCCCTTCATTCTCACTCACGTGAACACTCTGTGAGAAGGTGTATAATTTATCTGGGTCGTGTTTTGAGAAAATGATTGGGAAATTCCACTGAAAGCGGTATTTCATATCTTCTACACCGTGACCCATAGGGTTGTCTGGCCATACTGAAATAGATCGGACTGTGTTTCTATCGTGATTCACACGCGTTAAGAAGCCATCATAACTACCACCGTACACAATCTCATTGTTCTCTGGATCTACAGCAATATGTGCACTTTCACCACCAGCGGTGCTCTCCCAGTCATCCTCGCTAATGCTTCCCCCTTCGGTTCTATGCGGAATACGTATCGTACTATTATCCTGCTGCGCCACATAAATTCTATATGGAAATGCATTATCTGTAGTTACTCTATAAAATTGCGCCGTAGGTTGGTTCATATAAGTACTCCACGAGCGGCCACCATCATAAGATACTTGTGCACCTCCATCATCTCCTATAATCATACGATTAGGATCTTCTGGAGCGATCCATAGATCATGGTGATCACCATGAGGCGCGTTGTAGGTACTAAATGATTTACCACCATCAGTTGATTTGTGGTAACGCACATTTAATACGTATACCGTATTCTCATCTGCTGTGTCTGCATATAAACGAGTGTAATACCAAGCGCGTTGACGTAGCTTACGCTCATCATTAATTTTTTTCCAAGTAGTACCAGCATCTGTAGAGGTGTATAATCCGCCCTCTTCTTGGTTTTCTACCATCGCATACAGGCGATTACTATTTACTGGAGAAACGGTAATACCCATAATTCCTAAAATACCTTTTGCAAATCCTTCGTTGGTAGAAATTTCTTTCCATGTCTCCCCACTGTCTGTACTTTTCCATAGTGCAGACCCTTCTCCTCCAGAGCTTAAGCTGTACGGAGTTCTACGTGCATTCCAAGTAGTTGCATATAAAATACGTGGATTATTTGGGTCAATGATCAAGTCTACAACACCACTGTCTTCATTTGAAAACAGTGTCCTTTTCCAGGTTTTTCCACCATCAATACTTTTATAAACACCACGCTCTTGTGTAGGTTTATAGATATTACCCAAAACCCCTGCATAGACGATATCTGAGTTTGTGGGATGCACCCGTATTCTAGGCACATGTCTACTTTCTTTAAGTCCAGACTGCGCCCACGTTTTCCCCGCATCTTCAGATTTCCAAATCCCGTAACCAGAAGACACATTACCACGCAGAGTTTTTTCACCACCTCCTACATAAATAACATTAGGGTCGCTTTTGGAAACTTCCACCGCACCTATACTTCCGCCAAAGAAACCATCTGAAATATTCTCCCATTCTTTACCGCCATTAGTTGTGCGCCATACACCGCCTCCAGTGCTTCCCATATAAAAAAGATCTGGCTGCCCAGGCACTCCAGTGACTGCTGCACTACGCCCTCCTCTAAAAGGGCCAATAAGGCGATATTCTAGAGCGTCGTAGGCAGTTTCTTCTTGAGAAGTCTGAGCGTTACTATTAAATGAAAGACCTACTAATAGGAAACTTATAAGTAAATTAATTTTGCGCATTGTTTGCTATGGTGTTGATTCTGAATTAGAAATTTACAGAATTCTTATGAATGGCAGAAATGCGGTTGGGTATTTAACGCTTTCGCGAAAGCGAACTAGGCGTCAGAAGCTACGACCAAATTCTTTTTTACATCCCGTCTTAAAAAATATGCTGTTACAAGCGTAGACAAAATATCTGCAATAGGGAAGGCTATCCAAACCCCCCAAACGCCGAAATAGCGTGGTAATAGAAGTATAAGAGGTATGAGAAAAAAACCTTGTTTGCTCAAACTTAAAAACAAAGCAGGAACAGCTTTTCCAATAGCTTGAAAATAAACCCCTCCTATTAACTGAACAATAATCACCGGTGTCGCTGCAAATACCCATCGCAACGCATCTGGCGTACGATCTAAGAGTGCAGCATTATCTGTAAGGGTCTTTGCCGTAGCATTTTGATCGCTTATAAACCAGGACACAAAAAATCCTGGAAAAAGCATGATTACCGTAAAAATCATAAGTGCAAGAGCACCACCATATTTGATAGAGATATTAATACTTTCTCTCACTCTCGAATATTTGGTAGCCCCAAAGTTGTAACTGGCAATAGGCATAAATCCTTGTGTTATCCCAATCACAGGAAATAAGGCAAACATTAACATCCTACTTATGATTCCGTAGGTGGCGACGTCAAGTGCATCTCCATAACTTATAAGTACATTGTTGAGAAGAATAGTAAGTACTGAAATTACTCCCTGTCTAGCTAAGGTTACCCCGCTTAAACCTGCAATCTCTGAGACGACTTTCTTCTTAAGTTTAAGACATTCGGCTACGATTCTAAGTTCACTCTTAACGATGAAAAACCACAAGATAAATGCAAAACAAACCGCATAGCTTGTAAAAGTTGCCCAAGCGGCTCCTACCATCCCATAGTCTAGAACGTTAATAAGCAAATAGTCCATCCCAATGTTTCCTACAGCAGGTATGATTAAAGCAAACATGGCAAATTTAGGTTTACCTTCGGCTCTTATCACATTATTACCCATCATACACATGGCTAGCAAGACTATACCATAAAGGACAATGCGGTAATAGGTAAGTGCCATGTCTTTAAAAGAGGCATCTGCTCCAAAAAATTCAATGAGTGTGTCTTGAAAAATGAGTCCAATTACGGCAAGCAAACCAGATGAAAAGAAAGTAAGTGTTATTTGGTTACCAAATACCCGTAAGGCTTTATCATCATCTCCAGAACCTAATGCCCTCGAGAGTACAGAGCTCCCACCAATCCCTATTGCTAATCCAATGGCGGCTATAAAAAAGGTGACTGGAATGACCACTGTAATAGCCGATATCGCTAGCGGACCTATCCATCTTCCTACAAAGATGGTATCTACTATCATATTAAGCGACATCACAAGTATACCTATAGATGCTGGACCCGCTTGTTGTACAAGCAGTTTTGAAATGGGTTCAGTACCTAGAGCTGTGGAGTTTTTGGACAAATGTGACTAGATCAATACTGGTTATGCTATGGCCTTTCCAGACTCTACTATTCCCCACTCATTGATCCAACCGGCAAGAACTCCTGCCCAGTCATCTCGATCATTGATGCAAGGTATGGTGTGAAAATCATGTCCTCCTGCCTCGTGAAATATTTCTTCTCCTTCCATTGCTATTTCTTCCAGTGTTTCTAAACAATCAGACACAAAGGCTGGTGTTGCAATGGCCATTTTTTTAAACCCTTCTTTCCCCATACGTTCTATCGTACGATCTGTATACGGTTGTAACCAAGGGTCAAAACCTAAGCGTGATTGAAAACTTGTAGAATATGTAAGTGGTTCTAGATTGAGATACTCTCCTACTAATCGTGTAGTTTCATAACACTGGTGGCGGTAACAAAATTCGTGAGCTTTAGATTGTGACGCACAGCATGATCCATCAATTTTACAGTGCATGTTTGTCACATCACTTTTTCTAATGTGTCGTTCTGGAACGCCATGATATGAAAATAACAGATGCTCGTGAGCTACCCCTTCTAAACTTTCTGCAATAGCATCTCCTAGCACTTTGATGTATTCTGGCTTATTATAAAATGGCTTTACTTCAGTGATTCGCATTTTTGGAAAAAATTCATCTCTTAGCTCTTTTGCAAGCACGACAATAGTTTCTACAGTTGCCATCGCAAAATGTGGATACAATGGAAGCAATAATACTTCGTCTATTCCTTGGTCGTGTAGCTTCTGTAACCCCTTTTTTATAGACATAGAACCATAACGCATCGCAATCTCTACAGGAAGTTTTGTATGTGCTTGTACTTTCTTCTGCAAACGCTCTGTAAGTACAATAAGAGGAGAGCCTTCTTCCCACCAGA
Source organism: Dokdonia sp. Hel_I_53 (assembly GCF_007827465.1). Lineage (NCBI taxonomy): Bacteria > Pseudomonadati > Bacteroidota > Flavobacteriia > Flavobacteriales > Flavobacteriaceae > Dokdonia > Dokdonia sp. Hel_I_53. The sequence continues at coordinate 1,882,799 of NZ_VISL01000001.1, forward strand.
TTTTACTATACGCCTCTGCACTTTTTTTAGGTCGTGTATTTAATATAATTCCCTTTACCAGCAATGCCCTCGCTGCATAGGGAACGTCTATCACACGCTCGTCCATCAAAAATTCATCTAAGTATTTTTTTACATCCTTTGGGTCTGTACTGTCTGGAGATCCCAGATTAACCATTAATACTCCTTTATTCATTAATTCAATTTTTATGCTGGACACTAAAATAGAGTGCGTTCTAAATATGAGACTTTCTTTTAAACGCTCTTACAAAAATACGATTTGTAGTAGGTTTGCTATAGAGGAATGTATAAGACTTTATGATAGTAGTATTGAGGTTTGTTACGCTTTCGCGAAAGCGTACTTCCATCAACCTAAACTCATCAGATATTTCTTAGGTGTCGTTCCAAATTTCTTTTTAAAAGCACTGATAAAATGACTTGCTGTACTGTAACCTACCTTTAATCCTACTTCATTTACGTTATGTGAGCCAGTTTCTAATAGTTGTCTCGCCACTTCCATTTTGTAATCAAACAAAAAGCTGAAAACTGAATCTCCATAAATTTGCTTGAAACCTTCTTTTAATTTATTTAAAGACAATCCTATCTCTTCAGAAAGCTCAGCTAGCGTAGGCGGGTTATCCATCCGGTCCATGATGATACGCTTGGCTTTTTTGATTTTTTGGACATTATCCTCGTCTACGAGAAATGGGCATTGCTCCACATCTACATCTGCCGGTCTATTAAAATATAGGCTTAAAAGCTCGTAGCTTTTACCCTTAAAATAAAGTTCTTTAACAGAATGGTGCAGGCTATAATTCATCAATTGGTTCAAAACAATCGCCATGCTCGGTGAGATATGACCATCTTTGTAATATTTCCTATTCTTATTATCGCCACTTAAAAACGTTATATAATTTGCTTCAGAAGAAAAGAGACTATGAAATTTTTTTATGGAAATCAAGACGGTAACCACCCAACTATCTGCATTAATTTCAAGATTTATAGGTAATTCTCGTTGTGGGTTATACAATAGCAATGAATTCTCTTCTGCTATGGGAAGCACATAACTACCATCATTAAAAAGAAACGCTGCAGCGCCCTTTACGCAAAAGTGAAATTGAATATAATTTTGAGGAATCTGCCGTTCAATTTTCTGTTTTGAAGAAGAGTCATTATTATAACGAAGGACATAAAATCCATCCTCAATACATGTTTCTTGAGCTAAACTTTGAGCGTTACTTTTGATTTCTTGACTCACAATAATGGATTGTTATTTATTTAGAATGATTCTAATTAACATTTCTTTTGGAATCTTCTCAGCCTATATATTGCGCTGCTTACCTACAAAAATAAGGCAAATGTGACTCTTATATTACCTTAGTCGACACAAATGATGCCGATAGCGTTATTTTTTTTAAATTCGGAAACTTATTTTTGCATCGCTTCAAACAAATACTCTTTTTTGAAAGAACAACAGTTTTATACCATAGGTCTTAGCTACAAAAAAGCAGACGCAACTACGCGTGGCCATTTTGCTATAGATGAAACTGCTCAGGAAGCTATTCTTAAAAATGCAAAGCAAGTAGGTGTTACATCACTTGTGGTTATGTCTACCTGTAATCGTACAGAATTATACGGCTTTGCACCAGATGCACTTACACTGGTTAAATTATTATGTGAGCACACCCACGGCACCATAGAAGAATTTTTGGATGTCGCTTATCTCTATAAGAACGAGGAGGCAATTGCGCACCTCTTCAAAGTGGGAACAGGACTTGATAGCCAGATTCTTGGAGATTTTGAAATTATTGGCCAACTCAAAATTGGCTTTAGAAGATCAAAAAAACACAAGCTTGTAAATCCTTTTATTGAACGTTTAGTGAACTCAGTTATTCAAGCTAGTAAACGTGTTAAGAACGAAACTGAAATATCAAGTGGAGCGACTTCTGTAAGTTTTGCCGCAGTTCAATACATCATGGCTCGAGTGCCTTTTATTTCAGATAAGAATATTTTACTGTTTGGAACAGGGAAAATTGGCCGTAATACGTGTGAGAACTTGGTCAAGCATACTAAAAATGAGCACATCACGCTTATCAATAGAACTAAAGAAAAGGCAGAGAAGATTGCTGGTAAGTTTAACTTACTTGTTAAAGACTACGCAAACATAGAAAGTGAGATTGCACAATCTGACGTATTAGTTGTAGCTACTGGCGCTCAAAAACCTACCGTTAATAAAGCAATTTTACACAGTAAAAAACCATTATTAATTCTTGACCTTTCCATACCAAAGAATGTTTCTGACGATGTGAAAGAACTGGATAATGTGACTTTAATTCATCTAGATCAACTATCAAAGATGACAGATGCGACTTTGAAGAGACGTCAAGGTTATATTCCTCAAGCAGAGGCTATCATTGAAGAAATTACAGCAGATTTTAATGAGTACTTGCAAACACGAAAGTTTGCCCCTACCATGAAAGCGCTTAAGCTTAAACTCAAAGAAGTCCAAGCTGCTGAAGTCGAGAACGTTCGTAAGAAAATACCCGATTTTAGTGAAGCAACTGCAGAGGCAATGAGTAAGAAAATTATTCAGAAAATTACAAATCAATTTGCACATCATCTTAGAAATGCAAATGGCAGTACAGAAGAAAGTCTTGCACTTATAAATTCTATTTTCCAACTTAATCAAGAGGATGTCTAAGACCATAAGAATTGGAACAAGAGATAGTGAACTAGCTCTCTGGCAAGCAAAAACGGTACAACATCAACTTGAATCCCACGGCTATAAAACGGAACTGGTTGCGGTAAAATCTACCGGTGATCTCATTCTAGACAAACCTTTATACGAATTAGGAATTACTGGAATTTTTACAAAAACCTTAGACGTAGCCATGTTGAAGGGAGAAGTAGACATTGCCGTACATAGTATGAAAGACGTTCCTACAGCTTTACCTATAGGAATCGTGCAAGCCGCGGTACTTGAAAGAGCAGCTACTGAGGATATTTTAGTACATAAAGGAAATCCAGATTATACAAAACCGTGCACTATTGCTACTGGAAGCTTACGTCGCCAAGCACAATGGCTCAATCGTTACGAAAACCATCAAACTACAGATTTACGTGGCAACGTAAATACTAGATTACAAAAGCTAGCAGATAATGATTGGACAGGCGCCATTTTTGCAAAAGCTGGTCTCGATAGAATAAATATTTTGCCAGAAAACTACGAAGTTTTAGACTGGATGATTCCCGCACCCGCACAAGGAGCGATGCTTGTTGTTGCGATGGAAGAAGATGCAATCTCTCTTGAGGCTTGCGCATTATTAAACCACAAACCAACTGCCCTTTGCACATATATAGAGCGTGAGTTCTTACGCACGCTAGAGGGTGGATGTACAGCTCCTATTGGAGCTTTGGCGGAAGTTATTGGCGACGAAATTAGATTTAAAGGAGTTCTATTTTCATTAGATGGTAAGACAAAAATTGAAGTAGAACAAGTAGTTTCTCAAGCAAATGCCGTAGGTTTTGGGACAGACTGTGCATTAGAAATTCTAGACAACGGAGGTCGTGAATTGATGAAGGCTATCAAAAGTAATTTGGCTAAAAAATAATTTATCATTCTCATATTGAGGAAATATTTATGACAGTCCTTTCCACAAAAAAACTTGAAACCAATCAGCGGGAATTACTTCTCAATGCTGGGATCAATTTTGTGGACTATGATGCCATTACTATAAAGCCTTTATCTTTCGATATTCCTTCTAGATTGGATCATGTTATTGTCACCAGTCAGAATAGCGTTCGGCAACTTATCAGATGTAGTATAAATTTTCAAGAATCCGTATTTTACTGTGTGGGTAGCAAAACTTCAGCGTTACTAAAGAAATATAATTGTGAAATTGCCCTTGCTGCTGAGAACAGTGCTCAATTAGGAAAATTAATCGTTGAAGATTACAACACCTTAGCATTTACCTATTTCTGCGGAAAACAGCGTAGAGATGAACTTCCAACAATTTTAAAAAAACACAACATTAGTTGTAACGAAATTCCGGTATATGAAACTCATCATAACGAGAAGTCATTTGACAGAGCGTTTGATGGGATTTTATTTTATAGCCCGAGTGGGGTTTCCGCTTTCGCGAAAGCGAACCCAACCTCAACAACCGCTTTTTGTATAGGAAATACGACCGCAAAAGAAGCAAATACATATTTTAACAACGTAATCATTTCTAACGCAAGCACCATTGAAAGTACGATTGCCAAAGTAGTTACAACTTTAAAAAAATCATCAATCTAGCCTTGATATCAATATTATGATTAAAAACGACTTATTTTTAAGAGCACTTAAAGGAGAAATTGTAGACCGTCCACCTGTATGGATGATGCGTCAAGCTGGCCGCTATCTCCCAGAATTTATGGAAATCAAGGCAAAGTATGATTTCTTTACACGCTGTCAAACTCCTGAGCTTGCTAGTGAAATTACAGTACAACCTATACGCCGCTATGGGATGGATGCTGCCATTTTATTCTGTGATATTTTAGTGATACCACAGGCAATGAATATACATGTGGAAATGAAACCTGGAATAGGGCCTTGGTTGCCTAACCCTATACGCTCTGCCAAAGATGTCGAGCAAGTAATCGTACCAGACATTGACGAAACCTTAGGGTATGTGATGGATGCCATTAAAATGACCAAAGAAAAACTTAATGACGAAATCCCACTCATAGGTTTTGCTGGTTCACCGTGGACTATTTTGTGTTATTGTATACAAGGGCAAGGTTCAAAAAACTTTGACAAAGCAAAAGAATTTTGTTTTACACAACCGCTTGCTGCGCATGCATTGTTGCAAAAAATCACAGATACTACCATCGCTTATTTAAAGAAAAAGGTTGCGGCTGGTGTAAATGCTGTTCAAGTTTTTGATAGCTGGGGAGGAATGTTATCTCCGGTGGATTATCAAGAGTTCTCTTGGCAATACATCCAGCAGATTATCGACGCACTTAAAGATGAATCTCCTGTAATTGCCTTTGGAAAAGGATGCTGGTTTGCGCTAGATGAAATGTCAAAATCTGGAGCTTCAGCATTAGGAGTAGATTGGACGTGTTCTCCTCAAAATGCACGTAAATTAACTGGTAACCGCATCACACTACAAGGTAATTTTGATCCAACACGTTTGTTTTCTCCACCTAGCGAGATCAAGAGAATGGTGCATGAGATGATTAACGCTTTTGGTAAAGACATGTACATTGTGAATTTGGGACATGGCATTTTACCCAATATTCCAATAGAAAATGCTGGTGCCTTTATAGAAGCTGTAAAAGAATATAAGGCCTAATGAATGTACTCTCTGTAGTAAAATCGATGGATTTTAGACAGCTATGGAGTTTATTCTGGCTGAGTGTAAAGCACTTGAGATTCGTGATACCCACCATTAGGGCAACACAAAAAACGATAGCGATTAGTGACGAGTTGTATGGTGATAAACACCATCAAAATGGCCCAGAAAACGGCTTTCGTCACGCCATATGGAATATTCTCATCGTTCAATATTGTGTAGAAAGAGGACGGTCACTAGATGCATCAATTGCTTGGGCAAAACTGATTACAGATTGGCATGAAGATTTTTCACCAAACGAACCTCTTGCCAGAGCGATGGACTTACATAACAATCAATTAGGCAGAGACCTCATTGAAGAGTTTCCAGCTGAAAATGAAGATTTTTTAGTTGCCCATCTTTTAAAAATGGTTCCGCTTTCGCGAAAGCGAACACTTGTCCAACAACTGGAAAATGATAAAGGTTTTTTAGTTCACATAGAAGACTAAATGACAGAAGAAGAATTTAATATTATTCCCCTTGAAGAAATAGAAGCTCAAGAACTACACAATCTTATAGCTAAAAATAAAGAGTTTTGGGGACGATACTTTCCCGTCACAATTGCAAAAACTGAGACCCTCTCAAAAACGCTTTTGTTTATTGCAGAACTGGCGTTGCAAAAAAGCAAGGAAGAATTGTTTTTATTCGGGTTAAGAGCTTTTGATACAGGTTTGTTAATCGGTATTATATATCTCAAAAATATTGATTGGGAATTGAAGGAAGCAGAGCTTGCCTATGCCATTGACAAAGGTTACAAGAATAGAGGTTGGACTTCCAGTGCGGTAACTAGCGTATCAGACAAGGCATTCAACATGGGTCTTAAAACTTTAATCATCATTGCTCACAAGTCTAACAAAGGCAGTGTTTCTGTAGCCAAAAAATCTGGCTATCTTTGGTCAAGAACCTTAAAAAATGAGTTTACTCCCACTGGAGAAGAACCATTAGATATGGAACTTTTTATACGTAAAAAACATTTAGTATGATAAAAGGTATTCTCAATGGACTATCAACCTATAGCAATTCCTTTAGCTTAATTTCAAAGCTAGGATTGTGGAAGTATTTTGCAGTCCCTATGATTATTAGTTTCTTGACTGCGGTTACTATAGGAATGATGGCGTGGGGCTTTTCTGATGATTTAGGTCACTGGATTGCTGGTATCTGGCCCTGGGAATGGGGTGCAGGAGGATTTGACACCATCGCGCAAATTGTAAGTGCATTGTTTATTATCGCTATTGGGCTAGTGCTATATAAGCATATTATTATGGCGTTTAGCGCGCCATTTATGAGTCCCGTGTCTGAAAAGATTGAAAAGCACATGCGCGGTGAGCATCACACCCATAGAAACACCTCTAATACAGAGCAGCTTATAAGAGGGATACGCATTAACGTACGCAATCTTGCTTTTGAACTTATACTTACCATCCCGATCTTACTATTAAATATTATCCCCCTCATAGGGAGTGTTACAGCTACCGTGTTGTTATTTCTCACGCAATCGTATTATGCTGGTTTTGGTAATATGGATTACACCCTAGAACGACATTATAAGTATAGACAAAGTGTAGACTTTGTAAAAGCTCATAAAGGCCAAGCGATAGGTAATGGTATGGTGTTTATGTTATTTCTATTAATTCCCGTAGTAGGTATTATTTTGGTCTTACCTATATCTGTAACAGCAGCCACCGTACAGACGATTAAATTGCTTGATCAAAAAGAAGAATTACCAGTATGAAAAAAGAATTTGTCAATTATATCCTCACGCTCCAAGATCAAATAACTTCTAAACTAGAGCAGGTTGATGGAGCGGCAACGTTCAAAGAAGATAATTGGAAGCGCCCAGAAGGTGGTGGTGGTCGCACGCGTGTGATTGAAAACGGAAATATCTTTGAAAAAGGAGGTGTTAACACTTCACAGGTGCACGGCGAGCTACCAGAGGCGATGCAACAGTATTTCGGGGTAAAGGATGCCAACTTTTTTGCTTGTGGATTATCGTTAGTCTTACATCCTAAGAGTCCGATGGTGCCAACTGTTCATGCAAACTGGCGCTACTTTGAGATGTATGATAAAGATGGAAATATTGTAGACCAATGGTTTGGTGGCGGGCAAGATCTCACTCCTTATTACCTCTATGATGAAGACGCTTTTCATTTTCACCAGACATGCAAAACCGCTTGTGATGCACACGATCCAAACTTTTACCCAAAATACAAAGCACGTTGTGATGAGTATTTTTACAACGCACATCGTAATGAAGGCCGCGGTATAGGCGGTTTATTTTTTGATTATTGTAAAGCGACAGAAGAGCGTTCTATGCAAGACTGGTACAATTTTGTAACAGAAGTGGGTGATAGTTTTTTAGACGCTTATGTGCCTATTGTAGAACGAAGAAAAGATACCGCTTTCGCGAAACCAGAAAAAGATTGGCAAGAAGTACGTCGCGGGCGTTATGTTGAATTCAACCTTGTCCACGACAAAGGAACGCTCTTCGGACTTAAAACCAATGGCCGTATTGAAAGTATTTTAATGAGCCTACCTCCAGTAGTACAATGGAAATATGATCATCATCCTGAACCAGGGAGTGAAGAGGAGCGATTAATTAAAGTATTACAGCAGCCGAAGGATTGGGTTTCCTAGTAAGTCACGACAAGATGAATTAAAATCTAACAAATGTCAAAGGAACTAAATTTAGAAGACTGGCAACAACAGATTGGAAAATTGATTATGTCCTGCACAAGAGTTGAATATGAGCTCTCTAAACTTTACAAGATCTGGCTTTCTAATAGAAATTTTTCAGATGACAGCTATGAAGAAAAATATAACAAATCTATAGGTATATCTAAACTAAATATTGGGGAGCATCACGAAATGATTCAACAGCTAGTAGAGATGAAAAAAATAGCTACTCATCGCCATTTAGTAGCTCACAACCCCGTCCACTATAGTAACGAATCATCTACCTGGAGAATTTTCAACTTAAAATCTAATAAAGAATCAATCGGCCTATTTGAACTTGAAGTTTTGGCAGAAAGAGCGGAAATACTTTCTCTAAAACTCTCGGCAAATCTTCGGGTTTTAATTAGATAATTTTCAAAAATCAACTAACCTATCTCCATATAGCGCTCGTTTTGGTTTTAAATCCGCCTTTGGTATTTAAGTAATGAAAACGTGCTTTTAAGAGTCGTTTTCTACCTTCCTTGGTTCGTGTGAATGTGAGCCTTGCATTTTCAGAGATATAAATTCCCCAAAAGTTAAAAAAGAGCCAAGCATCTTTTTATTACCTGCAAAGAGTTCTGGTACTGGATAATAATTTGCAAAGCCAAACTTGCGCTGCCACCATCCAGACTGCTCAATCATATAGCGTGCATTATCTATAGGTGTGAGAAGTTCTTCCATACACTTTACAAAAAGGATTTCTTCTTTGGCAGTGGCTCCTGTAAGAAAGCAAGAGACGGCTCCATTAGGTAGATACTCTACACCTAGTTTTAGAGCTTCTTGTTGCGTGGTGATGTAGTACTGCTCTCGTAGGCTTTTAAGCACTACTTGCCCCATTTTATATACTAGTTTATCTACACGTCCATATTTTAAGTACAACACGAGAGTTTTATAAGTCTTGGGCGCAAGTACTATTGCCGCTGTGCCTAGCACTGCATATATAAAAAAGCCCATACCTCTAGAGAAGTAAGCTCCTGCATTATTAATAATAATTTCCGGTACGGTAATCGTGAGTAAGGCTCCCAGTTGTAGTACTCCATATTTTACAGCATCTTTATAATAGACGCTGTTTTTTTGTAACGGCTTACCCTTAGGTTTAAAGTCTAGTTTCAGTTCGCGCACTAGGAGTTTTCCCGTACCTATAGCTTGTTCCCATCGCTGTTGTATCGCACCTCTCTTTCCCGCAAGGGTACACATTTTACTATTTAATACTTCTTTATCTAAAATAGTGGTAGGTAGAGCAAACCGCTCTGCGCCATTTTCTATAAAGGGAGTTCCCTCTAGTGATACACCACAAAAGGCATCAAAGCGTCTGGTTAATTTTATCACATCCTCACCTCCACCATCTATGGTAGGATCTATACAGGCAAGATGCCAGATAGAAGCCACCTTATCTGGATTACTAGGCTCTACTCGTATAGCTCTACCGCGCATCTGGTTAGACATTACAAAAGAACTCACGTAAGAGGCAAGGACTAATGTATTTATAGCTGGCGCGTCCCAACCTTCTCCTAGCAATGCCGCTGTGCCTAGTAGCACTTCTATATGGCCGTCTGTAAAAATAGCCGTCATAAGGCTTACCATCTGGCTTTTTACCTTTTCTCTGGGGAGTACTATCACAAAAGCTGTATCACCTAAAGCATCGTGCGTAAAATCATCACTATCTAGAGTCTCTGTAATTTGTGCTACCAGTGTTTTATGTACTATGATAATGGTACCTGTGAGTACGGCAAGTTTTTCTAGTTTATCCTTACCCTGCCACCTATCTGGATGTTTTTCAAGTGAGTATCGCAGATGGTGAAAGATAGGTATTACTCCCAGCTTGTTTATTGTGTCAAGCGCCTCTGTAGAGGTGTCTATAAACTCCTTACGCACGTAATCTGAAAGTATAACAGCACGTAGGTCGTTATCCATTTGAGCACTTTCATAATCTATAATCTCTCGTATGCTCTTGAGCTTATTAGGGCTTTGGGCTAGTGATTTATATAATTGCTGCTCGCCTTTAAAATTTACACGTTTTTTATCAAAAGCACCTACCTTACGAAGTGTTTTCTCAACAGTGGCGAGTACCTCTTCGTCCACATAATGATCTTCTCGGCCATCTACTAATAGCGGTTGCAATAACTTTTCCGCCCACTCTTGATTAAAGGTAGGAAGCTTTTCTTGGATAAGGTCTACACCTAGCAAATCTATTTTTTCCTTAGGGATTTTATGCCGACGTGCATTAAGATAGACAAGAGAAGCTATATAAAAGTTAGGGTCTTTATAAATGATCTCAAGATGTTTTCCTGGTGTTTTATAAACTGGGAGATTTATAATAAAACTGCCAAACTCACTATTTTCAACTAGCTCATCTATAACTGCTTTTGCCTTAACACGATAGTCTAAAATGTATTCTATTTGTGCAGCATCTGGCTCAGAAAAATAAATATAATCTTGGTGTGCACAGAGGTTTCCTTCTTTAACCAGCTCTGGCACACTTATCTCAATATCTATGGGTCCACAAAGCTGAAAATACTTTGCTATCTCTGCTTGATCACTATCATATGGCGGTGTTGCCGTGAGTGCGGTAATAGTGCACTCTGGTAGTTCTTTAAGTGTAAAAAGCGGTTTCCACCACTCGTTTTTTAGGTGATGAGCTTCGTCTAGTACGATGTTTTTTATTCCCGCTTGCGCGAAAAAGTTAAGCACGCGTTCCATATCGCCTTCCATTTCATTTTTGGCAAATGCGTGTAATGATTGATAAGTTGCAAAGGTAATGTGTGCAGGTTTTTTATATTACGTGAAAGCGGAATAGTACATTTTTCTTGCTCGATAAAGCACTCAAACATACGCTCCTCCCACTGGTTGCGTATCGTGATAGTAGGTGCGAGCACAAGCGTGCACTTATCTACACGACGCATCATCTCGAGACCAAGCACAGTTTTACCAGAGCCTGGTGGGGCAACTACGTGCAAGTGATCATCTGCAATGTGATCTTGAAAATCTTTTAAAAATCGCTCCTGATAGGTGCGCCAAGGATAAATAAATTGAAAGGCTTCTTTGAGCAAAGGAAGGCGATGTTTAAATTGGTAAATTTGTAATGCAAAATACGAGGTTTGGATAGATATTGAAACCAGATTTATTTAAAATCACATGCCTATTTACCTCAACATATTGAAGATAGAACCATGCTCATAAGAAATAGAAGACTAAGATCCAGTGAAGCCATACGCTCACTAGTGCGTGAAACATATATCACACCAAATGACTTTTTGGTACCGCTTTTTGTGGTGGAAGGCACAGGAGTGAAGCAAGAGATTGACTCTATGCCTAATTATTATCGCTACAGTCTCGATTTGCTTACAAAGGAAGTAAAAGAGCTTTGGCAAATGGGATTAAAATCTGTACTGCTTTTTGTAAAAGTACGAGATAATCTAAAAGATAACTCTGGCACCGAAGCCCTTAATCCAGATGGACTTATGCAACGCGCCATAAAAACAGTAAAGGATGCTTGTCCAGATATGCTTGTAATGACAGATGTTGCACTAGACCCATATTCTAGTTTTGGTCACGACGGTATTGTGAGTAACGGTGAGATTGTAAATGATGATACCAGCGCTATTCTTGCAGAAATGGGATTAAGCCACGCCCAAGCAGGAGCAGATTTTCTAGCTCCTAGTGATATGATGGATGGCCGTATTTTTGAAATGCGCACCCTACTCGAAGATGAGGGATATTACAACACAGGAATTATGAGTTATAGCGCAAAATATGCAAGCTCGTTTTATGGCCCTTTTCGTGATGCCTTAGATAGTGCTCCTGTAGACCTCCAGAATGTTCCTAAAAATAAAAGTACCTATCAGATGGATTTTGCAAATCGAGACGAGGCTATAAAAGAAACGCTCATGGATATCGAAGAGGGAGCAGATATTGTGATGGTTAAGCCTGGATTATGCTATCTCGATATTGTAAGAGACTTAAGAGAGGCCGTAAATGTGCCTATCGCCGTATACCAAGTAAGCGGTGAATATGCTATGGTAAAAGCAGCCGCAGCAAATGGTTGGTTAGATCATGACCAAGTAATTATGGAGCAAGTAACTGCTATAAAAAGGGCAGGCGCCCAAATCATTGCTAGTTATTTTGCAAAAGATGTCGTAAAAATTCTTAACGGCTAGGAGGCTTAATAAAATGAAAGACTACCAACTTGCGCAGGTAAATGTCTCTCGTATGAAAGGACAGTCTATAATGGATCCTGAGATGAAGGGCTTTCGGGACCATACGGCGATGATACATACGATGGCAGATAATGCGCCAGGATTTATTTGGCGTCCTCCATTTGATTCTGATAATACCTCAGCATCTAATCCGCTGGTGGATGATCAATTGCTTATCAATATTTCGGTTTGGCAAGATGTGGATTCACTCAAGGATTTTACCTATAACACTTTTCATAGCAATATCATGAAACGCCAGCGCGAATGGTTTCAAAAATACGGCAGTGCACATTATGCGTTGTGGTGGATTATCGCAGGAGATTTCCCTTCTGAAAGACAAGCCATTGAAAAATTAAACCAACTCGAAAACAAAGGCCCAACTGCCGAAGTTTTTACCTTCAAGAATATCTATGACAAACCTACGCTTTAGAGTACGCTTTCGCGAAAGCGTAAACCTCCAAACTTAAAGTATTGCTAAGTAAGTTAAAGCGTGCTCACTTTTCCTTATTTTTACATAAACAGCAAGTTTATTATGGGACAACTTTTACTTTGGGCAACCGTTTCTATTTTCTTTTCTTTTTTGTGTTCAATACTCGAAGCAGTTCTTTTGAGTGTGACGCCTACATTTATAAACGTTAAGAAAAATGAAGGCAAGGCATATGCTGAAACTTTAGAAACGCTCAAGAAAGACGTAGATAAACCACTTATTGCCATCCTTACACTTAATACACTGGCGCATACGGTAGGTGCGATGATGGTAGGTAAGGTAGCTGCAGATTTATACCCTAGTTTTGTCATAAACCTAGGTTTCACAGAGATCAATTTTCTGGGTTTTGTATCTGCTATAATGACATTTTTAATTCTTGTGGCTAGTGAAATTATACCTAAAACAATAGGTGCAAAATTCTGGAAGCAACTTGCAAATTTTTCAGCTAAAACGCTGAAGATTATGGTGCTTATTCTTAAGTATACTGGGCTTCTGTTCTTACTTCAATTATTTACTAGAATGGTAGGTAGCAAAGGTCATAATGAAAGCGCATTGACTAGAGAGGACTTTACAGCAATGGCACAAATAGCTAGCGACGAGGGTGTATTTGAAGAAGGAGAGTCTAAGATTTTAAATAACCTTCTTACGTTTAAGGAAGTGCTTACTAAAGATATTATGACACCTCGCACAGTTATAAAAATGGCAGATGCCACTACCACAGTAGCCGACTTTTTTAAAGACAATCAATCTTTACGTTTTTCTCGCATTCCTATTTTTGAGGGAACTAGAGATCATATTACGGGTATTGTTTTAAAAAGTGAAGTCTATAGAGAGGTAGCTCTAGATAATGATAATAAAACACTTAAAGAACTAGAGCGATCCGTTCTGGTTACTAAACGTACTTTACCTATTCCTGAACTTTTCGATCAACTTATTTCTACTAAAAATCATGTTTCTTTAGTCATTGATGAATATGGAACAACAGTTGGCCTGGTTACTATGGAAGATGTGATTGAAACGTTACTTGGTCTTGAGATTATGGATGAGAGTGACAGCGTAGAAGATTTACAAATACTTGCTCGTAAAAATTGGGAAAAGCGAGCAAAAACACTTGGCCTATATGATGACAATGACACGCCGCTGGTTTAGTCTACTAGCTTTTACAATTTTAGCATCTGTTACACTACAAGCGCAAAAAACTACAGTTAAAGGTGCGTTTCTAGAGAAATGGGACAACTCGCTAAAGTATCTCGTTGCTATTGCAGAGGCAATGCCAGAAGAGCATTTTGAGTACAAGCCTATGCCTCGTGAAATGTCTTTCATTCAACAACTTATTCATATTCAAGAAAATATTGACTGGGTTGCTACAAAATACTTTGATGCCGATAACAGAGGTGTATCTATTGTCGAAAATGACAAAAAGAGAACTATTGAAAATTTAAAACATAGTTTTAAAAATGCAAGAAAGGCTATTGTCAATACTAAAGAAAGTAATCTTGACGAAGTAGTAGGTTTTTTTGCAGGACCAAAGTCTAAATATCAAATTCTAAATTTACTGCAGGATCACGTAACACACCATAGAGGGCAACTTATTGTATATTTAAATCTCATGGAAATAGAACCACCGGCATACGTGGGCTGGTAGATTATGCAGACTGCAATCATTAATACGCCTATAGGATTACTAGAGCTTAAAGGCACTAGCGAAGGGTTGGTTTCTGTGGTATTTTTAAATGAAGAAGCCGTCACATCTACCACGATTCCTGAAGTTTTAGTGGTAGCCGTCACACAGCTCCAAGAATATTTTAAGCGTAAACGTAAAGATTTTACAATTCCTCTATCAATTGCGGGAACAAGTTTCCAGCAAAAAGTCTGGAACGAGCTTTGTACCATTCCATACGGGAAGACAGCCAGCTATTTACAAATAGCAAAACAAATTGGTGATCCTAAAGTAATTCGAGCTGCAGCTAGTGCAAATGGTAAAAACCCAATCTCCATAATAATACCTTGTCATAGAATTATAGGCAGCGACGGCTCCCTTACAGGGTATGCCGGGGGGCTTCATCGTAAAAAATGGTTATTAGAACACGAGAGTCCCTACACACAAGGAACGTTATTTTAGGGTTAATGGTGAGTTAATCAGGGTATAAATGCTTTCGCGAAAGCGTAATCATCCTATTTTTACTAAAAAAACTAATCAATGAAACACCTAAAAAGCTTCTTTAAAATTTTACTTTCTTTCATTGTACTCATCGTTATCGTACTCTATATAACAGACTATGACTATATACTGAAAGGTGTACGAGTTGTGTATGGTACAGGACACACTACCGCTTTTATTGATGATTACACGTATTTTGAAAATGCTGAAATCCAAAATGGTAACCCAAAACCCTGGCCAAAACATAAAAATTACAATACCGCGACCCCTACAGAAAGTCTCTTAAAAAATAATAGTGAATTAGGAACGGTAGCGTTTTTAATAATAAAGAATGATAGTATACTGTATGAAGATTATGCAAATTCTTATAGTGCTGCTTCAAAAACAAACTCTTTCTCAATGGCAAAAAGCATAACAAGTGCATTATTAGGAAAGGCTATACAAGACGGTTATATAGATGATCTTAATCAACCTGTTGGAGATTTTTATAAAGAATTTAAAAACACTAAAATGACGGTGGGTGACCTTTCTTCTATGGCTTCTGGCCTTAATTGGGATGAGAGCTACACAAGTCCTTTTAGTGTAACGGCGAGATCCTATTATGATGATGACCTAGCAGAGACAATACTTAACCTCAAAGTAACTGAAGAGCCTGGGAAAGAAGTGACTTATTTGAGTGGAAACACTCAATTATTAGGTATGGTTATACAAGAAGCTAGTGGGAAAAAACTAGCAACTTATCTTTCTGAAAGTTTTTGGAAACCTATGGGAATGGAACAAAGTGCTTTATGGCAACTGGATGATAATGAAAATCAACTAGCAAAAACCTATTGCTGTATCGCGAGTAATGCGAGAGATTTTGCCCGTTTTGGAAAGCTTTATAAAGACAATGGTAGATGGGGTGGTAAACAACTTATTCCATCAGGTTTTGTTGCTAAAAGCATCAATCCACGCTTTGAAAAAAATGACGACTATGGATATGGTTTTTGGCTTAGTGATTATAAAGACAAAGAGATTTTTGCGATGAGAGGCATACTGGGTCAGTATGTAATCACTATCCCAGAAGATAATCTTATTATTGTGAGGTTAGGGCATCAGAGAGGAGCATCATTAGAAGGAAAGTCATTTACTAAAGATTTTTATGACTATATAGATGCAGCCTATACCATGACGCATCTAAATTAAAAATCGTATTTTCATTAAAAACTAATCACTTCTAATGAAACTAGCTACAAAAGCAGCGTTTTTGTCAAAAGCCAGTGCAGCTTTTAAACGTTTTCCTTTTGCCATTATTTGGGCAATACTCAGTACTATTATTACTATAGTTATCATAGAAATAGACACGCGAGAATTCACTCAAATTAAAACCAACCTACTCTTAGTAATGTCGCTAGGTGTAAGCTGGCTCATAGCAACACAATTCTATATTGAACAATATAAAGCTAAGAGTCTCGTATGGATCAAGATAGTTGTAGTGGTCCTACTACTACTTTTTTATATAACCCTGCCATCATCTCCAGACTCTGTAACAGTAGGATATATACGCTGGGTTATATTTATGATCGCGGGACATCTCACCTTATTTTTTGCGCCTTTTGTAACAGTATGGCACCCTAAGGCTTATTGGAACTATTTAGGCAACATGATGATCGCCATCGCTCGTAGTGCGCTGTTCTCTGGAGTACTTTATTTAGGTCTTGTACTCGCGATGCTAGCTGTACGTTATCTATTTGATATTAGTATAAAAGAGATACGTTATGCAGAGTTATTTGTTGTTTGCCTTGGGGTTGTAAATACTTGGGTGTACCTCTCAGATTTTCCAAAAGAAATCCAACACAATATTGGGCTACATTTTCACAAAGCGATTGAAGTGTTTGTAAAATTTATACTTATCCCTCTAGCTGCGCTATACATTTTGATACTATATGTGTATGCAGTTAAAATTGTATTGCAGTGGGAGCTTCCTAAAGGGTGGGTTAGTTATTTAATTATAGCACTGGCTGCATTACTATTTTTGATACAGTTCATAATGCATCCTGTGAGAATTACTCATGATTCTTCTATTATACGGAAGTTTCAGCCGTTGTCCTACTGGTTATTTTTACCCTTACTCTTCCTGTTTTATGTAGCGATTTATAAACGTATTGCAGATTATGGTATTACAGAGTCTCGCTATTTTTTAATTGTTATTGCAATTTTTATTACAGGTGCTATGACCTACCTGATATTTAGTAGAAAAAAACAATTGCGTTATTTGCCTATGGCATTAGCAGTGAGTGCGCTTCTAAGTTCGTTTGGTTTTTGGGGAGCCTTCTCAGTAAGTGAGCGTAGTCAAACGAGGCAGTTTGAACAGGTTTACAAAAAATTTAAAGAAGCAAAATTAAATTCGGCTTTAGTATCTGCAGAGGACTACAAGCGATTTTTATCCATTTCAAATTTCCTAATCGACCATAAAGCACTACACCGAACAGAAAATATCTTAGGATACAACCCTACAGCTTCTACAACTGAATTGACTGCCTGGAGCTTGCGTAAAAATGTTATGGATTCGCTACAAATTTCAGTCGAAAAAAAAACCAATTTAAATACGCGTAGATACTTCCGTAGAGGTGAACGACAAGTGCTAAATATAAGTGGTTACGATTATTATAAGGAAGTTTCTTTTGAGTCATCATCTTCTATAACAAATCCTCAAGAGATAAATGATTATCAATTCCTTTTAGAGCAAAATCCCTCAAAAATAATGGTTACAAAGAACGAAGTTATCATTCTTGAAATACCCTTAGGTACGTTTACTCAAGAACTTTTAGAAAGACCCCTAAAAAATAGGGATGTACTAAATAAGGATTTCAATGTAAGGGGTGAAAATAAAATAATCGCTGTGCAACTACACTTTGATAGCATAACCTTAGAAACGATTGAAAGCACTCCAAGTATAAGCTATATGAGAGCAGAAGTCTTATTAAAACAAAAAGATGATTGATAAATTACAGTTAGAAAATATACTTTTTTTAGATATAGAAACTGTTCCGCAGTATTCCTCTTTTAGTGATCTTGATGTCACAATGCAATCATTGTTTGCAGATAAAACAAAGTACTTACGCAAAGAAGAATTTACACCACAAGACTATTATGAACGTGCTGGTATTTGGGCAGAGTTTGGTAAAATTGTATGTATATCTGTTGGTTATTTCCACA
This sequence comes from Dokdonia sp. Hel_I_53, assembly GCF_007827465.1. Lineage (NCBI taxonomy): Bacteria > Pseudomonadati > Bacteroidota > Flavobacteriia > Flavobacteriales > Flavobacteriaceae > Dokdonia > Dokdonia sp. Hel_I_53. The sequence continues at coordinate 1,900,928 of NZ_VISL01000001.1, forward strand.
CTAGTACTAACGGAAAGCGGTTTAGAACAACCTCTTTCTTTGGTGATGATGAGTCAAAATTACTCACTGAATTTACAACACTGGTAGAGACTCATTTCAATAGAAGAGAACACTTATTGTGTGCTCATAATGGTAAAGAATTTGACTTTCCCTACATTGCAAGACGCATGATTATTTTAGGGGTAAAGCTGCCCTATAAATTAAATTTATTTGGCAAAAAACCGTGGGAAATTCCACATATTGATACACTTGATCTATGGAAATTTGGAGATTACAAGCATTACACTTCTCTTAAGTTGTTAACTAAAATTTTAGGGATTCCTTCACCAAAAGACGACATAGACGGTAGTCAAGTACGTAGTGTCTATTATGAAGATAATGATATAAACCGCATTGTGATTTATTGTGAAAAAGACACTGTTGCCGTCGCTCAAATTTTGTTGAGACTTCGTAACGACAGGCTACTGGAAGAAGATGAAATTATTTCTGTTTAAACTATTTATTTAAAACTATAATTATGAGAGTAAAGCATATTTTGGCACTGTTAATTGTCGGGTTTATTTGTACACTTCTAGGTGCGTTGTTTAAAATATTACATTGGATGGGAGCTCCACAGCTTTTAATTGCGGGTACATTTATACAGGCAATTTCGGGAGTGTTAGCCATCTGGAAGCTATTTACATCTCATGCTTTTAAAGACTTTCTAAATAAATAAAAGTTTTATTAATTGAGTATTCGCTTTCGCGAAAGCAAAAAAAATCCCGACACCTTTTGATGTCGGGATTCTTAGTTTAAATATGATTTACTATTTTTTGATGAAGCGCTTGTTAAGTACGGTATCACCAGAAGTTACTTCTATAATATAGATCCCTGACTCTAATCGAGCTACGTCCAAAGAAGGTGTAAATTTTTGATCAACTACTCTCTGACCTAATAAATTATAGACTACTACCTTATCTGCGGTAGCTCCATTAAGATCAACATTTAATGTTGAGCTTACTGGGTTAGGATATAGATTCATAGAAGTAAGAGCTGTTGCCCCATTATCTACAAAACTATCTGATCCAGCTGCAAATCCTGTTGCAGAAGCCCCAATTACTACGATATAATCTTCAACCTCTCCGTATTGGAAGCTTTCACAAGCGGTAGGTATCCCATTATATTTCATAGAAACTCTCATACGTGTAGGTCCAGCTTGTGCTCCTGCTGGAGTGTTGAATGATCCCGTTATAGGAGTAGCAGTAGTTGCTGCTCTTGTATAGACAGTTTCTCCAGCATCTGTAAAGTCACCATCACGATTCCAATCTACAAACACAGCATATCCTTCACTATAAACAGTTCCAGTCCATGCAGGAGTAATTGTTATAGAATTTGAAGCGCTTAAATTTGTAGATAAGTTTGTATAGTTACCATAACCTCCAGAAGAAGCTGTAGTAGCATTATTAATACTTCCTATTTGAACCCTTTGGATATACTCGTCTACTACACTATTTCCATTAGAAGCACAGTAACCGGTAGGCGGATTAGGATCTGTTCCTCCAGAAACTGTTACTCTAGTATTATCAACCGCAACATCTGCTTGCCAAGTGTTCCCTGTTACTCGTACAAAACGAAGTTGTACAGCATTTCCTGCAAAGGCAGAAAGTGATACTGCTTGTGTTTGCCAAGCCGTTCCTTGATAAGCTGTTTGACTCCATAATGATGACCAGTTTGCACCACCATCTGTACTAGCCTCTAAGGCAATACTTCCCATAGTTCCAGCACCATTTGCATGGTAATTAAATGTAAAGATAGCATCCGTCTCAGATGAAAGATCAAAACATGGAGAGTTTAATGTTGCACTTTTGTTAGGATAACCTACACCATCACCAGATGCTTCTACAAACATATAGAAAGAACCTTGTGCGCCAGTGGTTGGTCCTGTTCCTGAAGATGGAGTACCTGAAGAATCACGTGTCCAATCTAAATCATCACCATTTCCTTGTGACCATAATCCAATATTTGCCTCAAAACTTTCAGTATATGGAAATGAATTTACTCCCCCAGCACATCCTGATGGGTTTGTTACTCCTCCAGTTGTAGTTCCCGTAGCCGTATTACTTGCATTTGAAACGTTACCTGCTGCATCTCTAGCTCTCACTGTAAAGTTATAGGAAGTATCTTCTGTAAGACCCGTAATTTCAGCAGTTGTTGCTGCCACATTTCCTAATAAAGTTGCTCCTTGATACACATCATACCCAGTTACAGCAACGTTGTCTGTTGATGCATTCCAAGCGATGTTTATAGTTGTATCAGTTACACTTGTTACACTCAAACTTGTTGGTGTAGTAGGCGCCTGAGTATCTGCTTGTGCAGCTCCTCCAACACTAAATCCATCTATCGCAATATCACCAGACCAAGAGGCTGCTGTAGTTGCTCTAAAGCGTAATTGAGTAGATCCAGAATAAGCAGAGAGGCTTACTGTTTCATCTATCCAAGCTGCTCCTTTATCACCAGATTGAACCCATAGCTCGGTCCAAGTTTGAGAAGCATCATCTCTAGCTTCAAGTCGTATAGTTCCTACCGCCGTACCTGTCATTTGATAGCTAAAGCTAGCTTCAGCACCATTAACTCCAGATAAGTCAAAACATGGAGAATATAAGATTGCTGTTTTATTTGGGAATCCTGCTCCATCTCCAGAAGCCTCTACATAAATGTAATACGTTCCTTCATTTGCTGCAGCTGGTCCAGTACCATTAGAAGGCGTTCCTCCTGTATTTACAGTCCAATTGATATTATCAGTAGTATCCTGTGACCAAGCTCCTATTGTATTTTCAAACCCTTCATTGTAAGGGAAATTTGCAACTGTTGAGTTACATGTAACTGGTTGTGGAGGGCCAGCACATCCACTTGTATATGACGTAATCTGATCTGTATTTGTATTTGTTCCACCGTTACTATTTTCAACAGCGTCTACACCTACTCCTCTTCTAGCAAAGGCATCCCAAATTAAACAGTTGTACTGACCTCCATAAAGGTCTTGATCTGCCTGTAGTATACCATCTCTACCAGATACATATCCAGGATTGTTTGCTGTATTTTTTAAACCTTCTATAACAAGTGCCATTGCAATGTTATTACCTCCAGTACCATTATACTGATCAGTACTCAATCCTTCAAGATCGATAAGATCCCAAGTCATATCCCATAAAATGGTTGCGAAACCGTATCCTACTCCGTGAGGAACTGCAAGACTACCTATGTTATCATATGTAGTACCATTTACAGCAAAATCTGGAGAATATCTAGTAGGACGTATTCCAGCTCCTGTCACTGATTGGCCGATTGCAAAATTACCAATACCTCTAGCTGTGTTTCTTGTATCACCAGGACGAATAGTCATTACTAATCCCATCCAGTCAGACCATCCTTCGCCCATTTGTTCAGAACCACCAAGACCGTTGAAACTTGGTCCTCCAACTAAACGTGAAGATATACCGTGACCATATTCATGTGCTATAATTCCATTATCAAAATCACCATCTCTTGTGGGGTTGGTGAATAAAAACATTTGCATTCTTGGATTTTGTCCGTCTGGTGGTGTTGCAAAATTTGCGTTATTTGTTCCGCTGCCATCTTGTGCATCTGCATTTACAGAGTCACTTCCAGCACCTCCTTTTCCATAGTTATTTTCTTGGAAGTTACCTGATGCCTCATCAAATCCGTACTGGTACCATACATCATGCATTAAGTTATTCCAGTAGAAAAGGTTTGTTGTTGCCGCTGGCAAATATGTAGATGGTGATGCATTTTGATCATATGGAAAGTTAAAGTTCAATGAACTTCCTCCGTTCGGACTTACACCTGTACCGTTATTTCCATTAGTATCATCTTGTGCCAAAACATTGTTACCACGTGTCGTTGTAAACTCTGCACCTGCAGCACCGTTAGTATCATGCCATCCATAAGGAGAGGCTGTGGCATTTGCTGGATCTGTAACTACAATTCGATTACCATGAATTGGGCTTTCAATACCTAATGGGTATACATTGTAAGACCCACCACCTACAACTGCTGTCGCTTCAGACGCTCTTACTGGACCAAGTACGATCTCGTTATTCTTTCTTGTTTTTGAATGACCGTGTTCTAAATGATTTGGATCTTCAAAAGAACAAGAAATAACCCAATCTGTTACTTTTAAAATTTCACCTGTAGATGCATCAACATTTACATTCCACCAGTGTTGACCATCTGTAGGGTATATTGATACATTCCAAGTAAGGTGCATTTTATCCCCAATTGCTAGATAAGTTTGCTCTACTCTTATTGGCTCAAGAGTCATCCCTGAGTTTGCGTATTCAAAAACATTACTGCTAACTCTTTTAGAGTTTAAGCTTCTAGGTGATTGAATTTTTCGATCACTTACTACCTTTTGTATTGCGTTTTCAGGGGAAAGTGACGCAGTTTTTCCTGCTGCTTTTTCTGTAAGATTTTTTACAAATTGATTAATTTCAAAAGTAACTTTATCTCCTTTAACGGTGAGCTTGTAAGTTCCATTTTGAATAGGTATTCCTTGATACATCTGTTGCACATAAACATGCTTGATGTTAGGGTTTAGGGATGGAACCACATTTGTCACTTTAAACTGTGACACATCTGTAGACTTCAATCCATCTTCTCCTGCATTACCTGTCAAATAGTTTTGGACAATTCCATCCATACTTTTTTGAGCGTAAGCTGTTGTTCCTAATAGAAAAGCCATTAGAAATAGAGTGTAAAATTTTTTCATATTATGAGGGTTTTGTTAGGGTTACGAGAATTAGTTAATTGATTAGAAATAGCAGTGAGGTATACATTTAAATAAATACAAGTACATATCTCAATAAATCACTAAAAAATATAGTAAGATCTCAGAATTTTGGGGAATTTCGTGATAATTATCTAATCTTCACAATTATAGTTACTAAAACATTAAAAAATATTTAACTTTTCGTTAACGTGCATGTTTTTGTGTATTTCATCGATATTTTTTGAGTATTTTCTTAAATTTATTTTATGGCTCAAACTCCGTTGTTACTTGTAGAGGGATTATCACAGTATTTTTATTCACAAGGAAAGGATAACCAAGTCTTATTTGATATTTCTTTTAAGCTACTACCTAATGAGATCTTAGGAATAGTAGGAGAGTCTGGCTCTGGAAAATCACTTACCTCTTTAGCTATTATGGGTCTGCTCCCAAAAATTAATAGTAAAACCTTAGGATCTATCAAGTATGAGGGAGAAGAACTGCAAAATATTTCTGAAAAGAGCTGGCAATCCATTAGAGGGAATAAAATTTCTATGATCTTTCAAGAACCTATGAGTTCGCTTAATCCTTCTATGAAATGTGGAGAACAAGTCTTAGAGATCTTACTGGAGCATTTTACGCTTTCGCGAAAGCGTTCAAAGCAACAAGTACTTGAGCTTTTTGAAAAAGTTAAACTTCCGTCACCGGATATAATTTATAACGCTTATCCTCATGAAATTTCTGGTGGACAGAAACAGCGAGTTATGATTGCAATGGCGATTGCATGTAAGCCCAAAATTCTTATTGCCGATGAGCCTACAACTGCACTTGATGTTACCGTGCAGCAAGAAATCATTCTTCTGCTCAAGGAATTACAGCAAGAAACAGGAATGAGCATTGTATTTATTTCTCACGACTTATCATTAGTAAGCGAGATTGCAGATAGAGTTATAGTTATGTACAGAGGAAAAATTGTGGAAACAGCAACCTCCAAAGAATTATTTAAATCACCTAAGCATCAGTATACTAAAGCGCTTTTAAATGCTAGACCTTCATTAGAGCAAAGACTAAAAAAATTACCAACTATAAAAGATTATCTGGAGAATAAACCTAGTTCTCCTATTGAGACAAAACAAGAACGGGAAAAACATCAAGAAGATTTATATGCTCAACAGCCATTATTAGAAATAAATAATATTGAAAAAACCTATTTCTCTAAAACAGGTTTTTTTGGAAAGCAAACTGAGTTTAAAGCTGTAAATGATGTCTCTTTTAGTATTTACGAAGGAGAAACTTTAGGTTTAGTAGGAGAGTCTGGCTGTGGGAAATCCACCTTAGGAAATGCTATTCTTCAACTAGACAAAGCAACGGCTGGATCTATCTTTTATAAAGGTAAAGATATAACAGCATTAAAAGGCTCTGAGCTAAGGTCTTTACGTAAAGAAATACAAATTATATTTCAGGATCCATTTGCCTCACTAAACCCAAGACTTACTGTAGGACAAGCTATCATTGAGCCTATGCAAGTGCATACACTATATGGCTCCAATAAAGATCGTAAAGAAAAGGTTTTTGAGTTATTAGAAAGAGTAGGTCTAGATCACTCTGCATATAATAGATATCCTCATGAATTCTCTGGAGGCCAAAGGCAACGTGTAGGTATTGCTAGAACTATAGCGGTAAAACCAAAATTAATTGTTTGTGATGAATCTGTAAGTGCGCTTGATATATCAGTACAAGCTCAGGTTCTTAACTTACTTAATGAATTGAAATCAGATTTTGGATTTACCTATATATTTATCTCACATGATCTTGCCGTAGTAAAATACATGTCAGATCAACTCGTGGTGATGAATAAAGGTAAAATAGAAGAAATAGGAGACGCTGATAAAATTTATGCCGCTCCAGAGAAAGAATATACGCAAAAACTCATTGATGCAATCCCAAAAGGTATTTAAAATTGCGTTTATAAATAACTAAAAGATAGCTTAATTAAAGACAGGCTACTACCAAATTTTAGAAGCTCTATTAAAGCATAAATAAAAATACTCTCTTCGCTAGTTTAGCACAATTTGCGGTGAATTCACTAGCTTCTTTTACTCCTTGAACAAAAGACTTAGATGATGTGATTAAAATTTCCATTGGGTTTCAGATTAATGTTTAAAAAATAAAATCCGTAGGGCTCCCCCCACGGATTTCTAACAAATCATAACTTATAACACTCTTATTAAAAGTTATTCTGTGTAGACTCACTTATGCAGTTCGTCCGATACTATCACCTCTTTAACGAGGTTTTATAATAATTTGGGGACTGCTAAAGTAATACAAAAAAACAATTGTCCAAATTTTTTCATAAGAATTTTTGTTAAAAGAAGAGAAAATTGTGTATTTCATCTGTGATTTAATGTTTTTTGTAGTACTTAAGTCATTTTCCTACACTCATGATTAAAAAATTCTTACAAAAAAAACCACCTAGCGGTGGTTTTTTGTGATTAATGTTACTGTAATTAAAAGATCATCTCAGGTATCTCCCCTTCGATTTCTAAAAACCCTTCTGTGGCTTGTTTTATATCTTCAATAGAAACACCAGGAGCTCGTTCCAAAAGCTTAAAACCTTTTTCTGTTATTTCTAATACAGCCAAATTAGTCACTATCTTTTTAACACAAGCCACTCCTGTAAGTGGCAAGCTACATCTTTTGAGAAGTTTAGATTCTCCAGCTCTATTGGTGTGCATCATTGCAACGATAATATTTTCTGCACTTGCGACAAGGTCCATGGCTCCTCCCATTCCTTTAACCATTTTACCTGGAATTTTCCAATTTGCAATATCGCCATTCTCAGCTACTTCCATTGCTCCTAAAATGGTGAGGTCAACATGTTTACCTCTTATCATACTAAAACTAGTTGCGCTATCAAAAAAACTAGCGCCAGGAAGTGTAGTGATAGTCTGCTTACCTGCATTAATAATATCTGCATCTTCCTCTCCTTCAAATGGGAAAGGCCCCATACCGAGAACTCCATTCTCACTTTGGAACTCCACATCTATATCCTCACGCACATAATTTGCTACCAAAGTAGGTATGCCTATTCCAAGATTTACATAATAACCGTCTTTTACTTCTCTAGCAATGCGTTGTGCTATTTGGGTTTTATCTAGTGCCATAATTATTCTCTTGTTCTAATAGTGCGTTGTTCAATTCTCTTCTCATAATTAGTTCCCTGAAAAATTCGTTGGACGAATATTCCTGGAATATGTATTTGATTAGGGTCTAAAGATCCCACAGGTACAAGTTCTTCAACCTCAGCCACCGTAATTGTTGCTGCACCACACATATTAGGATTAAAGTTACGGGCGGTACCTTTAAAAATAAGGTTGCCAGCTGCATCTCCCTTCCAAGCTTTTACAAATGCAAAGTCTGCCTTAAAAGCATGTTCTAAAACATACATCTTACCGTCAAACTCACGTGTTTCTTTTCCCTCTGCCACTTCTGTACCATATCCCGCTGGTGTATAAATTGCTGGAAAACCAGCCTGAGCAGCACGGCATCGCTCTGCAAGGGTTCCTTGTGGTATTAACTCTACGTCAAGTTCTCCGCTAAGCATTTGTCTTTCAAACTCTGCATTTTCTCCTACATAACTAGAGATCATTTTTTTTATTTGTTTTTTTTGTAGGAGCAGTCCTAAACCAAAATCATCTACCCCAGCATTATTTGAAATACAGGTAAGGCCACTTAAATTGAGAGCAACTAGCTCTGCAATTGAATTTTCAGGGATACCACTAAGCCCAAAACCGCCTAGCATCATCGTCATATTATCTGAAACTCCTTTTAGGGCTTCTTTTACTCCCGCAACTTTCTTTAATATCATATTCGTAATTATTGAGACTTAAAAATACATAATATACAGCCAATATATTCGTATTACGCGTATACAAACTGAAAAATATAATGCAATTCAAAAAGTTTTTGCTTTCGCGAAAGCAAAAAAAAAGAGCCCAAAAATTTGGACTCTTTTATATTATCAAGGATGAAGTTAAAAATCTAACTCGTCGGGTAAGTCATCACTTACGCCATTACTTTTATAATTATCACAATTTGTTTCAATACTAAGATTTTCTGGCCGTTCAAAATCTTTATCTGACACCTTCAGATCTATATTTGCATACACTCCCTTCATGTATAGTGCCCATATAGGTAAAGCCATGGTGGCTCCCTGCCCGTATCCTATTCCTGGAAAATGTACCGATCTATCATCTCCACCTACCCAAACGCCAGTAACTAGATCTGGTACTACCCCCATAAACCAGCCATCAGATTGATTTTGTGTAGTTCCTGTTTTACCCGCAATAGGATTTGTGAATCCATAGGGATAACCTGTAACGGTATTTTTATAAACCCCGTCTTTTCGCCAGCTGTGTCTTAGTCTTGCTCCAGATCCAGAGGAGGTCACTCCTTTCATAAGTTCTAGCGTAATATAAGCAGACTCATCACTTAATACATCTCTTGTCTCTGGAACATGTTGATATAATATAGTTCCATTTTTATCTTGGATTGTGCTTACCATTTGTGGCTTGACATACACCCCTTTATTTGCAAAAGCCCCGTAAGCCGAAACCATTTCATAAAGGCTTATATCTGGAGTTCCTAGTGCGATAGAAGGTACCTCTGGTATATTCTTTGTATCTACACCTAAGTCACTTGCTAATTTCAATACTTGTGAAGGACCAACCTTATCCATCAATCTAGCAGAGATTGTATTTATAGACTGGGCCAGTGCATACTTCATTGTAACCATACCTCCCATATCACCACCAGAGTTTTCTGGTGTCCAATCTTTTGTGTTCCCGTGAGATCCTGCTGGAATAGTATATAGCGTGTTAGGAAGCGTATCACAAGGTGATATGTGTAACTGATCTACTGCTGTAGCATATAAAAAAGGTTTAAAGGTAGACCCTACTTGACGCTTACCTGTCTGTACGTGGTCATATTGAAAATGCGTCATATTAATACCACCCACCCAAGCACGTACCTCACCGGTTTGCGGCACCATAGACATCATACCGCTGCGTAAGAATTTTTTGTAATACCTTATTGAATCTCTCGGTGTCATAAGGGTATCAATATCGCCTCTCCAAGAAAAAACGGTCATATCAGTTTTTACATCAAAGGATTTTTTGATATCACTATCACTTTTGCCTTGAGCTTTCATTTTACGCCAGCGTTCTGAAGATTTCATTGCTCTGTTAAAGATAAGTGCAATGTCCTCTTTTTCTATATCTCGGAAAGGAGCGGTTGTGTTATTTGCATTCTGTTTATCAAACGCACTTTGTAAATTCGGCATATGCTTTTCTACAGCTTCTTCCGCTAGCTTTTGCATGCGAGAATCTATAGTAGTCGTAATTGTAAGACCGTCCCTGTAGATGTTATAATATTCTAGATTTCCGTTTTCATCCTCCCCTTTTGGATTTTCTTCTATCCATTTACTTAGAAACTTTTTGAGATTCTCCCTGAAATAAGTCGCTATACCATCTGCATGTCCTTCTGGAGTAAAAGTGACTACCATTGGGATAGCCTGTAAGGAATCTTTCTCTGCAGTTGTGATCATCCCATTTTTCTCCATTTGTTTAAATACCTGATTACGCCTCATTAGGGATTTTTCTCGAGATATTTCGCGATAGGGATTATACTGTCTTGGATTTTTAAGCATTGCTACTAATACTGCGCTCTCGTGTAGCTCTAGGTCTTTTACATCCTTATTAAAGTAAATGCGGGATGCTGAGCTTATCCCAATAGCTCTAAAAAGAAAGTCAAACTTATTTAAATACATCGCTACAATTTCTTGTTTGGTATATTGTCTCTCTAGTCTAGTGGCAATCACATATTCTTTTACTTTTTGTGTGTATCGTTCCCAGCCTTTTGCTGCTTCTCCAGTAAATAAAAGCTTAGAAAGTTGCTGTGTAATAGTACTTGCTCCACCTTTTTTTCCCAAATAGGCAAATGCTCTGGCTGTTCCTTTAAAATCGATACCAGAGTGCTCATAATAACGCTCGTCCTCTGTGGCAACGAGGGCATCTATTAAGTTTTGAGGTAGGTCTTCATACTTAATAGGCGTGCGGTTTTCGTTATAGTAAGTCCCTAATAACTTCCCGTCTACAGAAATAATCTTAGTGGCCAGATTGCTTTCTGGGTTCTCAAGCTCTTCAAAGGAAGGTAATTCACCAAAAACATTCCAGCTTGCAAGTAAGAAGAGCATCACGACTGAAAGAATTCCTACAGCAAAAATTCTCCAAAACCAAGAGATATATTTCCCGTTGTTATTGGTAGTTTTTTTTGGTTTTTTTGAAGTTGCTCGTTTTGCCATATTTAATTCTTTTCTAGCTGCTTTTCAATACGCAACCCTACCTCTGTAATACCCTTTAACGTTTGGTCGCCAGAAATATTTCCATTTTTACGTACCGCGTGTTCTACGGTAAAAGTGTAGGTTCCGCTTTCGCGAAAGCGTTCTCCTCTTTTATACACTAATTTACTCTCCTTTATATCCCCAAAGCCCTCTCCTAACCATCTTCCGTCTGGTGCAGCCATTTCATACTCTAATGTATCTGTGAGTGTGTGACCCTGTGGAAATTCTAACGATGTAATTAAAAACAAATTGCTGTAAGGATACCTATTATCATTACGTACTGTGATGTATAGATTATAAGGCTGTACAGAATCTATATCCTTTATTTCTAAAGTTACAGGCTCATTAATATTCCAATTACCACCTAATGATTCATATCTGTGATAAACTTGATCTGAATCACAAGAGAACAGACCCATACAAATCACTACTAATAGAAATACGCTACGCATTAGGTTTTGGTTTTTGGGGGCGACGTTTATTTTTAGAATTTGACTTTGCTGCAGCGTTTTTTTGACTTCTCTGCTTAGACTCACTCGGCTGCTTTGAACTAACTTTATGAGTTGGGTTTACATCTTTTTGTACTTTTTTGTTTGTTTTTTTTGAACGATTATTTTTTACCTGAGGTGTATCTTTTGTTCCTTTTTTAGCTCTGTTTTTACGACGTTTATTGGTAGTTTTTGGTTTGTCAAAACGGGTCAAGCTGTCTTGACCTACTACATTACCAAAATCTACTTTATCTTCCTTCATTAACTCTGATGCAAACTCTTCCAAGCTAGCAACGGGCTCTTTTTTTCTATTTGCTGCAATAATCTCATTTGCATGCTCAGTTGTAAGCTTATGCCAGTTCATCCATTCTCCTTCGTAAGCATACCATAGGTGGCCCTGAAAAATATCTATTTTTTGACAAACAGCCGTTCCCTTTTGAGTGTAGAGCTTTATGTCAGTTTTAGGGAAGCTCTTTAGCGCATCCATATAAGAATCAAGCTCATAATTGAGGCAGCATTTTAATTTTCCACACTGTCCAGCAAGCTTTTGAGGGTTGAGAGATAATTGTTGATATCTAGCAGCGCTTGTAGTAACAGATCTAAAATCTGTAAGCCATGTAGAACAACATAACTCTCTACCACAAGAACCTATTCCTCCTAAGCGCGCAGCTTCTTGTCGTAAACCAATCTGTCGCATCTCAATACGAGTGCGGAATTCTTGAGCAAATTCTTTTATAAGTTGGCGAAAATCTACACGATCCTCTGCTGTATAATAAAACGTAGCTTTTGAACCATCTCCTTGAAACTCTATATCTGAGATTTTCATTTGGAGCTCAAGTCTGATCGCAATCTGTCGAGCACGTACTTTCATAGGCTCTTCCTTCTCACGAGCCGTTGTCCAGATATCTATATCTTTTTGGGAAGCTTTTCTATAAATCTTTAGTCGCTCAGGTGCATCTATTCGTACTTTCTTACGCTTCATCTGTACTCTCACAAGTTCTCCTGTAAGTGTAACCATTCCAATATCGTGACCAGACTCTGCTTGAGTCGCTACAATATCACCTATACTAAGCGTAAGGTTTTCTTCATTTTTATAGTAATCTTTACGTCCATTTTTAAAGCGCACTTCTACATAATTAAAAGTTTCTTGACCGTCTGGTAAAGACATGTTAGAAAGCCAATCAAAGACAGTAAGTTTATTACATCCATCTGTACCACAGGTTCCATTATTCTTGCATCCCTTAGGTGCTCCATCTTCTCCAGTGCCACAATTGCCACAAGCCATATGTTATATATTTGAGGTACATCACACTATATCAATCGTTAGAGAGCAACAGTAATGTGTACGTATTTTTTATTATGTTCAAAATGAACTATCGATAAAGATAAGTATTCTAAAAGAAGTATTTACTTCTTAAAAGCAAGCTTTTCAGAACGCCCTTTTTTGAATATTTTATTGCTATTACCTTTACCTGCTCGCAATTTCTTTTGCTCTTCAAAAGGAAGAGCATTTATGTCTGCGCATTCTGTTGAGCAGCAATTATGATTTGTTTTTGCACATTCTTCACATTGTATGAAAAGTAAATGGCAAGCTTCATTAGCACAGTTTACATGTTCATCACATGGAGTACCACACTGATGACAATTAGAAATCACTTCATTAGAAATACGCTCTCCACGACGGTGATCAAAAACAAAGTTTTTTCCTCGGAATTTATTATCTAATTTCTGATCTTCTACTTGACGAGCATATTCAATAATACCCCCTTCAAGCTGAAAAACATTTTTAAAACCTTTGTGCTTAAAATAAGCACTTGCCTTTTCACAACGTATTCCTCCGGTGCAATACATGACCAGCTTTTTATCTTCCTTGTGATTCTTTAAATCTTCCTCAATAATATCAAGACTATCTCTAAAAGTATCTACATCTGGTGTTACTGCATTTTTAAAATGTCCTATCTCACTTTCATAGTGATTACGCATATCTACAAGTACGGTATCTTCTTGCTCTATAAGTTCATTAAAGGCAACTGCATCCACGTGTACCCCTTTATTTGTGACATCAAAGCTTTTATCATTAAGCCCATCTGCCACAATTTTATGGCGCACTTTAACTTTGAGCTTCAAAAAAGATTTATTGTTTTGCTCTCTAGCAATATTCAATCTTACATTTTCTAAAAAATCAATATTATCAAGAAAGCTCTTAAACTCGTTAAACCTTGTTGCAGGTACAGACATCTGAGCATTTATACCTTCATGGGCGATATAGATACGACCTAGTGCGTTCATAGCATCCCATGCGATAAAAAGATGATTTCTAAAAAGTTCTGGGTTACCAATGTTATGGTATTGATAAAAAGAGAGTGTAAGGCGTTCTTCTCCAGCCTGCTCTATGAGCTCTGCTCTCTCTTTTGCGCTTAGTTTATTGTACAGTTGCATGCTATACCTATTTTAAGTGTTAAAGATTCTGGCAAAGATACATGAATTATATTCCTTAATTCAAATATCAGATAAGCACATACACAACAAATATCTGTATTTCTTGGCGGAAGTTATTTTTAAATTAACTCCACAAAAAATGCCCGGAAGTTCTTCTTGCGGGCATTTTTTGTGAACGGCTAATTCAGGTTTTTAACTTACTTGGTTGTTTTATAAGCAATCTCATTAATGTACTTTGTCGCGGTGGCCTTCCTAATATTGGTAAAGATTCCAAATTTTAGTATCTTTACTCAATATTGGGCTAAATTGGGTTTTATACTCGGTTAAACTTTAGTTTCAAATTTAAGATGCTGCAACTTACAAAAGGTTGCGTGTATTTAAATAGAAATGTTGTTAAAAAGTATTCCGCTTTCGCGAAAGCGGATCTTGTCCACACCTTTATTTAAACTTATTTTTACATTACAAATAAATGAAAAAAGACGATATGAGCAGTGAAAAAGAGGCAAAATTAAAAGCACTAAAACTTACACTTGATAAGTTAGACAAAACTTACGGAAAGGGTGCTGTTATGAAAATGGGAGACCAAGCTATAGTTGATGTAGAGTCTATACCAACTGGTTCTTTAGGTCTTGATGTTGCCTTAGGTGTAGGGGGCTATCCTCGTGGCCGTGTCATTGAAATTTATGGCCCAGAATCTTCTGGTAAAACAACCTTAACCTTACATGCAATCGCCGAAGCTCAAAAAGCAGGTGGTATTGCTGCTTTTATTGATGCAGAGCATGCTTTTGATCGCTTTTATGCAGAAAAATTAGGAGTTGATATTGATAACCTTATCATCTCTCAACCAGATAATGGAGAGCAAGCACTAGAAATAGCAGATAATCTGATCCGATCTGGAGCTATTGATATTGTTGTCATTGACTCCGTTGCCGCGCTAACTCCAAAAAGTGAGATTGAAGGAGAAATGGGAGATTCAAAAATGGGTCTTCACGCGAGGTTGATGTCTCAAGCACTTCGTAAACTTACTGGCTCTATAAGTAAGACTAATTGTACAGTGATATTTATCAATCAACTTCGTGAGAAAATAGGTGTTATGTTTGGTAATCCTGAAACAACTACTGGAGGTAATGCATTAAAATTTTATGCATCTGTTCGTTTAGATATACGCCGCTCTACTCAGATAAAAGATAGTAACGCTAACGTATTAGGAAATAAAACTCGCGTTAAGATTGTAAAAAATAAAGTAGCACCTCCGTTTAGAACTGCAGAGTTTGATATCATGTATGGAGAAGGGGTTTCTAAAGTAGGAGAGATTATAGATATTGGAGTTAATTATGAAATTATAAGGAAGGCAGGTTCTTGGTTTAGTTATGAAGACACAAAATTAGGTCAAGGTCGTGATGCAGTAAAAGCATTATTATTAGATAATCCTGATCTTATGGATGAGCTTGAGACTAAAATTCATGAAGCTATAAAATTATCTTCAGAATAAGTTTATCTGATAGTTTACACATAAAAGCCTCCTATTTAAGGAGGTTTTTTATTTTAATATATCCATACGCAACCTTTTAAAAGAATTGCATCTACAAAGTGTAAAGACATAAAAAAATTACCTATACGAGTAAATATTCTATAATCGATACCATAAAATGCTCTTTAAAGAGTTTTAGAGGTATCTGTTCTTATCTTGCCATAAGAACATAAAAAAGTTAAGTAGTTGAGTCAAAAGCAACTCATAAAGAATTGTAAAAAGAAGCTACCAAATGCACAAGCAGAATTGTACACCCGCTATGGAAGTGTGTTATTTTCTATATGCTTGAAGTATGCTCCTAACTATATGGAGGCAGAAGATATTCTGCAAGATGCTTTTATGACCATTTTTGACAAAATAGAGCAATATAAAAATAAAGGTTCTTTTGAAGGCTGGCTCAAGCGCATAGCAATCAATACTGCCTTACAGAGATACCGTAAGCCTGCTGTTTTTAGTCTGGTAAATGAGGAAAATTTAAATGTCGTTGAGGTAGAAGTAGATGAGGAAAGTGTTCCTCTAAATTTTTTACTCAAAATTATACAAGAATTGCCAGATAGATATAGAATGGTATTTAACCTCTATGTACTTGATGGATATTCACATAAAGAAGTTGCAGGATTATTAAATATATCGCAAGGAACATCTAAGTCAAACCTTGCAAGAGCTAGAGTAATATTAAAAGAAAAGATCGAGAGGAGCCAGCACAGCCCCCTAAGCAAATCTCAGATGTAATATGGAAGAAAATAAAAACATAGATAGACTTTTTCAAGAGAAGTTTAAAGATTTTGAAGCATACCCTAGTGATCGTGTATGGAATAAAATTGCTGCGAGGCAGAAGAAAAAAACTTCTAGAAAAGTAATTCCACTTTGGTGGAAGCTTGGAGGTATCGCTGCTGGTGTTGCCTTCTTATTAGGTTTAGGAAGCATTTTATTATCACCCGCAATATCTAATTCTCCTTTATTAGTAAATGAACAGCCTAATGAAAATCAAAAATCTATTATAGATAACGCTCCTCTTGATAAAAAACCACAAAAGAAAAACAATCCTTCTCATCTTATACCTGCTATAGAAGTGGTTAATAATTCTGACAAATCTAAACATCAAGGGAATACTACAGATAAAGCAACTATTCAGGAAAATGTTTCCTCGAGTATTAAATCAACATTTCTTCTTAATAAAAATAGATCGCTAGAATCAAAAACTAATAAAAGTTCTGTCGAAGAAAAAAATGCGTACACTACAGCTTCTGTAACGACAGACACTTTAAAAAACATTCAAGAACGTTCTGTTAAATCAAATATTAGTAATGTAGATCCCTTTCTTAGTTCAACTACAACGGTGACTTCAATAAATACGATAGATAATAAAAAAGATCTCACAGTAGAAGCTCAAAAAATTAAGGAAAAACAAAATGCAGAGGCCTTGGTTCAGGAACAAAACATACCTGGTACAAATAAATGGAATGTTGGAGCTATTGCAGCACCTGTTTACTATGGAGACTTTGGTGGTTCTGGTTTAGATAAGCAATTTGAGGATAATAGCAAGTCTGGTGATGTAAATTTTAGCTACGGAGTACAGGTGAGTTACGCTGTCTCACCTAAAATTAAAGTAAGAACAGGAGTAAGCTCCTTAGATCTAAGTTATACGACAAATGAAATCTCTTATAGTACCAGCGGGCAAGGAAGATCTTTACAAAGTGTAAACTACAAAGATGATGTAGCTACACTAATAATATCTGATAATAGCAGCGGTAATTTTATTGAAAATTTTGCTCCACAACGAGTGGGCAGCACTTCAAGTGGCGCTCTTGAGCAACGATTAAGTTATTTAGAAATCCCCATGGAAGCCGTTTATACCATTTCAGAAAAGCGCGTAGGAATATCACTTGTAGGAGGAGTAAGCACATTATTTCTTAATGATAACCGTGTGATTCTATCTTCTAAAGAACTCACTACAAATCTTGGCACCTCAAAAAATGCCAATGAACTTAGCTTTAGCACAAATATTGGCCTAGGATTGGATTATAAAATGTCAGATAAATTACAAATTAATTTAGAGCCTTCTTTTAAATATCAACTCAATGCTTTTGATAAGAATGCTGTAGACTTTAACCCTTATTATTTAGGTATATATACTGGATTAAGTTATAAATTTTAAAAAACATATACTCGATAAAAAGAGTAAATCCTTTTTTTTAGTTGGTTAGGTATTCGTTGTTTTAACAACGATAACTACAGAAGGCTCCGCTGGTTACGGAGCCTTTTTTTTAAAATCTTTTCTAAAAATTCTATTTACGCTTTCGCGAAAGCGTAATTCTAAAAACAGTTAGACATGCTTTTCCAATGCCGTGAGAATAACTTTTCGCGTCTCTTCTCTTAATTCCATTTTATTTACTTGAGACATCCCAGCAGTCGGAATAAAGGTGTGGACTCTCGCGCGCAATTTACCAGGACCTCCTTCTAAAAATGAATAAGGAAAGCGCTTTTTATTATCGTAAAATGTGATAGGCACAATAGGTAACTGGTGGTCAATGGCAAGTCTAAAAGCACCATCCTTAAAAGAGTCTAATATAAGGGAAGTATCATCTGGAACGCCACCTTCTGGAAAAATACAAATACTGAATCCCTGATTTAATCTACGCTGAGCTTGGTCAAAAACTGCTTTTCTACTCCTTGCATTTCCTCGGTCTACAAGAATACACGTACGCTTATAAAAAAATCCGAAAAGTGGAATTTTTGCAAGCTCTGCTTTACCAACAAATACAAATGGATTTTTAGCAAGATGTAGCATCAATAAAATGTCTAGCATAGAGGTGTGGTTAGACACCAACATGTAACTTTTATTTCTTACAAACTTTTCTTCTCGCTTTATAAGCGGTACAAAGCCCATTAAAAGCATAATCGTACGTGCCCAGATTTGAGCGAGCCTAAAGAAAACGCCATACCAAGTTTCCTTTAGAATACTTATAATAAGTAATGGAGACAAAATTAGAATAACGACTAGCATGAGGAAGTAAAACCATACTTTCCAAATTGCAGTAAAAATTTTATTTAGAATTTCCATCGAGCCAAAAATACCAAATTGTCACTAGCCAATAGACAGAAAAAGCTAACTTTGCTTTTTACTCAATTTTATGTCAAGAATACTTACTGGTGTCCAAAGTACAGGCACACCTCATCTCGGAAATTTATTAGGTGCTATTATTCCTGCTATCAAAATGGCAAATGACCCTTCAAATGAGTCATTTCTTTTCATAGCAGATATGCACTCACTTACACAAATAAAAGACGGATCACAACTGCGTCATAATACGTATAGTACCGCTGCCACTTGGCTCGCCTTTGGTCTCGACATCAACAAAACAGTTTTTTATAGACAAAGCGATGTGCCACAAACAGCAGAATTGACATGGTACTTGAGTTGCTTTTTTCCATACCAGCGACTTACACTTGCGCACAGTTTTAAAGACAAAGCAGATAGACTTGAAGATGTAAATGCTGGTTTATTTACCTATCCTATGCTTATGGCGGCAGATATTCTTCTATACGATGCAGAGATTGTACCTGTAGGTAAAGATCAAGCACAACATATTGAGATGACGCGTGATGTAGCAAGTCGTTTTCATGCTGCTACAAAAACTGAAGTTTTTGTTCTTCCAGAAGCAAGCCATAACGAGGAGACGATGTATATTCCTGGAACAGACGGTGCAAAAATGTCTAAATCTAAAGGCAATATTATTGACATCTTCCTTCCTGATAAAAAACTACGTAAACAAATTATGGGGATTAAAACTGACAGCACTCCAATGGAAGAACCTATGGAAACAGAAGGCTGTAATGTATTTAACCTCTATAAATTGCTAGCGACTCCAGAACAAGTAGAACGCTTACGCGAAAATTATAAGAGAACAGACTTTGGTTATGGTCACGCAAAGCAAGCAGTTTACGAGGTAATTATAGACACCTATGCTGAAGAAAGGAAAATGTATAGTTATTATATGGAAAACCTAGACCAAATAGACGCTGCACTCAAGATAGGGGCAGAAAAAGCTGGAAAAGTAGCAGATGAAGTTTTGGGAAGAGTAAGAAAAGTTGTTGGCTATTAGCCGAAATTTTTAATTGTTTAAATAAAGTAATATGGATTTTTTAAACTTTTTAAGTGGTAACGGACTTTTCCTCATTCTAGGATTGGTTTTGATTATCGTAGTTTTGTATAATAAATTTAGGAGAAGACGCTAGTTGAGGTGTTACCTTTTTCGCGAAAGCGGAAAACAAGAAGAATCAGTATGTCAAAAATTCGTATTACAAAACAATTCACTTTTGAAACAGGTCACGCTTTATATGGCTACGATGGGAAGTGTCGCAATGTACACGGCCATAGTTATAAATTAAGTGTCACAGTAATAGGTGAGCCTATCTCAGATTCATCACACGTGAAATACGGGATGGTGATTGATTTCTCTGACCTTAAGAAAATTGTCAATAGAGAGATTGTTGACGTTTTTGACCATGCAACTGTTTTTAACAAAAACACGCCTCACGTAGAGCTGGCAAAAGAACTTTCTGATCGTGGTCACTCAGTACTTCTCGTAGATTACCAGCCTACCAGTGAAATGATGGTCATAGATTTTGCCGCAAAAATCAAATCGCTTTTACCTAAAAATATTAAACTTCACTCACTACGCCTTCAAGAAACTGCCACTAGCTATGCAGAGTGGTTTGCAAGCGATAATTAATCTATGAAAATTAATCTTCCTCAAGGAAAAAAAATCTATTTCTCAAGTGACAACCACTTGGGTGCTCCCACTATGGAAGAGAGCAGGCCTAGAGAACGTAAGTTTTTGAGGTGGCTAGAAATGGCACGTAAAGATGCACAAGCTATTTTCTTAATGGGAGATTTGTTTGACTTTTGGTTTGAGTATCGCACCGTAGTCCCAAAAGGGTTTGTACGCACTTTAGGTAAACTAGCTGAGATGCGAGATGAGGGAATTGAAATATACTTTTTTGTAGGGAATCACGACTTATGGATGAATGGTTATTTTGAGGACGAGCTTGGCATTTCAGTTTTTCATGACCCAGAAGTTTTTCAAATCAATGATAAAAAGTTTTTTTTAGGTCATGGTGATGGGTTAGGACCTGGTGATAAGGGCTACAAACGAATGAAAAAAATCTTTCGAGGTAAGTTTTTTCAGTGGCTTTTTAGATGGGGGCATCCAGATATTGGGATGAGAATCGCACAGTATTTTTCGGTTAAAAACAAGCTTATTTCTGGAGATGATGATCATATTTTCTTGGGAGAAGAAAACGAATGGCTTGCTACCTATGCAAAGCGTAAATTAGAGACAGAACACTATGATTATTTTGTGTTTGGACACAGGCACTTACCTATGAATATCAAAGTAGGAGAAAATTCTACCTATCATAATCTGGGAGATTGGATTTCCCACTACACCTATGGGGTTTATGATGAAAAAGTTGGTTTCGAAATTAAAGAGTTTCACTCTTAATATCCTTAAGTCTAAGTTGTAGACTTACTTCACCATTCCACACATTTTCATCAATTGCATAAGCTGCCATAAACGGTTTTTTTCCTGATATGAGCTCATGCTTATTTCCTAAATTAAAACCTATTCCTCCAATGTAGTTACCTTTATTATTTTGTTTCACCGAAACTTTAAGGTGATCCTCATCTGCTCCTACTTTTTTTCCATAACCTGTATCGTACAAATCTCTTGTCATAAATGTAGGTGACATATTTTGAGGTCCAAAAGGAGCAAATTGTTTTAAAATGCGGTAGAATTTTGGGGTGATGTCTTTCAAATCAATTTCCGCATCTATAGCGATTTCTGGAACGAGTAATCGCTCATCACAACTTCTAGCAACGACATCCTCAAATTTGGCTTTGAAAGCCTCATACTGTTCGGGAAGCAAGGTAAGTCCGGCAGCATATTTATGACCACCAAATTGTTCGATGTGCGCTGCACATTCCTGAAGTGCATTATACACATCAAACCCTTTTACAGAGCGCGCACTTGCCGCATATTTATCGCCACTTTTTGTAAAAACTAAAGTAGGCCGGTAATACGTTTCTGTTAGTCGAGACGCCACAATACCAATAACTCCTTTATGCCAGTCTTCTTGAAAAACAACTGTCGTTTTTCTGCTTTCCTCTTTATTCTTTATAATTTGATCTAGGGCTTCTTTGGTAATAGACCTATCTGCCTCCTTACGATCTGCATTATACGTCTCTATTTCAGTAGCATATTGGCAAGCAACATTGTAGTCAGTCTCGCGTAGCAATGTCACGGCATGATTACCGTGTTTCATTCGGCCGGCGGCATTAATACGTGGTGCGATGATGAATACCACATCGGTTATGGTTAAAGTTTCTTTTTTAAGTTGTTTTATAATAGCTTCAAAACCTGCTCTTGGTGCCTTATTAATTACATGAAGTCCATGATAAGCAAGAATTCTATTTTCACCAGTAATAGGTACAATATCTGCGCCTATTGCCGTAGCTACTAAATCAAGATAAGGAAGCAATTCTTCTGGGTTACGCTTTCGCGAAAGCGTAATTGCACTTATCAATTTAAACCCAACACCACAGCCACAAAGCTCGTAATAGGGATAGGTACAGTCTTCTCGTTTTGGATCTAAAACTGCCACCGCATCTGGCAATGTTTCCCCGGGTCTGTGGTGATCACAGATGATAAAATCTACTCCCTTCTCCTTGGCATAGGACACCTTATCAATCGCCTTTACACCACAATCTAAGGCAATAATGAGTGTAATGTCATTGTCTACTGCAAAGTCAATACCCTTATAGGATACTCCGTAGCCCTCCTCATAACGATCTGGTATATACGTAGCGATTTGCGGGTGTAAGGTTTCTAAATAGGAGCTTACCAGCGCGACACTTGTGGTTCCATCCACATCATAATCACCAAAAACCATGATGTTTTCTCCACTTTCAACTGCCTTTTCTATGCGAGCAACAGCCTTATCCATATCCTTCATTAAAAAAGGATCATGAAGGTCTTCTAGAGCGGGTCTAAAAAATTTCTTTGCATCGGCAAAAGTTTCAATTCCTCGTTGTATGAGTAATCTTGATATTGGTGCGTCTACTCCCAGTTCTTGAGAGAGTTTTTTTTCTTTTTGTGGATCTGGTTTTGGTTTGTGTGTCCAGCGCATTGCATCAAATTTGGGAAATATAACAGGCTACTTCGTTATGAAATGAACCCCTATTTTAAGTTCGCAAAATTGTCTAAACATTTCCATCACACCACAATATTTTTCTTCAGAAAGCTTCACTGCTTTTTTAATCTTCTCTTGATCAAGGTGTTCACCATAAAAATGATAATCAAGTGTCACGGTATGGTAAGTCTTAGGGTGTTCCTCAGTTAAAACACCTTCTACTACCATCTCAAAATGTGGTATTTCTACGCGCATCTTTTTAAGCACATGAATGATATCTAAACCAGTGCAACCCGCTAGTGAAGAAAGCATTAAAGCTTTTGGTCCCATTCCCTCATTATCCCCGCCATTATCTGGCCCGGTGTTCATATATGTTTTGTAACCAGTGGGGCTATCGGTTTCAAATTGCATTTTACCCTTATATACTGTCGTAGTTTTATGTCCAGCCATTATTAAATTTTTTATTTTAAAATGAAGGTACAAAAAAACCGCTCCTTTAAAGAAGCGGTTTTCATAATCAAATATTTAAAATCGTTTAGTGAACGATGATTGTATCTGCATTACCATCTGGATCACCATTTACAGTTCCTCCTGAGCTAGCGTTACCTAAAAGTAATACTCCTGCTGCGTGAGGTGTTGCCATTGAAGTTCCACTTATAGTATTGTAACCTCCACCTTTCCAAGTAGACTTAATAGCCGATCCTGGTGCACAGTAATCTACTGGTGGATTTCCAAAGTTTGAAAAGCTAGACCAGTTATCACCTTGTGCCATAGAAGATATTGTATAAATATTGTTACCATTAACCCTTGCTGGTGAAACATTATTAGCATCTTGAGCCTCGTTTCCAGCTGCAAGCATGAAGCGTACACCTGATTGAGCAGCAGCTTTTATAGCGTCTTCTAGAGCTACAGAAATAGGACCTCCTAAACTCATGTTAGCCACATCTCCGGCAGAGCCATTTGCTGCAACGTGATCTACACCTGCTACAACTCCAGAGTAAGAACCAGAACCTCTCGAATCTAATACTTTAACAGGTATAACCGTTGCTCCTGCAGCAACACCTATAACCCCAAGATTATTATCTAAAGCAGCAATTGTTCCTGCAACGTGAGTACCATGACCGTTTCCATCATCTAATGAACGACCATCTTTACCTGATGTAAATGCGTTATATCCTCTAGACGCATCCACATTTAAATCTTGGTGATCAAGATCCACTCCAGAATCAAGGATCCAAGCTACGCTATTACCAGTGTAAGCAACACCTCCATTTACACGAGAAATCCCCCAAGGAGTTTCTTGTGCTGAAGATCCGCCATCATCACCTCCGCCACCATTTCCATCACAAGGTCCTCCGTTTGGAGTTCCACAAGGTGGAGCAAATTGAACAATTCTATCTTGTTCTATATATTTTACACGATTGTCTTTGTTAAGAAGTGCACGTTGATTCTCATTAAGAGATAAAGCAACACCATTAATCGATTTTGAATAGACATTACTAATACCTAAATCAGCTGCAGACCTTGTTGTTCCTAATATTTCTTGTGTAAGACTTAAAACAGCTTCTTTTGAAGATTGAGCGTTCATTGATTTTCCAAAATCTGTATTGTATACTACAATATATCTTCCTTCAAGATCTTGAGCGCTGCCCACATCTTCATTCATTTCTATAGTAAGTGATTCCTCTACATTTAAGTCAGAATCTGACAATGTAGCATCATTTGTACATCCTATTGCTGCAGCAGCAAGAATTACCCCTAAAATCTTTACATTTTTGTTCATCAAAATTTGAATTTTTAATTAATTATCACAAGAAACGAATAATTTGTAATATAATTAACATTTTATTTCATTTATCGACCAAATACACACTTCTTTGTTAAATTTTTAAAATCTATTTTATTTTTGTGTAGCTCATTCAATAATTTCTACAAAATCATCGATTTTAAATAAGTCTTATATTTAGCCTCATATTTTATTTAAATAATACTTTTCTTAAGAAAATTATAATTATGCCATTAGTCACTCCACTCTCTGCAGATCACGACGAAACCACTAAAGAGCTCGCCGAATTTTTCAATGAAACCTTGGGCTTTTGTCCTAACTCTGTACTTACCATGCAACGCCGTCCAGATATCTCGCGTGCTTTTATAAATCTAAATAAAGCAGTGATGGCAAATCAAGGTCGTGTAACATCTGCGCTCAAACGTATGATCGCTTGGGTATCTAGTAATGCCACTGGATGTCGTTATTGTCAAGCACATGCGATACGAGCTGCAGAGCGATATGGAGCAGAGCAAGAGCAACTAGACAATATTTGGGAATACAGACATCATCCAGCTTTTTCTGATGCAGAGCGTGCTGCGCTTGACTTCTCCCTGGCGGCGAGCCAAGTACCAAATGCCGTTGATAATGAGATAAAGGAAAAATTATATAAATACTGGGATGAAGGTGAGATTGTAGAGATGCTGGGCGTCATCTCACTCTTTGGATACCTTAATCGCTGGAACGACTCCATGGGAACAACATTAGAAGAAGATGCTATAGATTCTGGAAATCAATACCTCGGGAAACATGGTTTTGAAGTAGGAAAGCACGTTTAAAAAAATAAGAGTTGGAATTTTGAGACTATTGTAGAATGAAGAAAATTACCTCTGTAATAATCATCTATCTTTAAAACTTAATTGTAAAAGAAGCTCTAATTTCTAAAAAATTAGGTCTTTAAATTATTACTATTAAAAAAGTTAAAGAAGATTTCAGAATGGTCTATCTTACTTATGGCGTTTGAGATAAAATCTTTCACTTTTGGTGTAAATTTCTATCATTTTATTTTTGTGTTTTCAAAATATTTATAAATTTTTCCGAAAACTTGCCTAACTTACAAAGAAATCTGATCTCCTATAATACCTACTAAAAAGTATGACTCATAAAATACTTCATGAGGCTCTAATTGCTTTCCAATCGTTTTATTTGCATCTTTTTTTATAGACTCTATAAATGTTAATTCCTTAAATCCATCTTTACGTAAAGTAATCTCATAATTACTTTCTGTAAGATTTATAGTAATCTGTCCATCTTGATCTGTTTCTACTTCTTTAAAGTAATTTGTACGTTGATCTTTAATAGAAATTTCTACCTTATATAAAGCATTTTCTCCAAGCTGATCTTTAATAATAAAATGCACTCTTGAAGTAATAGTTTTAGGCGACTTTTGAATATTATAAATCATTAAGTTTTTTAGGTCTAACGTTTTTGCAGTTAACTGTAATTTTTGAGACAGTTGCACACTTTGTAGCGGCTTAGTCTGTTTTAATCTCATTTGCCTTTCAAAAAACTTAGGATTATTTCTACTCTTGGTCGATTTTATTTGAACTTTTTGGGCAGAGTTTTTTTGTTTTATTGTAGCAAACTTTTGCCTATGTAAAATTGGTTTTGCTTTTTTATGTTTAACAAGTGATCCTTTCTTTACAGGTTTTGATAATATAAGTCCTGAGGATATTTTTGCGAGTTTCTTATTAATCTTAGGAGCATAGGCCTTTGTGTATATTTCTTTACTGGTGATTGCTTTGATAAAAGTTTTTTTTGATGTGGCATTAATAAATGCTTGATTTTTCATAAAAATAGGTCCAAATTTTATGATACTATTCCCATCTATTTCTTTCTTCTCTTTAGGTGTAAGATCTTCCTTGAGAATTACACGTATATCCTTTATAAGAAGGATTTTATTTGCATAAGTAAACGTTTTGTTCTTGGTATTTCCATCTATAAACTCAGAGTCGAAAATGTTCTTATTGAGCCAAGGACGTTTTACCGTGATAATACAATAACTAGCAGTGATTTTCTCAATAAAATCCTCATTGTAATCAAACGTGAGTAAATCTTCATTAAATCCTTTAAGTGCTTTTTGAGCTCTTTTAAATATCGTGTCTACCTCGGCATTTGTAATTTCTAGCGAACTCCAAGAGAGATCACTTTTATTGAAATCTGTAGGGAAAATTTGCAGCTTAGAAAATTCTGACAAAGATTTTATTCCTGTGATTTCGGCGTTTCTTAAACGATTTTCAATTGTGTTTTTAAGTGCAAGAAAGGAATCAAAATCTGTCAGTTTATTAATACGTTCTAAAGCTTTTTCTATTTCTTCTTTGTGAGCATTAAGTTTCCAATTGGCTACAAAAAGTGCTAGTTGTTTTTGCAGTACATCCCATTTTCGACTGTTAAGAAGTTCTTCGGGCTCACTTGCCTCAACATCGATCTCGCTCAAAAACTCTCTATGTTCATCTAAAATCTGATCATATTCATCTAAGGTCTTTGTATAGTTTATAAGTGCTTCAGAAGGAGATCCATCTTTATTGTGTAACAATTCTTGAGCACTCTCATTGCCTTGTGAGACATCATCTTGCGTTCTTAATTTTAGATTTTCTAAACGTTCTTTATATAAATCAAACAGACTATTTGTTGCGTCTACATCCCAATATGTTTTGCTCGAACTTAGGGAGTTAAACTGCATAGAGATATTCTCTGTGCTTAGGCGATCTTCTGCATTCATCTGCGAGACCGTAAGAAAGTCAAAATCTGACGCTTCATAGACCCTTAGTGTCGGACAAGCTAGAAATTTATTCTCTACTCCAGATGTTTCTTGTACGAGTTCACTCAACTTTTGTATACAGGCAATATAAAATTTCATAACATTATTATTTAAAATTGTGCCGAACGTTTTCATCAAACCTTCGGCACACTAAAAATTATTTTACTTTAATCCATTCGTCATCCTTTATAGATGGTAATGGGTTAGGTGCGAGATCGAGAATTTTACATTTTCTTCCCACTAATAAAATTCCGTCTGAGGTGACTCCTTGACTTTCTTTTTCACCTGAACTATTTACTTTATCACTAGCATAGCCGTAAGAAGCACCCATTTTAAATAAACCTACACGTACGCTGCCTCCAGCATCTACAACATTCTTCACTTTTTTATAAGAAGATGATCCTTTTTTAAAGCCAATGTTGAGCTCAGAAAGCAAGTATAACTCTGTAGTGATTGCAGGTAAAAGCCCCCCACCTTTACCATCACTAAGCATCTGGTTATTCATAATATCTTTTCCGTGCTTACTGTACTTCCAGTATCTGGACTTTAGGTATGAGTTACTACACCACGGTCTAGACATGAAACACTTGGTAATCTTAAAAGACATTTTAAAGTCGTTAAAATTAAGTTCGGAGGTGTCTTTCTCATGCTTTCCTTCTGCATTTATTTTACCAATACCTCCGTAACTTGCTTTTGTGGACCATTTATGAGTGGTCTTCTTAGATTCATTATCATAATCAGATTTACTAAATTCAAACTTGGTCCACTTTGAACTGTTTTCAAGTATTTTACCCGGTATAGGAGATGAGTAATGGTAAGTGTTAGAGCCGCCAAGCCCTGTACGGCTTGCTGCTAGAAGTTCTGACTCATATCTCTTTTTGAGTGTTAAAAAATTACTGCTCTCTACCTCATCAAGGTAGTTCATTACCTTTTCAACTTTACCTTTATAACCCATAGACTCCCATCTCTTTAAGGCATTGTCCCTTTTTCTTTTAATACTACGACCTCTCATTGTCATTTCTGACATAGCTTCCAGATCTCCAGAATCTACTCGCATTTGTAAATCTGTAAGTACTTCATCGGCTTCTTCATAGAGCATCTCATACTCTAGATATTTAGCATAAGCTGGAGAAACAAAGGACTGATGGATATATTTTGGATTATCTTCTGGATGCTCTATAGACTCTTCATCAAAGTCGGGATTTTTGAGCTTCTTTGTTTTAAAGAGTTTTTTACGCTCTCGTTCAATACGCTTTACCACTTTAGGGTCCTCTTTACTATCCTTTACTACGCTAAATTCTAAAGCGTCACTATAGACATTAGACACTGTCTGCTCTGCAGGACTAAAAATTGTAAACTCCCTACTTTTTCCATCTGGAAGAAGTTTAGGGACGTGCGATGGTATCTGATCTGCTAGTCGTGCAAACTCCTCTGCAAAAGCATAACTTTCAAACTTCTTTTCGGCTCTGAGTGCTTGATACTGCTCGTCTGTCATTCCTTCAACCATAGGAGGAACACCTACTGCTCCTTTTGTTGCAAAGTCAAATGCTTCCTCATCTATAACCGTGGCAACAGGCTCCCAAGCAACAAAATTATTAGGTCCTAACATGGTGGGATCTCCACCATTTGTTAACTTTTTATACACTTGCCCTAAGACGACATTCATAAAGTCATCTGGAATTGGTTCAAATTTTGCCATAATACTTTTGTTTTAAAAATTTATAAATTGTTTGATTAATAATTCTAAAATTCTAATAAGTGATTTTCCATAACCTTATCTAGATATTCTCTCGTGGCTTTGTCTAGTTTGCCTGTAAGTTTTAAAAAACCGCTAGAGGCTTGAAAGTCTTTAAGACATTGTTCTGTTTTAGGACCGAATTTCCCATCAGTGGTCCCACAGTCGTATCCTAGTTGCTTGAGAATATCTTGTAGCTCTGCCACAGCAGTACCGTGGC
Organism: Dokdonia sp. Hel_I_53; assembly: GCF_007827465.1. Taxonomy (NCBI): domain Bacteria; kingdom Pseudomonadati; phylum Bacteroidota; class Flavobacteriia; order Flavobacteriales; family Flavobacteriaceae; genus Dokdonia; species Dokdonia sp. Hel_I_53. The sequence continues at coordinate 1,930,286 of NZ_VISL01000001.1, forward strand.
TCCCTCTGTTGAGGTGCTGATCTTTGATCTCATTGACACCTACTTTACGCAGTCTTCTAAAACCTAATAGTCTATCCTTACCGTATGCTGTTATGGATACTTGATTGCCTTGATTACCACCTAAGCAATAGATACGCGATAGGTTATGTGAAAAACCAGTAAAGAATCCTACGTGACCCATCCAAGAATTACGATTTTCTCTCCAAAAAACTACTACATCTCCAGGCTCTGGACGATCTGTAGGAAAACCTACATTGAGCCAAGAGCGAGCTGTGAGTTTGCCTGTAGTTTCTAATCCGCCCTTGTGAGCAACCCAGTTTACAAAAAGACTACACCAAGCAGCATCGTCATTTGTATAATTGCTTATCCCAAGGTCTTTGGCATATTGCAAAATTTGCGCATTAGACTGGGAGCCGCTTATCTCTTTAACACCTAATTGTGAAGCTGCAGTTTGAATTGTGATTGACATATCTATATTATATTGTTTGAAGTGAGAGATAAAATTACTTAGTAGTAAGAAACTGATGGAGTATTAATAGACTGAAAATCAATAGGTAAACAACCCAAAATAAAAAAGCGCAAAAGCTATAGGATTTGTAAGAAGTTTGTTTATATAAATTTCTCAACAACTATAACTTCTTATAAAAAAGAATTATTTATACACTTTATAATTTGTCATAGTGATATTTGGTAAGAAGTCTCCTTTGAAACAAAAGGCTCCTTTACTGTAGAGAAAAACTCGTAAATTCGCACACAAACAATAAAGACTACAAAATGAGCGCTAAGTTCACTGAATATAAAGGATTAGACCTTCCTAATATCGCTAGCGAGGTACTTGCCTACTGGAAAGAAAACGACGTTTTTGAGAAGTCAGTTACCTCTCGAGAAGGAGCAAAACCGTATGTGTTTTTTGAAGGACCACCTTCGGCAAACGGACTACCGGGTGTACACCACGTACTAGCACGCGCGATTAAAGATATTTTTCCTCGTTATATGACGATGAAAGGTTTTCAAGTAAAACGCAAAGCGGGATGGGATACACACGGACTTCCTGTAGAACTTGGTGTTGAAAAAGAACTTGGTATTACTAAAGAGGATATCGGCACAAAAATCACTGTAGAGGAGTATAACGAAGCTTGTAAAAAGGCCGTGATGCGCTACACAGATATCTGGAATGACCTTACCGAAAAAATGGGCTACTGGGTAGATATGGATGATCCATACATTACCTACAAGTCTAAATATATGGAGACCGTATGGTGGTTACTTAAGCAAATCTATAACAAAGATTTACTGTACAAAGGCTACACCATCCAACCCTATTCTCCTAAGGCAGGAACGGGATTAAGCTCTCACGAACTTAACCAGCCTGGCTGTTACCGTGATGTGACAGATACTACGGTGGTTGCACAATTTAAAGTGACAGATCAAGGTGAAAATCCACTTGCAAAAGAACTTGCAGACGGGCAAACTTACTTTATCGCTTGGACAACAACCCCTTGGACGCTGCCATCAAATACTGCACTTACCGTAGGAAAAAAGATAGATTATGTACTTGTGGAAACATTTAACCAGTACACCTTCGAGCCCGTAAAAGTTATTCTTGCAAAGAACTTAGTCTCTAAGCAGTTTGATAAGAAATTTGCTTCCGCTTCCGCGAAAGAAGAGTTGGATGCATACAATGCTGGAGATAAGAAAATCCCATACTTCGTAGCCAGAGAATTTAAAGGAGCAGACCTTCTTGAACTTCGCTACGAGCAACTCTTTGATTTTGTACAACCTCATGATAATCCTCAAGATGCTTTCCGGGTGATTGCCGGTGATTTTGTGACGACCGAGGATGGTACGGGTATCGTACACACGGCACCTACCTTTGGTGCAGATGATGCTTTGGTGGCAAAGCTAGCTTCGCCAGAGGTACCACCATTACTAGTTAAGAATGAAGATGGAAACTTAGTACCGCTTGTAGATCTTCAGGGTAAATTTCGCCCAGAGCTCAAAGAGTTTGGCAACAAGTATATCAAAAATGAATATTACACAGATGGCGAGGCTCCAGAACGATCTATGGACGTGGAGCTTGCCATACGTTTAAAAGAAGAAAATAAAGCTTTCAAAGTAGAGAAGTACGTACACAGTTATCCACACTGCTGGCGTACAGATAAGCCGGTACTTTACTACCCGCTAGATTCTTGGTTTATAAAAGTAACCGATTTTAAAGATCGTATGCACGAGCTTAATCTTGGTATTAACTGGAAACCACAATCTACTGGGGAAGGCCGTTTTGGTAACTGGCTTGCTAATGCAAACGACTGGAACCTGTCTCGTAGTCGTTTTTGGGGAATACCATTACCTATCTGGCGTACTGATGATGGAAAGGAAGAACTACTCATAGGTTCTATAGCAGAGCTTAAAGCCGAAATACAAAAAGCACTTGACGCTGGTGTGATGGATGCAGATCCTTTTGCAGACTTTGAAGTGGGCAATATGAGTGAAGAAAACTATGAACTCGTAGACCTGCATAAAAATGTGGTAGATAAGATCACGCTCGTTTCTGCAAGTGGGCAGCCTATGAAACGTGAGGCAGATCTTATAGATGTTTGGTTTGACTCTGGATCTATGCCGTATGCACAATGGCACTATCCTTTTGAAAATAAAGAACTCGTAGAAGACACTTGGCGTAAAGCAGATTTTATAGCCGAAGGTGTAGACCAAACTCGTGGATGGTTTTATACACTCCACGCGATCGCTACAATGATTTTTGACGATGTAGCCTATAAAAATGTGGTTTCTAATGGACTAGTACTTGACAAGAACGGGCAAAAGATGTCTAAGCGACTAGGTAATGCGACAGACCCTTTTGAGACCTTAGAAAAATACGGGCCAGATGCAACACGCTGGTACATGATTTCTAACGCAAATCCATGGGATAACCTTAAGTTTGATTTAGACGGCATAGAAGAAGTAAAGCGTAAGTTCTTTGGGACACTTTACAATACCTATAATTTCTTTGCGCTGTATGCAAATCTGGATAATTTCGCTTTCGCGGAAGCGGAAATAGAACTTTCTCAACGTCCAGAAATAGACCGTTGGATTTTGTCAGAACTCCACTCTCTTATTGCCGAAGTAGATAAATTTTACTCACAATATGAGCCTACTAAAGCAACTAGAGCTATTGATAAGTTTGTACAGGAAAACCTGTCAAACTGGTTTGTAAGATTAAGTAGAAGACGCTTCTGGAAGGGTGAATATGCCACCGATAAAATTTCTGCTTACCAAACATTATATACCTGTCTTGAAACAGTTGCAAAGTTAAGTGCTCCTGTGGCACCATTCTTTATGGAAAAACTCTATAAAGATCTTAACGCTGCTACTGGCAGAGAAGATTTTGAAAGTATTCACCTCGCAAAATTTCCTATAAGCGATACGAATTACATCGATACAGCGTTAGAACATAAAATGCAAAAAGCACAAATTGTAAGTTCGCTTACCTTATCGCTTAGAGCAAAAGAAAAGATTAAAGTGCGTCAACCATTGCAACGTATTATGATCCCCGTGCTCAATGAAAATGACAAAAAAGAGATAGAAGCCGTAGCAGATTTGATCAAATCTGAGGTAAATGTGAAAGAAATTGAGCTCATTTCTGATGACTCTGGGATTTTAGTGAAGCAAATAAAACCAAATTTTAAGGTGTTAGGACCACGCTTTGGAAAAGATATGAAGCTGGTTGCCAGCAAAATAAATACTTTAGATGCAAAAAATATTGCCACAATTGAACAAGAGGGGCAATTACCTATTGAGATTAACGGAGAAAGCATTATTTTAGAGTCTGGAGATGTAGAGATTACCTCTCAAGATATAGAAGGTTGGTTAGTTGCTAGTCATGCTGGGGTAACAGTTGCTTTAGATGTAACGATAAGTGACGATCTTAAAAAAGAAGGAATTGCCCGAGAACTTGTAAATCGTATTCAAAATTTACGTAAAGACTCTGGTTATGAAGTGACAGATCGCATTCATATACAATTGCAAAATGAGCCTTCAATAGCGCAAACAGTAACAAGCAATGCTGACTATATTAAAGAAGAAACACTAGCAGATTCTCTAGAAATAGTAGAAAATATTTCTAACGGTTTAGAAATTGCTTTTGATGATATTAAAACATATTTAACCATTTCAAAACAATAGTTATGGGTACAGACACACAAGAACGTTTTAGCGATGCGCAACTAGAAGAGTTTCGCGAGTTAATTAACAAGAAAATTGAAAAAGCTCAGCACGATTTAGAGCTTATTAAAAGTGCTTATCTCAATGATGGAGATAATGGCACTGATGACACCTCTCCTCAATTCAAATCTTTTGATGAAGGTAGTGCAACTATGAGCAAAGAGGCGAATAGTGCGCTTGCCATACGTCAAGAAAAGTTTATAAGAGATCTTAAAAATGCCATCACACGTATTAATAATAAAACTTATGGTATCTGTAGGGTTACTGGTAAATTAATAAACCCAGAGCGCTTAAAGCTTGTTCCTCACGCAACGCTAAGCATTGAGGCAAAGAATATGCAAAGTTAACGCAGCTTTGTATTGCGATAACTAACATCTATGTTCTTAAGAAGAAGTATGATGTTCAATTTACAGAGCACTCTTTAGGGAGTGCTTTTTAATTATAATAATAGGGCTTAGAAGGCTCTAACCATATTAAGTAAAACCTTTGAAACTTTATACCGCCCTATTCATAGTTTTTTTTTCTGTGACCCTGACGGCTCAGAAAAGGGTTTCTAAAACATATTCTGCTGCTGGAGTAAAAGAACTGCAAATTCATAGTAATGAAATATTTGAGATCAAGGTCAATACTGCTCAAACTGACATAATCACTATATATACAGTTATTGACGGAGAAATCTTTGCTAGTACCCTTCTCAACACACAAATTGACAATGAGGTTTTACAAATTAAAACAGGTACAACTCCAGATTATGTTCCTTTTAATGATAAACTTTCTGCCCATAAAGTGATGGCTATTGAGTTAGAAATTATTATGCCTTTGGAAATGGATCTCTCTATTTTTTCTACCTTATCAAGTGTTATTACGGCTGGTAAATTAGGGAAAGTACGTATAGATTTAGGCAGAGGTAATTTTACTGCAAAAAAGTTTCGCTTTCGCGAAAGCGCAAAAATCAATACAATTTCTGGTAATGTCGATATAGAACTCGATCAAGCACATGTGACTGCACAATCTCGCAACGGGATCGTCGTTATACCCACAGACATTAATATGGGTGCACCGCTTTCTGTTGAGAGTTTAGATGGTGATATTACCATTCGTAAATCGCAGTAAATACCTTATTTTTGACACTTCCAAAAAATAGATTATGTCGCTTAAAAAAGCCGGGCTTATAATATTCTTGATTTTACTGGTAGATCAGGTTCTGAAAATTTACATTAAAACTAATTTTTACCTCAGAGAAAGTATTCAAGTTTTCGGTTGGGATTGGTTTCAAATTTTTTTTGTTGAGAATCAAGGAGCAGCTTGGGGTGTTGAGTTACCTGGTGAATATGGGAAGATAACACTCTCACTCTTTAGACTTATTATTGCTCCAGTAATTGCATACTGGCTCTATAAATCAATAAAAGACCATGCCCCTAAATTATTAATTATTGCGATCTCTCTTATTTTTGCTGGTGCATTAGGTAATATTATTGACTCACTTATTTACGGATCTATTTTTAGCGCGAGTACAACAAGTCAAGTTGCTACATTTATGCCAGAAGGTGGTGGGTATGCTCCCCCTCTTTTTGGAAAGGTGGTAGATATGTTATATTTTCCCTTTATAAAAAATGCACAATTCCCTGATTGGTTTCCTATATGGGGCGGAGACTCATTCACGTTTTTTAATGCTATTTTCAACATTGCAGATATGGCTATAAGCACTGGTGTAGGGATTCTTATTGTGTTTAACAAGAGAGTCTTTCCTCAAGATGAAGTGGCTGTAAAATAAAGGTCACTTTACACTCCCGTCCTTAAAACTTATGCACATTACGGGGTGTTATGCAATAATCTAACGCAACGTCATAACTGTTTGCTTCTATAGGCTCAACTTCTGGTTCAAATAAACTCATACCAACTTTAATTACTTCAGGGTTACAACTAGCTAAAAAGCGGTCATAAAATCCTTTTCCATAACCTACTCTATTTCCAAGCTTATCATACGCAAGAAGAGGTATGAAAACAACATCGATTTTGTCAGGCTGGATTTCAATACCATCTTTTGGTTCTGGAATCCCATAAGGGTTTACTTGAAGGATACTACTATCTGTTAAAAGAAAATGCTGCATTGATCCTTCATCAAAATTTGATTTTGATAAAAGAATATGCTTGTCTTTACCGCTAAGGATAGAAAGAAGATACTCAGTGTTGATTTCAAATAAGTGCTCTATAGGTAAAAAAACATGATAGTATTCATGGTCCCATAAGTCACTTTGCAATGCCTTATTTGCGATTTGAAGACTCATTTCTTCAAGGGTGTCTTTTGAGACGGTCGTACGCAATGCCTTATACTTCTTCCTCAGTTCTTGTTTGCTCACTTGCAACATTCTTTTGTAATGATGTATTAAAAATGGCATCCCCTTGATAGACCAGTGATGCCTCATTTACGTTAATAAGGTATCCTGCGTTTTTTGCAATCACTAAATGTCTAAATTTTCCGTAAGGATCAGTAATTGTTGCTAGGTGCTGTCCCACATTCACATACTCTCCGCAATTTACTTTTGTATGTAAAAGGCCAGAATATTTAGCTCTAAGCCATTGTGTTGCCTCCACTAATACCGAGGGTGCTTGAGCCTCTGGTACTTTAAAATCATCTGCAAGCATACCTAGATGAGCAAATACGCGCATCGCTCCAAAAACTCCTTGACGTGCAATATCCTTATCACTTACCTTAGACTTTCCTCCTTCAAAAAGTAGAATGGGCTTTCCTAGACGTGAGCAAGTTGCTCTATAGGATTTTGATATTGTTTTTGAATGTAATGTGAATGGTGCGTTAAAAACCTTTGCATATTGTGTAGACGTAAAATCAGAAGGATCTATACGCACCTGTGCAACATTAAATCTTGAAGCCCCTCCCGTATGAAAGTCCATACAAATATCTGCCACAGGAAGGATTTTCTTCACAAATTGATAGGCAAATCTACTCGCGAGGGACCCCCTTGGATTACCAGGAAAAACTCGGTTGAGGTCTCTTCCATCTGGGAAAGCACGCTTCATATCTAAAAAACCAAAAATATTTACGACAGGAATACATATTACGGTTCCTATTTTAGGTCGATTTATTTTTTTTGCTATAAGCTGGCGTACGATTTCTACTCCGTTGATCTCATCTCCGTGAATTCCTGAGGTAATCAGAATTACAGGGCCTGGTTTTTTTGACCTCTCAACTATGATCGGTACCTCAACAGCTGCTGTGGTATACAGCTTTGCAAGGTTAAAATTAACAGTCGCTCTTTTACCAGGTAAAATGCGCTCTCCTAATAACGTAAGTATATTATCGTCGTCAATAAATTTCACACGAATATTTATTAAATGTTGCGCTCTATATAGCGTATAATTGTTTTTGCAATATCTTTTCCAGTTGCTTTTTCAATACCCTCAAGTCCTGGTGAAGAATTTACTTCTAGTATTAAAGGCCCACGCTCACTCTGTAACATGTCTACCCCTGCCACTCCCAGTCCCATGGCTTTTGCAGCTTTAATAGCAGCATTTTCTTCCTCTTCAGATAGCTTAATGAGCTCTGCAGAGCCGCCTCTGTGTAGGTTTGACCTAAACTCGCCTTCTTTTCCTTGACGTTTCATAGCTCCTACAATTTGTCCATCTACCACAAAGGCTCGAAGGTCTGCGCCTTTTGCTTCTTTTATAAACTCTTGAATAATCACCCTGGCTTCCAGACCATTAAAGGCTTCAATAACAGACTCTGCTGCATTTTTTGTTTCTGCCAGTACTACTCCTAGTCCTTGTGTACCTTCAAGTAATTTAATTACCAATGGTGCACCTCCTACATGATCTATTACCTCAGAGACATCTCTACTGTAGTTTGTAAAAATTGTTTTAGGCATTCCAAGTTTTGACTTAGATAATATTTGCAAGCTTCGAAGTTTGTCACGACTCATAACAAGAGCTGTCGAAGTTGTCGTTGTAAAGCAATTCATCATTTCAAACTGACGTACTACTGCTGTCCCATAAAATGTGATCGAAGCACCTATACGAGGAATAATTGCATCCGTTGTGTCTAAGTGTCTTCCTTTATAGTAAACGATAGGCTTCTTTTTCTCTATAATGAGGTCACATTTGAGAGGATCTATTACTTCTACGCTATGACCTCTTTTTAAACCCACTTCAATAAGCCTACTAGTTGAATATAAATGCGGGTTTCGAGAGAGTATTTTTAAGTTCATTGGTTTTTTAAATTGAAGGACACATCTGTAAGCTCTGTATCTACTATGAATTTTTTAGTTAGAAATTTACGCCCCAAAAGTACGGGAAATCTCATATCTTCTCTTGATGATAGTGTTAAGGAGATTTTATATTTTTTATTGAAAATTCGTATGTCACTTTGCACTTCATATCGATATTGAATCTCTCCGTTGCTACTTTTTACAGCAGCAATGTCATAGTCTTCAAAAACAAGCTCCTTACCATTGTAAAGTGGATGTTTTTTATCAAAAAAAGTGCAAATAAGGAGACTGTCTACCTCAGTAATACTATGGCAATGAATTGAAGAGGTATATGCTCCAGTATCAATTTTCACATCAATATCTTCAAAGCCCAGTTCTGGAAAATCTGCTTTGTCAGTACGACCTATAATTTTTTTTGGCATAATAAAGCAAGGTACTAAATGTGATGGTCTGATGCATAGATTTAATAAGAATTTTTACGCTTTCGCGAAAGCGTAATCCCAATCATATACTATCTTTGAGTATGGCAAGTGCATCTGTAGAATTACATCTCAAAACGCTCCCTACCAGCCCTGGTATTTATCAATATTATGATAAAAATGGCAAACTATTGTATGTAGGTAAAGCAAAAAATCTCAAAAAACGAGTCCTCTCCTATTTCAATAAATCGCATGATAGTGGTCGTATACGGACCATGGTTAAAAAAATTCATGAAATTAAGCATATTGTAGTAGCGACAGAGACAGATGCTTTACTGTTAGAGAATAGCCTCATAAAGGAATACCAACCACGGTATAATGTCATGCTTAAAGATGACAAAAGCTACCCGTGGATTTGTATTAAAAATGAGCGATTTCCTAGAGTATTTCCCACAAGACGTCTCATAAAAGATGGAAGTGAGTATTACGGACCGTACACCAGTATGAAGACCGTACGTACCCTTCTTGATCTTATTAAAAGCCTTTATAAACTTCGCACCTGCAATTATGACCTTTCTCAAGAAAAAATAGATACTGGCAAATATAAAGTCTGCCTTGAATATCACCTTGGGAATTGTGAGGGTCCATGTGAGGGCAAACAGTCTGAAAAAGATTACCACGAACATATAGAGCATATCCGACAGATTGTAAAGGGAGATTTTAAAGAGTCTTTAGATCGCTTTCGCGAAAAAATGAAAGCTCATGCCGCCGCTATGGAATTTGAAGAGGCCCAACGTATCAAAGAGAAGTTAGATATTTTAGAAAATTACCAAGCTAAAAGTACAGTTGTACATCCTAAAATAAATAATGTAGATGTCTTCACCATCATAAGTGATGAAGGATATGGATATGTGAATTTTTTACAAATATCACATGGAGCAATTATAAAGTCTCACACCTTAGAACTCAAAAAGCAACTAGACGAGACAGATAAAGAATTACTAGAATTGGGAATTATTGAAATCCAACAACGCTTTGACCATAATTCAAAAGAAATATATGTGCCATTTGCTGTTGATATTGGGGAACATTATAAAGTAACTATTCCAAAGTTAGGGGATAAAAAACGGATCTTAGATCTTTCAGAACGAAACGCAAAATATTACCGTATGGAGCGTTTTAAACAAACAAAAATTGTTGATCCAGACAGGCATACAAATCGTATTATGGCCCAAATGAAAGTGGATTTACGATTGACTGAGGAGCCTCGCCATATAGAGTGTTTTGACAACTCAAACATACAAGGAACCAATCCCGTGGCGGCTTGTGTGGTTTTCAAAAATGGTAAACCTAGCAAAAGCGACTATCGCAAATTCAATATTAAAACCGTAGAAGGCCCAGATGATTTTGCTAGTATGGAAGAGGTTGTCTTTAGAAGGTATCGTAGGTTATTAGAAGAGGATCAACCACTGCCGCAACTCATTATTGTAGATGGTGGTAAGGGACAGCTTTCTAGCGGAGTAAAAGCATTAGAAACCTTAGGGTTACGCGGTAAAATCGCCATTATAGGTATTGCTAAGAGACTAGAAGAGTTATTTTATCCTGGAGATAGTATTCCGCTTTATTTGGACAAAAAGAGTGAAACACTTAAGATTATACAACAATTACGTAATGAGGCGCATCGTTTTGGAATCACCTTTCATAGGAATAAGCGTAGTAATGCCGCTCTTGGTACAGAGTTAGAAACCATTAGAGGAATTGGTGAAAAGACAATTGTAGATTTGTTGAAACACTTTAGGTCTGTCTCTAAGGTGAAAACTGCCACAAAGAAAAGCTTAACAGATGTTATAGGTCCTTCAAAGGCTGATATTATATATAATCACTATCACGCAAAATAATGAAGTATTTACTTTCTATATCGGTATTGTTTTGGAGCTTTCAAGTTTTCGCGCAAGCAGAAAATGATGATTTAAAAGTGGGGCTTGTCTTAAGTGGCGGGGGAGCAAAAGGTCTTGCTCATATTGGAGTTCTTAAGGTGATTGAAGAAGCGGGCATAAAATTAGATTATATAGCAGGAACGAGTATGGGAGCTGTGGTTGGCGGCTTATATGCAGCTGGATATAGCGCCTCTCAACTCGATTCTATTTTTACTAGTGTAAATTTTGATAATATCATACAGGACAATTTACCTCGAGAGGCAAAAACCTTTTATGAACGTGCGGATGCAGAGAGGTATGCTATTAAACTACCTTTTGATAATTTTAAAGTATCACTACCTAGTTCTTTAAGCAAAGGACAGAACACTTATAATTTACTGTCTCGTACACTAGAACACGTATCTGATATAGAAAACTATAGCAAATTACCTATTCCTTTTTTTTGTATTGCTACAGATGTAGAAAAAGGGGAGCAAGTGATTTTAGATTCTGGTTATCTTCCAGAATCTATAAGCGCCAGTGGGGCATTACCTTCTTTATTTAGTCCTGTATTGCTAGATGGGAAGTTACTAATAGATGGCGGTGTCGTGAATAATTACCCTATCTATGAATTAAGAGACAAAGGGATGGACATTATTATAGGTGTAGATGTGCAAGATACTTTGAGGGGGCGTAAAGATTTAAAATCTGCTACTGACGTACTGCTACAAATAAATAATTATAAAACTATCCAAGATATGGTCACAAAAAGAGGTGAGACAGACATCTACATACGACCAAGTGTGGATGACTTTTCTGTGGTTTCTTTTGATATGGGCAGAGAGATTGTTTCTAAAGGGTCTAAAATGGCAATGGATCAATATGAGATACTTAAAGAACTTGCCATTAAACAAAATGCCACGGTCAAGAAAAAAATAGCTCCAATCACCACAGACTCTATAGCTATACAGGCCGTAACGATAAGTGGTAATGATCACTATACAAGGAGCTACATATTAGGTAAACTAAAGTTTAAACCCCCTTTAACATTAAAATACGAGACATTGTATGAAGGTTTTAATAACCTTTCTGCAACAGAAAATTTCAAGAGGGTAGGCCACAAATTACAAGCTGTAGAAGATGGATACTTGCTACACATAGCCCTACAAGAGGCAACAAGTACTCAGTCTTTAAAATTAGGAATCCAATATAACGACCTCTACCGAGCTTCAGGTCTTCTGAATTTTACAAAGAAAAGAGTGCTCTTTCGTAATGATGTTGCCTCTATGGATTTAATTGTAGGAGATAATATTAGATACAATTTTGACTATTATATTGATAAAGGTTTTTATTGGAGTGTTGGTCTTAACTCTTCATACACATCATTTAATCACAGTATTAATGCACAACTTGTTGAAGAGGTACAAGGTATTGACATCGCTGGTGTCAATAAATTAAGCCTAGACTATCAAGATCTTACAAACAAAATTTACCTACAAACTCTATTTCTCAAACAATTCTCACTAGACTTAGGTTTAAAGCATAAGTATCTTGATGTTGAGACAGAAACCCTAGTCTCAACAAATGAAGGCGATCAAGGCGTAATCTTTGAAAAAAGTCATCTCGCAGGGGCCTACGGACAGCTCAAGTACGACTCTCTAGATAATATTTTTTTTCCAAATTCTGGATTCTATTTTGACGGAGATTTTAATTTGTATGTATACTCATCAGATTTTAATAATTCTTTTTCAGAATTTGGTATTGCTAATGCTGAATTTAAATATGCTCAAAACTTTAAACACAACCTAACCGCTATTTTAGAGATTTCAGGGGGATTTAAGGTAGGAGGAAAAGATACAAGGACCTTAGATTTTTTTCTTGGAGGATACGGAGCAAAAAAAGTGAATAATATGGTTCCTTTTTTAGGTTATGATTTTTTTAGTGTTACTGGTGATGGATATGTAAAGGCTGCTTTTGAGTTAGACTATGAAATTTTCAAAAAAAACCATGTAAATCTATCTGCAAATTTTGCAAATGTAGGATATGATCTTTTTGAATCACCAGATGACTGGTTACCGCCCCCTTCTTATTCTGGGTATTCATTAGGGTATGGAGCAGAAACATTTATGGGTCCTATGGAAGTAAAATACACCTATAGTCCAGAGATAAAAGCAAGTGAGTGGTTTATAAGTCTTGGTTTTAGATTTTAACGTGCTTAGACAATACTTTTAGGAATTGATCGTTAGTTTGATTTTATATTTTTTTTAACGCAACGAGACCAATTTATGGCATATATCGTGGTTTGATACTTATAACGTTTCATCTCTAAAATCCCTCCTTATGAAGACCTCTTTATTAATTGCTCTAAGTATCTCTCTCTTCTTTTTATCTACAAGCTGTAGCTCAGAAAAAAAGAATAACAACTCAACAAAGAGTGACGTTTCTATGAAGTCCTCCAGCCCTGCAGATGCTACTAACCTAAGTAAATCTTCTAACGCTTCTTTGTTTGTTAATGCCAGTTCTGGGTTGTCATTAAGAGAAGGTACAAATCTTAGATCCAATAAAATTCTCACATTACCATACGGCTCAGAGGTCATTAAAATAAGCACTCCAGCAAACACAAAAATGACCGTAGAGGGAATTACAGGAAATATGGTAGAAGTTAGTTATCAAGGGGCCAAAGGTTTTGCTTTTGATGGGTATCTAAGCCCGATTGCTCCGCCAAAAGCTGAAGAAACTTTAAAAAATTATGCAAGTCGTATCAGTACAGATTCACAAAAGATTGTGGTTGTAAAAACACCTCATAAGAAAGGAGATACATACGGAATGCTTACAGAAGTAATACTTCCAGCAACTAATTGGGGGGAAATATACAAGATTACCAAAATGCTTTTTAATTTACCTAAGAACATAAATCCCAATCTCTCTCAGGCTGAATCTAACATAAAGATAGTTAATAGTAGAAAAAGAGAGCGAACACTCATAGATGAGTTAACTATACATACGGATGATTCAAAAGAAATAACGTCTGTAGAATATGAGTACGTACTGAAAAATTATAGCAGGTCCGTACGAATTATAAAAGTGATAAACGGGTATAAAATTATCGAAAATGAAAGCTCTATATAAGTTGTAAACTAAGGTTGGAAGTTCATTCTTCCAACCCTTAGTTTAATAATCATAGATCTACACTTCTGATACTCGTAAAGTATTTACCATACCTCTGTCTAATAAGGGCATAGCTACTAGATTAATAAGCATATCACCTTTGTCAACAAAACCTCTATCTACAGCCAGTTGTCTAATATCTTCTACAGTCTCGTCAGTACTCACAAATTTGTCGTAAAACATTGCTTTTACACCCCAAAGCAAGTTGAGTTGCGTTAAAATTTGTTTATTCGAAGTAAATACTAAAATATGAGAAGAAGGTCGCCATGCCGAGATTTGAAAAGCAGTATACCCACTATTTGTAAGCGTTGTGATAGCTCTAGCATCAATTTCGTTTGCCATAAGTGAAGCATGGTAACAAATAGCCTTAGTAATATATCTCTTCGTTTTTATATGTGGAGGATTTTGAGGTACTTTTATGAGGTCTGAATCTTCCACATTACGACATATAGATGCCATTTTCTCAATTACTTGAACTGGATATTGACCCACTGAAGTTTCTCCAGAGAGCATTACAGCATCTGCACCATCCATTACAGAATTTGCTACATCATTAACCTCTGCACGTGTAGGTGTAAGGCTGGAAATCATCGTTTCCATCATTTGAGTAGCAATAATTACTGGAATACGAGCCTCCTTTGCCCTTAAAACTAATTGCTTTTGAATCAATGGGACTTCTTCTGCTGGAATCTCTACTCCGAGATCACCACGCGCGACCATCAAACCATCACAAAAAGCGATAATCTTATCAATATTTTCAACGGCTTCTGGTTTTTCAATTTTTGCTATAATTGGAATCTTATAATCAGAGTGTTCTAATATAATCTCTTGTAGTTGTTGTAAGTCTTGTGCGTGACGTACAAAAGAAAGAGCAATCCAGTCTACTTTGAGGCTAATAGCAAAAATGGCATCTTTTACATCCTTCTCAGTGAGTGCAGGTAGTGATATATTAGTATTAGGTAAATTCACACCTTTCTTTGAGCGTAATGGTCCGCCTTGAATCACTTCTGCTGTGACTTCTGTTTCTCCATCTGTTTCTAGTACCTCAAACATTAACTTACCATCATCTAATAAGATTCGTTCTCCTTTTTTTACATCTCTTGGGAAGTGCTTGTAATTCATATAGACACGATCTTTTGTACCCTCAAACTCACTTTCTGTAGAGAAAGTAATGTGATCGCCTGGTTGCACCACCACCTCTTCTTTCATCTTTCCAACTCTCAACTTTGGCCCTTGTAGGTCTGCAAGGATGGAAGTGTTATGACCCGTTTCTTCACTGAGTTGACGTATCATATCAACACGCTCTTTGACATCCTCGTAATCTGCATGTGAAAAATTGATTCTGAACACATCTACACCTGCATTCATCATATCGTGAAGTATCTCTTTCTTACTTGTAGCGGGCCCTAAGGTTGCTACTATTTTTGTTTTTTTTCTTTGTGGCATTATTCAAAAATTAAATTTTGTTTGTTTTTTAGCGAGCTCACATTAACGTCGTAAGCAGTTACGATTTGTGGTATTTGGTTGAGCGTTTTTAAGGTTTTCGCTTTCGCGAAAGCGCACCCATCTTCAACAATTTTTACAAAATAATCTACCTGTTGCATCTCAGGTATAAAATATGCTGTGCGTATTGATGATTCTGTTTCAAAAAGACCCGTTGCAGCTGTCACTATTTCTTGTCCTTTCATCTTATTTGAAAAAAGATAATAATCGATATACTGATGATCATCATTATATTCAAAATAAGGGTAGTTTAAGGGGTGAACCCCTTCATCTAGCACAAGGTCTCGATTTGATCTTGAGAGGCGGAGATTAAGGTGTTTATTAAGTAAAAAGGCAATATAATATGGTTCTAAAGAAGCATGAACAGCAATGAGCGTGAAGTCATAGCCAATAGAATCTTCTAAGAGAATTTTGTAAGCCCCCATAGTCACAAAGTAAGTAAGCAATATACAAATAAGTGATCGAACGCTTTTAAGCTTAAGCTTAAACTTACGTAAACGTTTGCGCTCATAAAATTTATGAAAGGGGCAGCGTAAAAGTAACTATTGTGCCTTTTCCAATCTCACTATCTATATGGAGTGATCCTTTGTGAATCTTGACCAAAGAAAAGCTTAGCACTAAACCCAGTCCTGAGCCTTTTTCTTTTTTTGCCCCTTCTTGAGCAACAAAACCTTTGAGATTAAAAAGCTTTGACTTATCACTTTCTGATATTCCTGTGCCTGTATCTTCTATACTAAAGGTAAAGTTGTTGTCTATTTTAGACAACTCGACGACTATAATTTCATTCTCATAGGAGAATTTTATAGCATTAGAAATTAAATTTCCAATTACTGTAGAAATCATATTTTTATCTCCAACTATGGTTGAATTAAAGCTTGATTCGACTCTTATATTTAAACTTTTGTTTAAAAGACCTTGCTGATGGGCTTTAATCTGGTCTTTTGTAATAGATAGTATATCTATTTCTTCAGGATTATATTTTATCTGGCCTTTCTGTAGTTTTGACCATTTTAAAAGATTGTCTATAAGTATGATACTATTTCTACTAGAGCATTCTAAAGATTTCATAATAGCCTTTGTCTCTTCATTTTGGATTTTTTCGTCATTAAGGACATCCAGAAAATTTATTATGGAAGATAGAGGACTCCGTAAGTCGTGTGCAATAATTGAAAAGAATTTATTTTTTGTTTCCACTAGCGAGGTAAGTCGCTTTTTTTGAGCTGCTATTAATCTATTTTTTCTTTTGTATATATAATATCGTACAGTTAGAAGCAACATAAACCCTAAAATCAACACATACAACGCTAGAGAAAATATAATAATTTTAGTGTTTTCTTTGTAACTGGATTTATAAGCGCTACTTACTATAAACTTTTTATTGTAAAATGAAAAAGTGGACGCTATAAATTGTTCTGGATGTATATCAAAGTTCTTATAATATTGAGGATCTTTTTCTTTTGCAAAAACCTTTTGACCGTTATACGCTCTAGTTCTATCAAAGTAACTGCCATCATTACTTTGAAATTTAAACACTAGATCTTTTATATTAATACCTAAATACAGATCGTCCATAATTGGGCCTAACTCAACTACACTAGAAATATACCCCAAGGAGACCCCCTCATTATTTACTATTCCAAATCCTACGGGTAGACCTACTCTGCCTTCTAAAAGATTTGTAGGGTTAGAAACATAAAAATCAGAACTGGTTATAAGAGTATCCATTCTTTCTATACCACTTTTTCCAATAATGGACTCTATAGATTTTCCAGCAAGTTGTAATGATTTTGTTTCTTGCATTGTAAAATCATATATGAAAATATGATTTGTATCAACATAGGAAACACAGAAGGGAGGGTTCGTATTTAAATCGTTAGTCTGATTTTCTAAATAGGTCTTTGCAAAATCTTCTGGAGGAACAATGTTTGTAAGCTCAATGTGTGATTTTAACCCTGATAATAATGTTGCGTAATTTTTAAAAGCATTTTCTAATCCCTCAGAAACGCCTCGATTAGCTATTTCTAGTCTTTGTTTTCTTGCAAATTTTTCTTGTGATAAGATATCTGAAGTTCCCCAGTATAACACAATAGCTGTCACAAGAGCTAGTAAAGCAAGTACAATATAATACTTCTTAGGAAAGTTTACAGACATAGACTAAAGAACAGAGGTTCAATGCTTTAATCTCCTAGGGACACAAGATGATTAAAAAAGCTAATTTAATGAAATGAATTCAAAAAATTATTTAATTACCTTCAATTTCTCGCTGAAAAGCATAAAAAGCCCGTTTAGATGCAATTTCTTCTGCTTTTTTCTTGCTAGTTGCTCTAGCCTTTGCGGCGATTCTACCATCGACATATAGCTTGACGCCAAAATGTTTTAAAGTGTCCTGTCCAGTATCTTCAAAAGTTTCAAACTTAAATGCTTTTTTCTCCTTTTGACACCATTCTATCAAAACGCTCTTATAACTTATGATACGACCCTCTAATTTTTCAATATCAACATAGGGTTTTATAACTCGTTTTTTTATGAATTTCTCGCAATAGCGATATCCTCTATCCAAGTAAATTGCACCAATAAGAGCCTCGAAGAGATTGCCGTGTATATTTGCTCCAAAGTTATCTAATGGGATATTTGCTCTTACGTAACGTATTAAATTAAGATCCCTCCCTAATTCATTGAGATGCTTACGGCTTACAACTTTAGACCTCATCTTTGTGAGATACCCTTCATTACCGCCCTGCACCACATCAAATAAATGAGCCGCAATTACAGAGCCTAGCATAGCGTCTCCTAAAAACTCTAATCGCTCATAGTTGAGTGGGTTACCATCTTCTTTCTTCAAAGCAAGAGAACGGTGAGTAAAAGCTTTTTCATAGTAGCTAATCTCTTTAGGCTTAAAGCCTAGTATAGAATGCATACGCATAAAAAAACTCCCGTCCTTGTTGGGACGAGAGTTAAATATTTTTTTTAGAGCACTCATTATTCTTAAGCCTCTAATTTTTTAAATAACACACAAGCGTTATGGCCTCCAAAACCAAAGGTGTTGCTCATGGCTACATTAATCTCTTTTTCTTGAGCTTTATTAAGTGTAAGATTAAAAGAGGGGTCTATATTTTCATCAACAGTCGTGTGGTTTATAGTTGGAGGGACAAGACTATGCTGCATTGCTAATATCGCAGCAATAGATTCTATAGCTCCAGCAGCACCTAAGAGGTGACCTGTCATAGATTTTGTTGAATTTATATTAATATCTGCTGCGTGTTCTCCAAATACTTTAGATATAGCTTTAAGTTCTGCTACATCACCAAGAGGAGTTGAAGTACCGTGTGTATTAATATGATCTACATCTTCTGGTTTTAAACCAGCATCTCTTAAACAATTGAGCATTACACGCTCTACACCTATTCCGTCTGGATGCGGTGCTGTCATGTGATAAGCATCACTAGACATACCTCCACCTACAACTTCTGCATAAATTTTTGCGCCACGTGCTTTAGCGTGCTCATATTCCTCAAGAATGAGAGCTCCGCCTCCTTCACCTAAAACAAATCCATCTCTAGTGGCGTCAAAAGGTCTTGACGCACTCTCCATATCATCATTTCTAGTTGATAACGCATGCATTGCATTAAAACCTCCCATACCTGCGGGTGTAACTGCTGCTTCACTTCCTCCTGTAACTATAATATCACAATGCCCTAAACGTATATAGTTAAGTGCATCGATCATTGCGTTTGCAGAAGAAGCACAGGCAGAGACCGTTGTATAATTAGGTCCCATAAAACCATGCTTAATAGAAATATTACCAGGAGCAATATCTGCTATCATTTTAGGTATAAAGAAAGGATTAAATCTTGGGGTTCCATCTCCGGCTCCAAAGTTGAGAACTTCATTTTGAAAAGTTTCTAGACCACCTATACCGGCTCCCCATATAACTCCAACTCTAAATTTATCAACCGTATCGAGGTCGATACCCGCGTCATTGATAGCCTCATCTGAGGCTACCAATGCATACTGGGCAAATTTATCTAGCTTTCGAGCTTCTTTACGATCAAAGAACTCGAGAGCGTCAAAGTTTTTAAGTTCACAAGCAAACTTCGTCTTAAACTTTTCTGCATCAAAATAAGTGATGGGCGCGCACCCACTTTTACCTGTAGAAAGTCCTTCCCAGTATTCTGCGATATTATTTCCAATAGGGGTAAGTGCACCAAGTCCGGTAACTACTACTCGCTTTAACTCCATAAGTTAAGACTTATTTTGCGTCTTCTATATATGAAACTGCTTGACCTACGGTCGCAATATTTTCTGCTTGATCGTCTGGGATTTGAATATCAAATTCCTTTTCAAACTCCATAATGAGTTCCACTGTGTCTAGTGAATCAGCGCCTAGGTCGTTTGTGAAGCTCGCTTCTGTTACAACTTCGTTTTCGTCTACTCCTAATTTGTCTACGATTATCGCTTTTACTCTTGATGCAATGTCTGACATAATTTTCTAATTTAAATTTTGATTTAAGTCGCAAAAATAACAAACTTTACCGTTAAACAAGTTTGCAACTCAAAAATGTGAAGGTAATTTACGTAATTCTACTATAAGTTAATCCTAAAGAACCCTCAAAATGTTACTAATAATTCTTTGTTTTGCACAGTCAACAGATCTAATCTAATGAAAAAAATCGTGATTTTTGCCTCGGGTAACGGTACAAATGCCCAGCGTATTATAGAGTTTTTCCAGGATCGTACGGATGCACAAGTTGTGCAAGTACTCTCTAACAACCCGCGTGCCAAAGTTTTAGAAAGAGCAACGCAACTAGAAACTAGCGCTATTTCTTTTAATAGAGAAGCGCTATATAGACAAGAAGACGTTCTAAACATTCTAAAAGCAACGGGCCCAGATGTTATTATACTTGCTGGTTTCCTTTGGTTATTTCCAGAAAAAATAATTTCTGCCTTTCCAGATAAAGTGCTTAATATTCACCCATCATTGCTCCCAGAATTTGGCGGTAAGGGAATGTATGGCAAACATGTACATGAGGCCGTTTACGCTTTCGCGAAAGCGCAACACCAAAAAAACCCAGAGAAAAAAGTGTATACTGGCATCACAATACATAAAGTAACTCCTGAATATGACAAGGGCGGCTTTTTATTTCAGCAAAGGGTTGAAGTTGACAAAGATGATACTCCAAAGTCTATTGCCGAAAAAATACACCTACTAGAATATGAGCATTTCCCAAAAGTGATCGCAAAATTCTTATCTTAGATAATGGCAAAAAAACAAAAATTCTACGTGGTCTGGGAGGGCAAAAGGCCTGGTATTTATGAATCTTGGAAAGATTGCAAGGCGATGATAAATGGTTATGCCGGAGCAAAATACAAGAGTTTTGAAACTTTTGCCAAAGCAAAAAAAGCATATAACGGAGACTATAACGACTTTAAAGGCTCCTCAATGAAGAAAAAAGTACTTACCGAAGCAGAGAAAGCCAAGTACGGCTTCCCTAACCTTTACTCTATCGCGGTGGATGCTGCGAGCTCTGGTAACCCCGGTAAGATGGAATATCGCGGCGTAGACACTCAAACGGTAAAACAGCTTTTTCACCAAGGGCCTTTTAAACAGGGTACAAATAATATAGGTGAGTTTCTAGCGCTTGTTCATGGTCTTGCATATTTAAAAAAAATAGGAAGTGATCGTCTCATTTATTCTGATTCTCGTATTGCCATAGGCTGGGTGAAGAAAAAGCATTGTAAAACAAATCTTAAAAAAAGTCCTAAAAATCAAGATGTTTTTGAACTCATACAACGTGCAGAGCATTGGCTTAAAAATAATACCTACACCACCACCATCGTAAAATGGGAAACCAAAGCCTGGGGGGAAATTCCTGCAGATTTTGGGAGGAAGTAATATTTCAAACTACGATGATCAAGTATCTCTTAATTTTAATAATTCTATTTACCATTACGAGTCATTCTCAAAAGAGTGATTTTGAAAATGTAGTCTATAATGTAGGCTTAGGCTCTTTTGGGAGTGCTATTGGTGCTGTTATTAATAAGAAAGAAAATGAAAAGTCAGGAAAAGTTTTTCTAAAAGGATTATGGCAAGGTAGTATAGGAGGTGCACTTATTTACGGCAGCAAAAAAATTGTCTCAGAAATTCCAAAAACAAAACATATAGAATATAATTGGGGTGCTAAGCTTGTAAATGCAGCAGGTGTATCTATTATAGAAAATGCGGCGAGAAATAGAGATTTTTGGGAACTATGGCATTTTAATTTAGGCTTTAATAGATTTGAATTTAATACTAAAGATAAATTTAAATTTACATACAAAATTAGACCCATCTCATTAGCTCTTACTTTAGGATCAGCTATAAATAGAAAAGCAGAATGGAGTCTTATGTTGCAATCTGGAGAAGTCATTTTTAGCGCATCAAAATTAAGACATAATGAGAATGCCGAGGCTTATGCACTTGGTCAAGCGGTTGTTTTAAAAGATAATAGCATTTTCAGTATTGAACAAGTTTTAGCTCATGAGTTCATTCACATTTATCAGTATAATGACTATAACTTTATTAATTCATATTTTACTAATACTATAAGTGATTTTCGTAACAAATCATCTTTAATTAATACATTAAGTAATTACATCTATTGGGATTTGCATTATCCTATAGTCGCAGGTCTTTATGAGATTGAAAGGAGGTCAAATACCTCTAACTCTGATAATTTTTTTGAAAGAGAGGCTCGCTTCTATTCTCCTGACGAATTAAATAGTATTTTTAATTACTAAATTTATGTGAAACTCTCAAAATATCACATCTTCACAAGCAAAAAAAGTTATTAGCATATTTTGGAAGGAAATAATTATATCATGAAATTAGAAAAAAGAAGGATTTACGGGTTGGCTATTGGCTTTATAATAGGATTGGCTATCGTTGAAAATTGGAATGCTATTAAAAGTTTTATCGGATCTCTAATTTGATATTGAAGTCTAATTTTCGCGAAAGCGAGCTTATCAAAGTTCACTTCTCAAACATTCAAAATCGTATATTTGCAAAAAATTTTTAGATGAGTAAATTGGTTATTGTGGGAACCTGCGCATTTGATGCGATTGAAACACCTTTTGGTAAAACTGAAAAAATTCTTGGTGGGGCGGCTACTTACATTGGTATGGCAGCGTCAAAGTTAAATAACGTTGATCCAGCTATCGTTTCTGTAGTAGGTGAAGATTTTCCAGATACATACTTGTCTTTATTAAAAGACCGTGATATAAATATAGATGGGCTAGAAATAGTTTCTGGTGGAAAAACGTTTTTCTGGAGTGGTAAATATCATAATGATATGAACACAAGAGATACCTTAGTTACAGAACTTAACACCCTAGAGAATTTTAATCCTAAAGTTCCTGCTTCTTATACCGATGCTGAGATTGTAATGCTAGGTAATTTACAGCCGCAAGTACAACTAAGTGTTATTGAGCAAATGGCAAAAAAGCCTAAGCTTGTCATTCTTGATACCATGAATTTCTGGATGGACATTGCACTTGATGAACTTAAGGAAACACTTAAGAAAGTTGACGTGATTACTATAAATGATGAAGAGGCTAGACAATTAAGTGGTGAATATTCGTTAGTAACAGCCGCAAAGGTAATTCACGAGATGGGACCTAAGTATGTGGTTATTAAAAAAGGAGAGCATGGCGCCTTACTTTTTGAAGGGAACAACGTGTTTTTTGCTCCTGCGTTACCACTAGCCGAGGTTTTTGATCCTACAGGAGCTGGAGATACATTTGCTGGAGGATTTGCAGGTTATATCGCTCAGGCAGGAGACACATCTTTTGAGACCTTAAAAACCGCCTTGATTTACGGTTCTTGCCTCGCCTCCTTTACCGTGGAAAAATTTGGAACAGAGCGTTTAGAGTCTGTAACTCGAGAAGAAATAAATAAAAGACTGCATCAGTTTAAACAGCTTGTGCAATTTGACATACACATTAATAATTAAACCTGCGCTCCATTATTGGAGCGCTTTTGTTTTATATACATTATGAGTGACGCTATTAAACACGAATGCGGAATTGCAGTAATACGCCTTAAAAAACCACTTCAATTTTATAAAGACAAATATGGCACAGCATTTTATGGGGTAAACAAAATGTACCTCATGATGGAAAAGCAGCATAACCGAGGTCAAGATGGGGCGGGCTTTGCTAGTATAAAGTTAGATGTCGCTCCTGGCGAGCGCTATATCTCAAGACAGCGCTCTACAGCGCAACAACCCATACAAGATATTTTTGCAGAGATTAACAACCGCATTAATACTATAATGACATCAAATCCAGATAAAAAGGATGATGTGGCTTGGCAAAAAAGTAACGTTCCTTATATAGGAGAACTCCTATTGGGTCACGTACGGTACGGGACCTTTGGTAAAAATAGCGTTGAAAGCGTACATCCCTTCTTACGTCAAAACAACTGGATGCATCGTAACCTTATTGTGGCTGGCAACTTTAACATGACCAACGTATCTCAACTCTTTGAGAAATTGATTTCACTTGGACAACATCCTAAAGAGCGTGCAGATACAATTACTGTCATGGAAAAAATAGGGCATTTTCTAGATGATGAAGTTTCAAAACTTTACAAAAAACTCAAAAAAGAGGGTTTTAACAAACAGCAGGCTTCGCCAAAGATTGCACAACGGCTCAAAGTAGGTAAAATACTTAAGCGTGCATCAAAAGATTGGGATGGAGGTTATGCTATGGCTGGACTATTAGGTCACGGTGATGCGTTTGTTTTACGTGATCCTGCAGGTATACGCCCTGCCTATTATTATGAGGATGATGAGGTTGCAGTTGTAGCAAGTGAGCGCCCAGTAATTCAGACCGCATTTAATGTACCGTTTGATGAAGTCAAAGAACTTGATCCAGGAGCAGCAGTTATTGTTAAGAAAAGTGGAGAGTTATCCATAGAACAAATTTTGACTCCGCTTGCGCGAAAAGCGTGCTCTTTTGAGCGCATTTACTTTTCAAGAGGTTCAGATGCCGAAATTTATAAAGAGCGTAAAATGCTTGGACGACTATTAATGCCAGAAGTTCTTAAAAGCATAGATTATGACACAAAAAATTCTGTATTCTCTTTTATTCCTAACACAGCTGAGACCTCTTTTTACGGAATGGTCGAAGCTGCACAAGATGAGTTAAATCGTCAAAAGGGTGAAGAAATATTAGCAAACAAAGATAATTTAGATCCCTCCTCTATAGAACGTATTCTATCAAGGAGATTGCGCACAGAAAAGATAGCTATAAAGGATGCTAAGCTCAGAACATTTATTACAGAAGATAGCAGTAGAGATGATTTAGTCGCTCACGTATATGATATAACATACGGTGTTATTAAACCAGAAGATAAGTTAGTCATCATTGATGATAGTATCGTACGTGGTACTACTTTAAAGAAAAGTATTATAAAAATGATGGCTCGATTGAATCCGGCAAAAATCATTGTGGTCTCTTCTGCTCCTCAGATTAGATATCCAGATTGTTATGGGATAGATATGGCTAAGCTAGAAGATTTCATTGCCTTTAGAGCAGCGATTGAGCTACTTAAGGATCATGGCAAAGATGGGTTGATAGATGAGGTTTATAATAAATGTAAAGCTCAAGAAGCCTTTGAAGATAAAGATGTCATAAATTATGTAAAAGAAATTTATGCACCATTCACTCAAAAGGAGGTTTCCAAAAAAATAGCAGAGCTACTTACAGATCCATCTATTAAAACTGAAGTCGAGATAATTTATCAAACAGTTGAAAATTTACACCAAGCTTGCCCAAAAAATCTTGGAGACTGGTATTTTACAGGAGACTATCCAACTGACGGAGGCCACAGAGTGGTAAACAAAGCTTTTATCAATTTTGTAGAGGGTAATAATGCTAGAGCATATTAATAGAAACTCTTAAAAAATCATAAATTATCAAATATTTGTGTATTTCGTCTAAAAAAAGTGTTTTTTATCTAATAGTAGCATAAAAGCTATTAAATCCCCCGTATATTAGCAAAGCCATAGCATAAGTAGGTTAAGTTCATGGTAGATTTGGGGCAAAAAAAGGTGGATCTTTCCACCTTTTTTTATTTCAATAAAATGACCTTATTATATTGTTCTAATAAAAAAAGCCACTTCATTATAAAGTGGCTTTTTAAATAAATAAATTAACACTATTTATTCTGAGCATACAATGCTGATACTTTTTCCCAATTAATTACATTGAAAAAAGCATTTACATAATCTGGTCGCCTGTTTTGATAATTTAGGTAATAAGCATGTTCCCAAACATCAAGCCCTAAGATTGGGAATCCTCCACAGCCTACTTTAGGCATAAGTGGATTGTCTTGGTTTGGTGTTGAGCATACTTCAACCTTACCGCCCTCATGTACACATAACCATGCCCATCCAGATCCAAACTGTCCGCCTGCAGCACTTGAAAATTTATCTTTGAAAGATTCGAAGTTACCAAAAGCATCGTTAATTGCTTCTGCTAGCTCTCCTTTAGGCTCTCCTCCTCCATTTGGAGACATAATTTCCCAAAACAGTTTGTGGTTATAAAAACCACCTCCGTTGTTTCTTACGGCCGTATTTGACATATCAAGGTTGATCAAAATATTTTCAATCGTTTTTCCCTCTAAATCAGTTCCCTCAATCGCATTATTAAGTTTTGTTGTATATCCTGCATGGTGTTTTCCGTGATGGATTTCCATTGTTTTAGCGTCAATATTTGGCTCTAAAGCATCTTTTGCATATGGTAATTCTGGTAGTGTAAATGACATTTTTTTAGTTGTTTAAGTTAAACTTCTACTCTAATTCTAACAAAGTTACACATTGTCAACGGTAAGCAATGTTATAGAATTCTTATAATAACCATATAAGTTATGTATTTTAAAATACTAATGTAATATAGGTGATCCTTTTTCTATCTTAGTAATATGACTCAAACAAACTCTTTTAAAGTTCTTAATGCTTCGGCTGGTTCTGGTAAAACGTATAGCCTTGTTAAGGAATATATTACAGTCCTTTTAAAGAGCAATAGCCTCACAAAATTTAGGAATCTATTAGCCATCACGTTTACAAACAAGGCGGTCGCCGAGATGAAAGAAAGAGTATTAGACACACTTACAGAACTCAACAATTATAAAGAAGGCCAGGATAAGCCAGCAATGTTAGATGATCTTATCGCAACTAGTGGGTTATCTACAGATATTATTGTAAACAAATCAGGTCAGATTTTAGATAAAATCTTACATAATTACTCAGCTTTTGATATCGTCACTATAGACACACTGACTCATAGGATTATCAGAACATTTGCAAAAGATCTAGATATTTCTGGCAGCTTTGAAGTTTCGTTAGATCAACAAACTCACAATGCTCAAGCAGTCGATGCTCTAATTGCTAAAATAGGGTTAGAAAAAGAAGTCACTGAGGTGTTAGTTAATTTTGCGATTGATAAAGCAGATGATGATAAAAGTTGGGATATCACCCGCGATCTTATTGATATAGCTCAATTGCTTCATAATGAAAATGATATCAAAGCATTAGAAGCCTTAAAAGACAAATCGCTCAGTGAATTTATCCAACTTTCCAAAAAATTAAATGCAGAAATAACTAAGCTCGCTGCCTCACAAAAACAAATCGCTACAGAGCTTCTTGATTTTATTCATGCTTTAGGTCTTGATCAAAAAAGTTTCAAAGGAGGATATTTTTATAATTTTATTGTAGATGTAAGTGAAGGAAAAAAGAAAATTTCTTACGTAGGAAATGGAAAAACCTACAAAGATCAAATTGAAGCTTATGATTTTTATAATAAATCTCATAATGATGAAATAAAGTCAATAATCGACATAAATAAAGGAACCTTTATTAGCACTTTTTTTAAACTGAAAAGTCTCTCTGGTAGGCAGCAACTTTTTAAAGCATTTAAATCTAAGCTCATTCCACTATCTGTTCTCCAACTTATAAAAAAAGAACTGGAACATATTAAAGAAGAAGAAAATATACTCCTTATTTCAGATTTTAATAAGTTAATAGCCGCCTCTCTTCGTGATCAACCTGCAGCTTTCCTCTATGAACGTTTAGGAGAACGATATACTAATTTTTTTATAGATGAGTTTCAAGACACCTCTATTTTACAATGGAATAATCTTATCCCATTGATAGAAAACTCTATAAGTACCCTATCTGAGGATCTGGTTGAAAACTCACTATTGCTAGTAGGTGATCCTAAACAAGCTATTTATAGATGGCGTGGTGGAGAGGCGGAGCAATTTATAGACTTAAGTTCTGGTAAGAACCCATTTTCTATTCCAGCACAAACAGATCAATTAGACACAAACTACAGAAGTCATGCAGAAGTTATAAATTTTAATAATAGTTTTTTTACGCACATCTCCTCACACTTCGATACGACCAAATATAAAGCTATTTACTTTACGGATAATGATCAAAAATTAAATCATCGTGCTGGAGGATATGTATCATTAGATTTTATCGATTTTACAGATCGAGCGGAAGCAGATATTGTTTATCCTGAACGGGTTTTAAATATCATAAATAAAGTGACCTTAGATGGGTTTTTATTGAGTGACATCTGTGTACTCACTCGTAATAATAGTCACGGTGGGATGATCGCTCAGTATCTCGAAAAAGAAGGGATTTCCATAATTTCCTCAGAAAGTTTGCTTGTGCACAACTCCCCTATTGTGCAATTTATTCATGCATTCCTTACTATGATCGTATATCGAGATAAAAAAGAAAAAAGACTTCCTGTTTTGTATTTTTTATCTGATTATCTGCAGATTGAACAACCACATCAATTTTACAAAGAGTTACTAGGCATGTCTGTATCAGAGATGCTTGTGTATCTACAACGATTTGATATTTTTATACACTTAGAACACCTACAAACACTTACTTTATATGAAAGTGTTGAGTATATCATACAGCGCTTTGCTTTACAAGAAAAAGGAGACGCTTACGTCCTAGCTTATTTAGATCTGGTTTATAATTATGTGCAAAAATCCGATCGTGGAATATTAGGTTTTTTAGATTATTATGATGAAAAAAAAGAAAAAGCTGCTATTGTAGCTCCACCACAAAAAGAGGCTGTTCAAATAATGAGTATTCATAAGTCTAAAGGATTAGAATTTCCTATCGTAATTTACCCGTATGCAGACACGAGTATATATCGTACTCAGGGCGAACATCAATGGTATCCATTACAGAACGAGACGGAAGTCACTGGCTTTTCTTTACTTATGGTACCTCACTCTAGTAAAATGTCAGAATTTGGAGATATAGGCAAAAGTCTCTATGAACAAAAACACAGCGAGCAGCAGTTTGACTCTCTAAACGTGCTTTATGTAGCGCTTACTCGCGCGGTAGAAAGATTATATGTGGTGTCACGCTTTCGCGAAAGCGTAAAGAATATTTCTACCCTCACAGATCTTTTTATAGATTTTCTACAAAAAAAACAATTGTGGAATGTGGAACAAAGGGTTTACACCTTTGGTTCACCAGATAAAGCAATTACTAAGCTTTCTGATAGTGAGGATTTGACTGTTACACTCCCTTTTATAAGTAGTTCAAAAGAGGATTTAGGGATTCAAATAGCAACACAAGCTGCTTTTTTATGGGATGACGAAAAGCAAAATGCTATAAACTACGGAAATCTCATACATAATCTTATGGCAGAAGTCAAGTATAAAGAAGATATCCCTGACGTATTAGATAACGCTCATGAAAATGGTCTAATCTCTTCTTCTGAAAAAGATATAATAGAAAAAATCATCTACTCAATTGTTCAACACCCTTCATTACAAGACTGCTTCGAGGTAGAAAATGAAGTGATTACAGAACGAGTTATACTTTCTAGCAACGGAGAATTTCATATTCCAGACAGGGTCGAAACAACGCCAGAGGGGCATACTACTGTTATTGATTATAAAACAGGAGCGCATAACTCCTCGCACATCACTCAAATTTCTGCCTATAGTAAACTACTTTTAGAAATGGGGTATCAAGTTGAGAAAAATCTCTTAGTTTATATAAATACCAAAGTAGAAGTTATCACAGTTTGATACCTTTATAAAAAATTTAAATATGTACGGTTCTATTAAAGAATATTTAGAAAAAGAGCTTTCTGAAATTAAAGAAGCTGGTTTGTATAAAAGCGAACGGATTATCACCTCTCCACAAGATGCAGTAATTAAAATATCTACTGGTGAAGAAGTTATAAATTTTTGTGCTAATAACTATCTTGGTTTATCCTCACACCCAGAGGTTATACAAGCTGCAAAAGACACAATGGACACTCATGGTTTCGGGATGAGTTCAGTTAGATTTATTTGTGGAACACAAGATATCCACAAGGAACTTGAACAGAAGATCGCAAATTTCTACGGCACGGAAGACACCATATTATATGCCGCTGCATTTGATGCAAATGGAGGAGTTTTTGAGCCATTACTTGGGGCTGAGGATGCTATTATTTCTGACTCACTTAATCATGCTTCTATTATAGATGGAGTAAGGCTTTGTAAAGCTGCTAGGTATCGTTATGCAAATAACAACATGACTGATCTTGAAGAACAACTCAAAAAAGCAGTAGCAAATGGAGCTCGCCATAAAATTATTGTAACAGATGGTGTTTTCTCTATGGACGGATTACTTGCACCATTAGATAAAATTTGTGACCTCGCTGATACATATGATGCGTTAGTAATGATTGATGAATGTCATGCTACAGGGTTTATAGGCGCAACTGGTCGTGGAACTTTAGAAGAAAAAGGAGTTTTAGGTAGAATAGACATCATTACAGGAACACTCGGGAAAGCGTTAGGAGGTGCCATGGGTGGTTACACTACTGCAAAAAAAGAAGTTATTGAAATATTGAGACAACGTAGTAGGCCTTACTTATTTTCAAATTCACTAGCACCTGCAATTGTTGGAGCCTCTATAAAAGTGTTTGATATGCTTGAGAATGATACTTCATTAAGAGATAAGCTAGCGAATAATACCACATACTTTAAGGAGGGTATGAAAAAGGCCGGTTTTGATATTATAGATGGTGATTCGGCAATTGTACCTGTGATGCTCTATGATGCGAAACTATCCCAAAAAATGGCAGATGCACTACTAAAAGAAGGAATTTATGTGATAGGATTCTTCTTTCCAGTTGTTCCGAAAGGAAAAGCTAGAATAAGAGTGCAACTAAGTGCTGCACATACAGAAAGCCACCTAGACAAGGCTGTAGAAGCTTTTACTAAGGTCGGAAAATCTTTAAACGTGATTTAAAGTCTCTTTGACAGTAGCAATAATAGGGTTTTTGGAAAATTTTAGGGTTTTTGTCTTTGCTGGTTAATTTTAACAACTTACTTTTGTTCTTAATTAACACTTAAAATTAAAGACTAAACAATGAAACATTTTAGCAGATTTTTAGTTGCTTCACTTTTGATTCTTGCTGTAGGATCTGTGAATGCACAAGACGAAAACAATCCTTGGAGCGTCTCTGTCGGAGTAAATGCAGTTGACACTTATCCAACAGGAGAAGCAGCTTATGATATTCCTTCAGGAATGATTAGCGATGAATTTCCAAATGAATTTTACAATGTAGAAGATCACTGGAACATCCTTCCATCTGTTTCTTATATTAACGTATCACGTTATGTAGGGAATGGTTTAGTAGTTGGTGTATCTGGTTCTCTTAACAGAATCGACCAAAGAGGTGATCAATCAGTTAATGATTTACAATATTATGCTGCAGATGCAGAAGTTGGTTATAGCTTAAGAGACCTTATCAATGGAGAAGGTGGATGGTTTGATCCTAGTCTTTATCTTGGTGGAGGTTACACTTGGTTTGAAAACCTTAACTCTGACGTAGTAGGTGATCCAACTGCAAATGCTGCTGCTGGTGTAAAAATCTGGTTTACTGAAAACTTTAACTTAGGTTTACAGTCAAAATATAAGCATAACTTCAGAACAGATTCTAGAAAGCACTTTCAACATGTAGCTTCTTTAGGAATTGCTTTTGGTGGAAAAGATACTGATGGTGACGGAATCTACGATAGAGATGACGAATGTCCTGAAGTAGCTGGTCTTCCTGAGTTTAACGGTTGTCCTGACACTGACGGTGATGGAATCCAAGATTCTAAAGATGCTTGTCCTACTGTATTCGGTTTAGCTGAATTTGATGGTTGTCCTGATACTGACGGTGATGGAATTCCTGATCCTAAAGATGCTTGTCCTACAGTTGCTGGAATCGCTGCTTTAGGTGGATGTCCTGATGCTGATGGTGACGGAATCAAAGATTCTGACGATGAGTGTCCTAACGAAGCTGGACCAAGAGAAAACAATGGTTGTCCTTATGCTGATAGAGATGGTGACGGAGTACTTGACAAAGATGATGAGTGTCCAGATGTTGTTGGAACTGTAGCAAATAATGGATGTCCTGAAGTATCAGTTGAGGTTCTTGCTCAATTAAACACTGATTTCAAAAATGTTTTATTTGATTACAATAAAGCAAGCTTACGTAAAGAGTCTTTTGAAACTCTTGATAGAGTTGCTTCAGTAATGATGGAATACCCTAACACTCGTTTCCTTATAGAAGGGCACACAGATAGTAGAGGTTCTGATTCTTACAACAAAAAACTTTCTAACGAAAGAGCTGCATCAGTTAGAACTTACCTTACTGGTAAAGGAATTCCTGCTGCTCGTTTAGAGTCTCAAGGTTTTGGTGAAGAAAGACCAATCGCAACAAACAATACAGCTGCAGGTCGTCAACAGAATAGACGTGTAGTATTATCTATCCTAGATAAATAAGAAATAAGATTTTTAATTCTTAGAAAAACGCCTCGCAATTGCGAGGCGTTTTTTATTTTAGACTATGCAAACTTTCATAGATACTGTTCTTAATGAAGAGCAGAACTTTAGTGATTTTAATACTATTTTTATCTCCCCAAGTAGACGTGCTGGAGGACTACTCAGGAAAAAATTAGCTCAAAGAAATACTAAAACTAGGTTTGCACCTCAAATATTTTCTATTGAAGAGTTTATAGAACATATTTCTGGATTATCTGCTTCAAGTACTATTGATCTTACTTTTAAGCTATACGAAAGCTATAAAGAAGTTGTTTTAGAACCGGTATCTTTCCAAATATTTTCTACTTGGGCACAACCTATACTGAGTGATTTTAATGAAATTGACCGCTATCTCTTAGATCATAATCAGATATTTAATCACCTCAAAGATCTAAAAAACATTAATGATCACTGGTCCCACTCTTCTAATGCTTTGGTTGTTAATTATCTGGATTTTTGGAATAGCCTCTTAAAAATATACGAAGTATTCATAGAAAAATGTCTTCAACAAAAAGCTACTCATCAAGGATATGTATATCGTCAAGCAGTTCAAAATATTGAACACTACATGACCTCCGTAAAGGATACTAGACACGTGTTTTTAGGTTTTAACGCCTTAAATACCTCAGAGCAGCAAATTATCCAATCATTACTTTCTAGGGAAATAAATACAATCTATTGGGATTCTGAGGAGACCTTTATGAATAACAAATCCCATGAAGCTGGAATATTTATTAGAAATTTTAAAAATACATGGCCCTACTATACCCAACACGCTTTTAAGTGGACTTCTAATAATTATAAAAATCAAAAAAAAATACAAACCTTTTCAGTCTCACAAAATATTCATCAGGCAAAAACAGTAGGTGCATTACTTTCTAAACTTTCTAAAGAAGATATTTATAAAACAGCCATTATTTTAGGTGATGAATCTTTACTCCTTCCTATTCTTAACTCACTACCGCTTAGTGTTGATAAAGTAAATGTTACTATGGGGGTTCCACTAGGGAAAACGCCTGCCGCTTCTTTTTTTGATCAGCTTATAGAGATGAAAAAGAGTGCCACAGACCGTGGTTACTATTACAAAAATGTGCTTTCTTTAATTGAACACCCTCTCTCAAAAAAATTATTAGGAGATACGCTCAAGCCTCTTGAAAACAAAATTATTAAAGAAAATAAAATTTTCATCCAGCCAGATGAGTTGATTAAAAATTACGACAAAGACACGTTAGATATTCTAGAATCGCTCTTCGCTTATTGGGAAAACGATCCAAAACGTGCAGTAAAAAATATACTTGATATTATACAAGCACTGAAGGCTAATTACCTAAAGTCACAATCTTTACAACTAGAGTATCTTTTTGGTTTTTATAAAGCGTTTAATAAGCTTGAAGAAATTATTGCTTCTTCTTCCTATGTAGAAGATATCTCTACTCTAATTTATTTTTATAGAGAAGTTCTCTCTTCAGAGACTATAGATCTCACAGGGGATCCAGAAGAAGGGCTACAAATAATGGGCGTTTTAGAATCTAGAGTAATGGATTATGAGCGAATTATCATAACCTCAGTTAATGAGGGAATATTACCATCTGGTAAAAGTCAAAACTCCTATATACCATATGATCTCAAAAGATTTTATAATCTCCCAACCTATACAGAAAAAGATGCCATCTATGCGTATCACTTTTATCATACATTACACCGATCAAAATATATAAGTCTTATTTATACTACAGAAAGCAAAGGGATAGGTAGCTCAGAGCCAAGTCGTTTTATAAAGCAACTTGAACGTGAAAAAATCCATACTATAAGTCATCAAATAGTCGCGCCTCCTACCCAAAAAATTGCGCAGAAAAAACTCACTATAAGTAAGACACCGGAAATCATAGAAAAAATAAATGATTTATTAAGAAAAGGGATCTCACCATCTGCGCTATCAACTTACCTTAGAAATCCATTAATCTTTTATGAGCGTTATATTCTAGGAGTGGATGAAAGTGATAATGTCGAAGAAACGGTTGCAGCAAATACTATGGGTACAATCGTTCACAACACCTTGGAAGAAATCTATAAGCCACTAGTTGGTTCTCATCTGGCGATAGCCGACCTAATGGGGCTGTTAAATACATTTCCTGATGAAGTTCAAAATCAATTCAAAAAAGAATATGGTGATACTCATATTAAGGAAGGAAAAAATTTAATCATATATGAAATCGTATGTCGTTTTATTGAAAACTATCTTAAGTTAGAAATAAAAAATCTTCAAAAAGGAGATAACGTTTACATACAATCTGTCGAGGAAAATTTATATGATATTCCCCTTACCGATACGATTAACCTAAGAGGCAAGGTAGACCTCGTAGAAGAACGAAATGGCAATTTTAATATCATCGATTATAAAACTGGTAAAGTAACTCAAAACCAGCTCAGAATTACTGATTGGCAAGATTTATTATTGCCAGAAGGAAAAGCAGAGAAAGCCTTTCAAGTACTGATGTATGCTTATATGATCCATAAGAAGGAATCCTTATCCTTTCCAGTGAGTGTGGGGATTATATCTTTTAAAAACTTACAATCAGGATATTTACCCTTTAAATTTGATAAAGACCCTCAAGTTACAGATGTAACTTTAAAACATTTTGAAACAATACTCAAACAACTTGTAAATGAAATTCTTGATCCAGAAGTACCGTTTCAAGACCGAACATAATTTTTCTTAATAAGCACGCTTTCGCGAAAGCGTACTCATTTAATAAACCTGTGGAGAATACCGGATTCGAACCGGTCACCTCTTGCCTGCCAGGCAAGCGCTCTAGCCAAATGAGCTAATCCCCCTTTAAATAATATCCAAAAATTAAGGAAATCCCTAATGCTTTACTCTTAATATGAGTAATGGCTTGCTTGTAAAAAATTCTTTCTTTAGAACTACATTTTTCTCCCAAAGCTTCTTAAAAAAACCACGCTTTCTTCTCACTACACAAATAATGTCGGGGTTAAAAGACTGAAAATGTTCAAGTACACCTTGATAAGTTGTTGCATTTACGGTTTTCTTATAAGATTTTTTTATTCTCTCTAAATCTTCAGAAACCTGAAGCATACTATCCGTACTATCTGGAGTTTCTACATGCAATAAGTGTACGTCTGTGCCAAAGTTTTTTTGGAATTTACGCAAAGGTTCTAACTGACGCTTTTTGTCAAAATTACCATTCTTAAAAGCCATCAGTATTTGTGTGGGATTTGTAAATGTTACATGTTCTGGCACAACCAATGCGGCAATATTTGTCTCCTTTATAAGCTTACCTGTCGTGTTACCCAAGTAAACTTCATCCCTTACAGAGTTACTGCGTGGAGAGAGAACCATTAAATCCACATGGACATGTTTATTAAAACGCTCCACTCCTTCAACGATTCCTCCTTTTATTGGGTGTGCAATTACAGAAACATTTTTGTGGTTAACACTAGACAATACTTTTGATAATTTCTTTTCTGACTCTTCTCTAAGAATAGAGTTTACTTTTGAAAGCCCACCAACTTTAGAGAGTTCTTGAAAAACAGAGATGGCATATACGTTTGCATCCATCGTATCTGCTAAGTCTATAGCATATTGTAATGTGTTTGAAGCATTTGATGATGAACCTATAGGAACCAAAATATTTTTCATAGTGAAATTGTATTTTTAAACCGTTAACAAAAATACCCTTTAAATCTGTGATTGTCACTGCAAAATTTTCAGAAATACCTGAAATTATATCTTTCACAAAAGCCTGTGCTCAAGAAATGATTTCTAGAAAATTTTTCAGTGGAATAATCATTATCCTTCTATAAGCATTTTTGAAACGACGTAGAACACGGTGAGTTATATGTCTTCAAGAGAAATAATACGCTCATAAGGATTAATGTGGTTTCTAATTACATGGGTACTTTGTACAAGAATGTCAAATAACTCACACCAAATAGAGAAAATATTTATATACATAGACTTCCTGTTCATCTAGAACACCAACATTTGGATATTGCTACTCTATTAATGGATTGTACGCTTAATCATGCAAAAAAGGAAAAAGCAACTTCAATTCGGCTGGATACTTATTTTAAAACAAAGTAAATCTAATGTTCTACAAATCTCGTGGTTATCAAAAGCCAGATATGATCTGTTTTCCAGATCAAAGCGTGTTTCCTTTTATTTGTTTTGAAAAAGTGCTTGAGAATAATGTTCTTGAGCAGACATAGACTTTAAGGAAAAGCACCTACTATAACCAACGGTTGTTTTACTTTTGCAAATATCAAACTTACAGCTCTGAGCACTCAAATAGATATTTCTTTTAACCGTATACAGCGACTAGCCATTCCGGCAATAATAGCTGGAATTGCAGAGCCTGTATTATCTAGCACAGACGCAGCTGTGGTAGGAAATATAAGCGAAAATAGTATCGAGTCTCTTGCGGCGGTTGGTATTGTGGGTTCATTTCTCTCAATGCTCATCTGGATTTTAGGTCAAACCCGCAGTGCTATATCTGCTATCATTTCTCAAAATCTAGGTGCAGGAAAACTTGATGATATAAAAGTGCTCCCTGCACAAGCTATATTTTTTAACATCTTACTTAGTATCATCGTACTTGCTAGTACTTACTTCTTTGTGGCAGAGATTTTTACCTTACTCAATGCGACAGGACTTGTTTTAGATTTGAGTATTGATTACTATAATATACGTGTATGGGGGTTCCCTCTTACCTTATTTACGTTTGCCGTTTTTGGCATTTTTAGGGGATTACAAAATACATTTTGGCCTATGGTAGTCGCTATTATAGGGGCTACTTTAAACATTTTACTTGATTTTTTGTTTGTATATGGTGTTGAGGGTTATATTCCTGAAATGGGAGTAAAGGGTGCTGCTTGGGCGAGTTTAATAGCCCAAGCAATAATGGCCGTAATGGCTTTGCTATTATTAGTAAAGAAAACAACTATTTCTTTAAAACTACAATTCCCACTTCATCCAGAAATTAAACGGCTAGTCTCGATGAGTCTCAACCTCTTTGTGCGATCTTTCTCCCTTAATATTGCACTAGTTTTAGCAGTAAGGGAAGCGACAGATATCAGTGATGAAACTGTAGCTGCCCACACTATTGTTGCTAATATTTGGTTATTTACAGCCTTTTTTCTAGATGGATATGGTGCGGCCGGTAATCTGTTAAGCGGGCGTTTATTAGGAGCACGCGATTATAAGAAACTCTGGGACCTTACAAAAAAAGTTATAAAGTATAATCTTGTTGTGGCTACGTTTTTGATCATACTTTGTAGTCTTCTATACAAACCTTTAGGACTTCTTTTTAGTAATGAAGGCGCTGTGCTCACTATTTTCTATAGCGTTTTCTTTATCGTTATCATAATGCAGCCTATCAACGCTATTGCGTTTACCTTAGATGCTATTTTTAAAGGACTGGGTGAAATGGCCTGGTTAAGAAATACGTTGTTGATAGCAACTTTTATAGGGTTTGTACCTGTTCTCTACCTAAGCAAGTATTTTCACTGGGGTATTATTGGAATTTGGCTTTCTTTTATGGTATGGATGATCTTTCGCGCAAGCGCACTCATCTATTTCTATCATAAGAAATATTATAGATTAGCTATAAATACTACTTCTTAATCTCCTATTGGTATTTCTATCTCTCCTTCTTCTCTATCGCTCGGGCTTCTAGTACTATCTTTTACTTGTTGAATAGTTTCGTCTGCAAGAGGTTTACCTAAATATACTATGTAGCTATCTTCAAACGATTTAAGTTCTAGTTCTTGGACAAGCGAACTTATAATATCAATAGTACCATCTGATTCTTTTACGAAAAGCGGGATCATGTCGTGGTCCTCTGCAATAATTTTTGCAATACTATGATACTCTGCTGAGCTATTGATAGCGACTTCGTTAATAGTAGGGAATTGGCGTGTAACTTCCGTCATATTTATAAAATCATCTGTAGATGAAAATAACCCTTCTTTAGGCAATTGAGTAACATTATCCATTTCTCTTTTGGAAATGAGGCGATAGGCACCATTTTCCCCAAATTGCTTTCTAAATCTATTAATCGCATATTTATTAATCTCGCTATTTCCTGTGAGTGACATTAAGTAACCTATGTCACTAAGCTCTACATCATCTGTGAGGTCATCTGCATAAATATTTGCCTGTAACGCTGTTAATCCAGATTCTTTAGCGGTACGGATATTAGTTACGTTACTATCCATAAGCACTACATGGCGACCATTTTTTTGTAAATATTTAGCTATAAGTCGTGGCATTTCTGAAGAACCTATAATTAGTATGCCCTCAGACTTTGTTAAAAAGACTCCTACTATTTTTGCAAAAAGTCTTGCCGTGGTTGCATTGAGCAATACAGTACCTAGTACAATCATAAAAACGAGCGGGGTAATATATTCTGCTCCGGGCTCTCCTTTTAAAATTAGTTTTGAACCAA
This sequence comes from Dokdonia sp. Hel_I_53, assembly GCF_007827465.1. Lineage (NCBI taxonomy): Bacteria > Pseudomonadati > Bacteroidota > Flavobacteriia > Flavobacteriales > Flavobacteriaceae > Dokdonia > Dokdonia sp. Hel_I_53. The sequence continues at coordinate 1,969,095 of NZ_VISL01000001.1, forward strand.
AAAGGGAAGCAATACCTGCGGCTACAATACCTCTAGGTCCTACCCAAGATATAAAAAGCTTTGCCCCCATGCTTAGGTTTGAGCCCATGGTACTTAAGAAAACCCCTATAGGTCTTACTATAAAAACTACAACTAAAAACAGAAAGAGCGTGTCCCATCTGTATAATAATTCTAGATCAGCAATATTCATATTTGCTGAGAGTAATATAAATAAAACAGAGATTAAGAGAACACTAAGCGACTCTTTGAAATATAGTAATTCTTTTATATTAGGCAGGTTAATGTTTCCTAAAACCATTCCCATGACCACCACCGCGAGTAATCCTGACTCGTGAGCAAATTGATCTGACATCACAAAAACGCCTAGCACAGCAGCCAGTGTAAAGACATTCATTAGGTAATGTGGCACCAATTTTTTCTTTACTATTAACGCTAAAGCGTGGGCAAATGTAAAACCAAATGTACTTCCAAAAAGTACAATTTTTCCAAATTCCACTAAGGCTGTCTTTGTAAATTCAGCTCCTTGTCCTACGGATATAAATTCATACATTAATACGGCAACAAGAGCACCTATTGGGTCTATTAAAATACCTTCCCATTTTAGAACCGTAGAGATATCCCTCTTTACGGGAACATTTCTAAGTATGGGAGAAATTACAGTAGGTCCTGTCACTATTATTAGCCCAGAAAAAAGTAGAGAAATTTGTAAACTCAATCCAAAAATCCAGTACGCAGCAAAACCTGCACCTACAAAAGTTACAAGACTACCAAGAGAAATAAGTTTTGTAATTACTGGGCCTACATTACGTATCTCTTCTCTCTTGAGTGTGAGTCCTCCTTCAAAAAGAATAATTGAGATTGCTAGTGAGACAAACCAATAAAGACTTTCTCCTGGAAAAAGACCCTCACTACCGTCCCATATAGGCTGTATCCACTTTGTACCATCCTCAGAAATTAGTGTAGAAATAGGCCCTACAAAAAGTCCAATTAACAATAGAGGCAAAATTGCAGGTAGCTTTAAACGCCATGCAGCCCACTGTGCAATTATTCCCAATATGATGATTCCCGCTAGTTCTAACATAGTAAATCAGTTTTTGTGCGATATTAATCTTTTTCCGTTTTAAGAAGTTGCTGTCAAGTTACAATTCTTTGTTAAAAACAAGGCGTTACAACGTCTGAAAATAGGGATTTTGCTATTTTGCAGAGGTTTTGCCAGTATATAGATGCCTTTTTTCAAAATAGATACGCTTTCGCGAAAGCGTAAGCATCTAAGACAACTGTACATAATCAATCTATTTTTATGAAAATATACCCTATTGAAGCTGGAAATTTTAAACTAGATGGCGGCGCTATGTTTGGTGTGGTTCCAAAATCTATCTGGAGTCGAACAAACCCAGCAGATTCAAATAACCTTATTGATATTGCCGCTCGATGTATGCTTATTGAAAATGGTGATCGACTCACCCTTATCGATAATGGGATGGGAAATAAACAATCTGATAAATTTTTTGGATATTATTACCAGTGGGGAAATCACTCTATAGATGCATCTTTAAAAAAATATGGATTTCACAGAGATGATATTACAGATGTTTTTATGACTCACTTGCATTTTGACCACGTGGGTGGCGCTATCCAGTGGAATAAAAACCACACGGGATACGAGCCTGCTTTTAAAAATGCAAAATTTTGGACTAATGAAAATCACTGGAATTGGGCCATTAAACCTAACAATAGAGAAAAGGCTAGTTTTTTAAAAGAGAATCTTATTCCAATGCATGAAAGTGGCCACTTACACTTCATAGATAGAGGCATTGAAGAATATAAAGCAAATACAGAACTCAATTTTGGTATTTTATTTGCAGATGGACACACAGAAAAACAAATGCTTCCTCATATTGAAATTGCAGGAAAAATAGTTGTTTTTATGGCAGATCTCTTACCTACGGTAGGCCATATTCCTGTTCCTTATGTAACAGGTTATGATACAAGACCTCTACTTTCTATTGATGAAAAGGAGCGTTTTTTAAAAACAGCAGCAGATAGAAACTATTACCTCTGGTTAGAACACGACGCGCACAATGAATTAATTACCGTCCAGCACACTGATAAAGGCGTGCGACTCAAGGACACTTATACCTTTAATGAACTATTTAATTAAGATGATGAAAATAAAAAACCTAAAACCTATTCTCTTTGCAGCAGTAGCTAGCACCTTTCTTGTGGCCTGTGACACTCCCTCAGCTCTCGTTACAGTACCTGTAGAAAATGTAGATGATAATCCGTTAAAGATTAGTAGTCTTACTGAAGAGCAAGAAAAAACCTGGAGCCACCTAGATCTAAAAATGGATACCATACCAGGAATGAGTGTTGACCGCACCTATAAAGAAATATTACCTGGTAAATCTGGGCAACAAGTAATTGTTGCAGTTATAGATTCTGGAGTAGATATTACCCATGAGGATCTTAAAAATAAAATATGGACAAACCCAAAAGAGATCCCAGGAAATAATAAAGATGATGATAGTAATGGCTATGTTGATGATATGCATGGGTGGAACTTCTTGGGCGATGTTACATCAGAGCAACTTGAATTTGTACGTATAATCAAGCGATATGACGCTCAATTTTCTGGAAAAACACTTGCAAACATTCCAGCAAACCAAAAAGATGCTTTCTTGCAATATCAAAAAGCAAAAGGAGAGTACGATACTAAGGTGGGGGAAGCACAAGCAAACAAAGCTAGGTATGAGCAAATATTAAGTCAGCTTAAAACATCACATGCTGCTGTAAAAGCAAAGCTTGGAAAAGAAGACTATACGGCTGCTGAGTTAAAAGCTATCACAAATCCTTCTCCAGAAATGCAGAATCACATTGGTTTTCTTACGCAAATGCTGGGGTATGCAGATAGCATCCCAGAATTTATGAAAAACATAGAAGAAGGTGTGGAGTACTTTACAAATCAGCTTGAAGCAAATTATAATAAAACAGCAGATTTTAGGAAGCAACTAGGGGATGATCCTTATGATTTAACAGACAAAGTATACGGAAATAACAATGTTTATGGGCCAGAGCCAGACGGTGCAAAACACGGTACACACGTAGCAGGTATTATTGCTGCACAACGTAACAATGGCAAAGGAATGAACGGTGTGGCAAATGATAATATCAAGATTATGGTGTTACGCGCTGTTCCAGATGGAGATGAATATGATAAAGATATTGCACTTGCTATTCGTTATGCAGTAGATAATGGTGCAAAAGTAATCAACACCTCTTTCGGTAAATACTATGCTCAAAACCCAGAATGGGTCTATGATGCGATAAAGTATGCTGCAAAAAACGATGTCCTTATTGTAAATGCTGCTGGAAATGAAGGATTGAGCCTAGATGACCCAGCAAATAGAGTATATCCAAATGATCAATTAGACAATGTCTCTGAAATGGCAGATACCTTCTTAACAGTAGGTGCTCTTAACTTAAAATATGGTGGTGAGCTTGTTGCAGGTTTTTCAAACTATGGTAAATCTAATGTAGATGTTTTTGCACCAGGTGTAAAAATTTATGCAACTACCCCAGAAAACACATATGACTTCCTACAAGGTACATCCATGGCTTCGCCAAACACTGCTGGTGTGGCTGCTATGTTGCGTAGCTACTATCCAAAACTCTCTGCTTCTCAAGTTAAAAATATCATTATGAAAAGTGGTTTAACAACAAATACATCTGTTATCTTGGGGGGCGATACAGAAAAACAAGCTCGTTTTAGTGAGCTTTCAAAATCTGGAGAAATGGTTAATATGTACAATGCTTTTAGACTGGCAGAATTACAGAAGTAACAGTCACATAGAAGCCTAATTCTAAAAACTTTATAAAGAATGAAATACAACTTAAGAATTTTTGCCTTGATATTTGTTTTTGCTTTCGCGAAAGCGTTTGCTCAAAATAATACCTCGTACTGGCAACAACATGTAGACTATAAAATGGAAATTGATATGGACGTAAAGTCGTATCAATATGATGGAAAACAGAAATTAGAGTACACTAACAACTCTCCTGAGACCTTAGACCGTGTATTTTACCATTTATATTTTAACGCCTTTCAACCTGGAAGTGAGATGGATGTACGCTCACGCACTATTGCAGATCCAGACGGTCGTGTAAAAGATCGTATAAGTAAATTAACTCCAGATGAAATAGGATTTATAAAAATAAATTCTTTAACCCAAGACGGTACTCCACTAACCTATGAGGTGGCTGGAACGGTTCTAGAAGTAGAGCTTGCAGAACCCATAAAGCCAGGAAAATCTACCACCTTTGAGATGGACTTTAAAGGTCAAGTACCTGCACAAATACGTCGTTCTGGTCGTAACAATAAAGAAGGTGTTGCGCTATCAATGACGCAATGGTATCCTAAAATGGCCGAATATGATTTTGAAGGATGGCACGCAGATCCATACATTGCTCGTGAGTTTCACGGGGTGTGGGGAGATTTTGACGTAACTATTAATATTGATAAGGATTACACTATTGGAGGAACGGGATACTTACAAAATCCTAAAGAAATTGGTCACGGATATAATGGCCCCTCTATGAAGCCTGGAAAGGGTAAAAATGGAATACTATCTTGGCATTTTAAGGCTCCCAACGTACATGATTTTACGTGGGCTGCAGACCCAGAATATATCCATGACATTACAAAGGGAGAAAATGATGTAGACTTACATTTCTTCTATAAAGATAATGACGCAATCAAGGAAAATTGGAAAAAGCTACAGCCTATGACAGCGCAATTGCTGGCTTATTTTAATAATAATGTGGGTACATATCCCTACAACCAATATTCTGTCATACAAGGAGGTGATGGTGGTATGGAATATGCGATGTGTACATTAATTACTGGAGAACGCAAGTTTGGAAGTTTATTTGGTGTGACTGCTCATGAGATGGCACATACATGGTTTCAGTTTTTACTAGCTAGTAATGAGGCAAAGCACGAGTGGATGGATGAAGGTTTTACGTCTTACATCTCTGCTCTAGCAGAAAATGAAATTACAGGTGGTGACAACCCAAATCCACTTGCTGGATCTTACAGAGGCTATTACTATTTAGTAAAGTCAGGTAAAGAGCAGCCGCAAACAACACATGCAGATCGCTACAATGAAAATATGCCTTACAGCATTGCTGCATATAGTAAGGGTGCCGTATTTCTCGCACAACTGGGGTATGTAATAGGAAAAGAAAACCTTGACAAAACACTTAAGAAATACTTCGATGATTTTGCATTCAAACACCCTACTCCTAATGACATTAAACGAACCGCAGAAAAAGTTTCTGGAATAGAACTAGACTGGTATCTAATGGATTGGGCACAAACGACAAACACCATCGATTACGGAATCACTAGTGTTGAAGCAGACGGGGACAACACAAAGGTTACGCTTACGCGAAAAGGGCTCATGCCCATGCCTATAGATCTTTATGTAGAAAAATCAGATGGGAGCAAAATGTCTTACTACATCCCACTCAGAATGATGCGTGCTGAAAAAGAAAATCAAACTCCAAATATTATGCGTAAGCAGTTAGAAGATTGGCCTTGGACGAACCCAACGTATTCGTTTGTGATCGATGCTCCTTTAAAGGACGTAAAGATGATGACAATAGACCCTACTAGATTAATGGCAGATATTGATCAAGAAGATAATACTTGGATCAAAGAATAGAAGCGAGATTACAAAGAATCAAAAAAGGTCCTAACTAATTATTAGGGCCTTTTTTGATTTTATAAAATGAGTATTTTTGAGTCAAACTTTTTTAAAATGAAGAATTTTTTCTTTCTCCTATTACTTATTGGGTTTATAAATATAAGTAGTGCTCAAAATGATATACCTAAGCATCAAGAGGTTGTAAACCTGTTTGAAAAACATTTTAATAATGGAAATGACCAAGCGTTATTTGATCTATTTTCAGAAAGCATGCAGTCTTTTCTGCCTTTAGAAAAAGCTATAACTTACTTCTCAAATCTCAAAAATAATCTTGGTAAAATAGAAGCTTATAAATTTGATAGAATAACTCGAAAAGGTTTTGCCTCTTATAAAACTACCTTCACTAATGGACTTTTTTCTATTAATATAGCTTCTAATAAAGAGTCAAAAATCACAGGCCTCTTTATTGAGCCTTACAAAGAAAATAAACTTCCCGTTCTAGAAAAAAATATTTCTGATCTTATACTTCCCTTTACTAAAACGTGGACCGTTACATGGGGAGGGGATACCGTCATGCAAAATTATCATGTAGAGAGTACAGCTCAAAAAAATGCTTTTGACTTAGTAATCACAGATACCTCTGGAAAATCTTATAAAACAGACGGAAAGACAAATGAAGATTATTATGCTTTTGGAAAACATTTAATTGCTCCTTGTGATGCAGAAGTTGTTCTGGTTGTAGATGGGATAAAAGATAACCTCCCAGGGGAACTCAATCCAATCTACGTTCCTGGAAATACAGTGATCTTAAAAACCTCAAATGATGAGTTTCTATATTTTGCTCATTTTAAACAACATTCTATAATTGTTGAACTAGGCCAGAAAGTAGTGCAAGGGGAGTTGCTCGGGTTGTGTGGAAATTCTGGAAACTCATCAGAGCCTCACCTCCATTACCATATGCAGAATGTGGAAGACATGAACGTGGCAACTGGCGCAAAAAGTTATTTTAAGTCTATTGAAGTGAATGGAGAGGTAAAAGTTGATTATTCTCCTGTGAAGGGCGATAAAGTATCAAACCCTAATTAGATGTGTAAATTACCTAGCGGATCCATCCGAATGAGAAAATGTATATTGATACTATCTACAATTTGTTTTACAGCCTCCACTAGTGCACAAAAAAACGTAATTAAAGATTCTATTTTTAAAAAAGATCGCTCTCTTTCCTATGAGTCCTTTATCATACCCACAACACTTATTACATACGGCGCTGTAGCACTTAATGTTTCAAGTGTCAAAGATTTAGATACTCCTATAAATCAATATATCGACGGTAAAGAAGATTCCTTTCCTATTGATGATGTCACACAATTTCTTCCCTCTGCTTCCGTATATGTGCTTAACCTATTTGGGGTACCAGGCAAACATGATTTTATAGACCGCACACTAATTCTTGGAAGCGCCTACGTTCTTATGGGAGGCAGTGTGCGTATTATAAAAAACAATACAGGAATAAAGCGTCCAGATGGATATAGCAATAGGTCTTTTCCTTCTGGACACACTGCAACCGCCTTTATGGGTGCAGAGTTTTTATATCAAGAATACAGAGATGTCTCTATATGGTATGGAGTCACAGGCTATGCATTTGCTGTAAGTACTGCATTCTTACGACTTTATAATAATAAGCATTGGTTTTCTGATGTAGTAGCTGGAGCAGGAATTGGAATTTTAAGTACAAAAATTGCATATGCCATATATCCTTTTCTGAAGCGTATTTTTTTAAAATCTAAATCCACGAAGGCACTAGCGACTCCATTTTATAATGGGGAACATGTGGGTCTGGCATTTACGATGTCTTTTTAATTATACCTATTTCTAATAACTCACCCCACTGTGTAGTAAACCTTGGACTCCGTTCCTCTTTGATAAGTTCCCATTGCTTTTTACTTTTCTTTGTGCCTGATAACCCCGCACTCACTGTAGATTTCCCATAGCGATTATTAATGGTGTCAAACGTTTTAATGAGTGTAGTATTAAGTGACTGCCCTGTTGCAAAAAGATTTCCTTGAACTTGATTTTCTGGAATAAGCCCTAATAAATTTACTCCTACCTTTTTATAGCGATATCCTTTTTTATAAATCATTTGCAAGGCACGTTTGCCCTCGCTAATAAGTGTAAACGTATTATTTGTAGGCACAGCAAGTGTAATTGTTTTACTGTCTCTATACTGGTTATCGTAGAGGCTATGATAATTAGTAGTTAAAAACACCTGTAAATAAGTGCAGCAACATTTCTGAGCCCGCAACACCTCGCTTGTCTCGCTTATATAATAGGCACAAGCCTCTTCAATGGTTGCAAGGTCTGATAGTTTTTTTCCAAAAGACTTTGCGGTGCCTATGGCTTTTTTCTTTCGCGGAAGCGTTTCAAAAGTGATACACGATTCTCCATTGAGTTCTCTCCACATGCGTTCTCCTACCACTGTCATTTCCTTCCGTACCCATGACAGAGGGAGCTGTGTAAACTCATAGGCATTAAACACGCCTACTTTTGCGAGGCGTTCTACATGCTTTTTCCCCAGACCCCATATATCTTTTGTTTCGGCCCATTTAAGTGCTTTAATCCTTTTGTCTTCTGTATCCAACACAAAAACGTGTTTACAAGCAGGAAACTTTTTTGAGATACGATTAGCAAGTTTAGCAAGTACTTTAGTGGGGGCAATCCCTACACCTACGGGAATACCCGTATAACGCACTACTTTCTCTTTTATCTGAGTTCCATAAGTCTCTAGATCTATGTGCTGCATACCTGTGAGATTTACAAAAGACTCATCAATACTGTATACTTCTACATCTGGAGAGAACGTTCTCAAAACATTCATCACACGATCAGATAGATCGCCATATAGTGTATAATTAGAAGAGAAAAGCGTCACATCATTTGCTTCCAGCACGTGTTTTATTTTAAAAAGAGGCTCACTATATGGAATGTGTGTTAGTGCTTTTGCTTCTTTATTTTTTGCAATGATACAGCCATCATTATTGCTTAGCACCGCTACAGGTCTTCCTTTTAAGTCTGGTCTAAACACTTGCTCACAAGATGCATAGAAACTATTACAGTCTACCATCGCAATCATATAGCCTTATGTATTATGTATGTTATGATACCCCAAAGTTCCAGTTGACTTTTAAGCTTTGTGATCCTAATCACATTAAAATCACCTTCCTCAATTACTAGTGCTAATGTGTCAAGCGCTGGTGACAATGCCCGGTCTATGACTAAAATATCTTGATCTAGAATATTAAAATCGCGCCACTCATTCCCTTTTACACGTACATAGAAAGTCGCTTCTTTTGACGTTGTAAGTGCTTGATTTAAATCTATTACAGGCTCTCTGTAGTGCGTAGCAGGACTAGGAAAACCCGTTTGTACAGAGGTATTTCCATTATAATCTACAAGTGCCCGCTGTATTTTTTTAATTTTCAACTCCATAATAATGTAAAAGTATGGATATTTTCCATATTAATGTATTTATTCCAATATTTAACGTGTGTTTTATTTTTTTGATATCATCTCAATAGTACTCCTTGACTTAAAAAAGAATGGCTTCACGCAATGCTTTGTGAGTTAGTATTTCGCTTTCGCGAAAGCGAAAAAAACTATCTTTGTCCTAATGAAATACACGTATCCCAAGGCCGAAAGACTCAAATCAAGAAAGATCATTGATGCATTATTTGTTGAGGGACACTCTGTAAAATCATATCCGCTACGCCTAGTATATCTTGAAACGCCGCTACCAGTAGAAGGAATTAATGTTCAGGCTGGGGTTTCTGTTTCAAAACGTAGTTTTAAGCTTGCTGTCTCACGTAACCGCATCAAACGTTTAATGCGTGAATCGTACCGCCTACATAAAAACCTTATAGACACTAGCGGTAAAAGCTATGCGCTTCTTTTTCTATATACTGGTCGAGAAGAAATCTCTCAGCAAGATCTTCATAAGGCTATAATTAAACTTATAAAACGTTTTAATGAGGTGACTGTTCTTTCATAACAACTTTCTGCACGAGCTTTCCTGTTTTTATAGACTTGTTACATCTCTCTCCTTTTCTTATCTTGTTAGATCTAGAAATAGTTATGTACTATTCTATAGGAAAAATGTGGCGTGAACAGATGTACGCTTTCGCGAAAGCATACTATACTCTTTACCGTAATTTTACGTTATATCCAATGACTCTAGAACTAAAGAAATTCTAAATGAAAAAGAAAATAATCATACCTATATTAGCCATCACCATTGCTATAGGGACCTTAAGTTTTAAAAGTGACTTTTTTGAAATTGCAAAGCAAATTGAGATTTTTACAGATCTTTTTAAGGAGCTTAATATGAATTATGTGGATGAGACAAATCCAGCAGATTTAATGAATAGCGCCATCGAGGGGATGCTAGAAGACCTAGACCCATATACAAAATACTGGACAGAGCAAGAGGTAGAAGATGCGCGCATTAATCGCAGTGGAGATTATTCTGGCATAGGAGCAACTGTACGCAATCAAGATAGTAAGATGACTATTATGGAACCTCGTAAGGGCTATCCAGCAGATAAAGCTGGGCTAAAAGCGGGCGACGAGATTTTGAAAATAGGAGATATAAATGTAAAAGAGTTTGAGGGGGATGCTGGTGATCTTTTAAAAGGGGCTCCTAATAGTGAGGTAGAGATTACCTATAGCCGTCAAGGAAAATCGTCTACCACGACCATTACAAGATCTTCTGTAGAAATAGATGCAGTGCCCTTTTCAAAATTAATTAATGGGGATACTGGCTACATTGTTCTTACAAAGTTCAATAAAAAGGCTTCTGCGCAAGTGAAGGAAGCGCTCGTAAATTTAAAGTCTGATGGGGCCTCAAAAATTATTCTAGATTTAAGAGGAAATGGCGGAGGTCTTTTGAGTGAAGCTATCAACATCTGTAACCTATTTTTACCTAAAGGCAAACTTATTACCACCACAAAATCTGTCGTAAAAAAGTATAACAAAACGTATGTTACAAAGCAGGAACCTGTAGACACAGAAATACCGCTCGTAGTGCTTGTAAATGGCCGTAGCGCTTCTGCTTCTGAAATCGTTTCTGGAGGATTACAAGATTATGATCGTGCTGTTGTAGTGGGCGCTAGAACATTTGGTAAAGGACTGGTACAACGTCCTAAACCACTCACTTACGGAACTTCGGTTAAGATTACTATTTCTCGCTATTACACGCCTTCTGGGAGGTGTATACAGGCGCTAGATTACTGGAACCGTGATGATGATGGAAATGCTGTAAGAACTAATGCAGATGATTACAATGAGTTTAAAACAGTAAATGGGCGTAAGGTTTTTGATGGGGGCGGTGTATTGCCAGATATCCAAATTTCTTCTGCAAAATTAAGTCCCGTGACCACTGCTTTGCTTAAAGACAATGCAATTTTTGAATATGCTACAGATTATTATTACCGTCATCAATATAGTAATATGACCGAATTCAGCTGGACAAACGCAGATTATAATGACTTCAAAAGATTTTTGAAACAAACGGGGTTTGAATATGAGACAGAAACAGAAGTTGCGTTTGAAAAAGCGCTACAACAAGCTGGAAAAGATGACATAGAGAAAGAAGTTTTATCTGCTTACAACACCTTAGATGCGGCCATTGCTAAAGCAAAAGAAAAAGCTATAGATGAACGGCAAGAAGAAATAGAGAATTTACTAGTAGATGAGATTGTAAAACGATATTTCTATAGAGATGGACTGTATGAATACCAACTCCTTCATAATAAAGAAATTCAAGAGGCAGTGACTGTTCTAGGTGATAAAGGAAAATACAAGAAGATTCTCAATTACTAATTTACCACTTTAAGACATTTCCTTATTTCGTGAATGTCGCTTAAAAGTCTATATTTTATGTTGCTACAAGGCTCATTCTATCTGGGGAGTATTTTAAAAATATAGACAGACTTAAGAAGACTATTTTGAAATTTCAAAATAGAGTAACTCATCGCCATCAATTTCAATTTTTTTGGTAAACGCTAGACCTAGTTTTTTTAACAATTTTTGAGATGCTATATTATCTTCTACGGTGATAGCTCCTATTTTTGAAAGTTTAAACTCATTAAAAGCAACCTCAACTAATTTACGAGCAGCCTCATACGCATATCCTTTTTTCTCATGTTGCTCCAAAAAAGCAAATCCTATATCTACGCCTTCTAACCCTGAACGATCATATAGACCACAATTACCTAATAAAACTCCGTCTTTATCTCGAACGACCATATAGTTTCCATAGCCTAGCTTTTCAAATTGTGGAGTGATTTTTAAACGTATATAATTTTCGGCCTCTGAGATACTATGCACGTTTCTATCTCCTATGAATTGAAGCCATTTAGGCGAATTTACTAATGAGTAAATAAAAGGTGCATCTGCTACAGTAACGGGTCGTATTGTAAGGCGCTCTGTCGTGAATATTTTGTACATTTCTCAAAGATAGGACACAGTGATTGTCTATTTTAAGTTTTTCTATTTAACAAAAAAAGAGATTTTATCACATTTATACACATACTCTTATGGAATCTTTTTTAGATTTTTTTGAATTTATGCCGGTATGGCAAAATTAACTATGAGTATTATGCAATCAAGGGAAAAAATTTACAATTTTTAGAATGAAGAAAATGAAAATATGTCTAAAAGTTTATTTTGTAAATTTAGACTAGACAAATATTTTATAATTATGAAAAGGAAAGTTTTTCTTAGTATTATTAGTGTTTTTTATATTTCAAAACTTTTGGCTTCTTCTAAGATTTCTTCTAAAGTTGATTCAAAAAAAATCACTGTATTTTGGGATGCCTCCTCATTTGTTGATAATAAAAATTTAAACCTTGAACTTGAATTTCTTGACGCTTATCTCAATGAAGTTTATGACGCAGAAGTAAAATTGGTTGTCTTTTCAAATGAAGTTTTAAATTTTGACTTCTATCCAATCATAAATGGAGACTCATCATCACTTATTAAATATTTGAAGAATATCGTTTATGATGGTGATTCTGTGATTCCAATTGAACATATTAATGGGTGGGCAGATCAATATCTAATATTCACCAATGGACTATCTCTAAATGAAAGTGACTACTCAACTTTTGACGCGCAGATAATAGCTATAAATTCCTCAGATAATGTATCCAGTAAAGTTCTCCACAATTTTGCTTTTAAGAAATTGGGGTATTATTTTGACCTCAGAAAAATAGGCGTTAAGAATATTGTTCAAGATATTATTTCAGATAAAATCATTTTTACGATCTATGAGCCGATTCCTAAAAGCCAAGATGAATTTTTAATTTCTGGATTTTGCTACTCCTACGAGACGGGAGATGTCATTCAAAATTTTGAAATATTTCAAAATGGTAAACTTCAAAATTTTACTATTAATAATCAAGGAATGTTTGAAACAACAGTAAGATTAGGTGATACGCTTACATTTAATAGCCTTGGAAAAAATCAAAAAAAACTTGTAGTTCCAGATAAAGAGTTGCAATATGTTTACTTAACAGAACAAGTGGAAAACCTTGATGAGGTATTACTATCTAGTCGGAAATCTAGTAAATCTAATCTTCAAAAAATTACGGCTTATGGAAAAGTAAGTGAAGAGTCTGTAGGGTATGCTATTGAGACTATAGATAGAGATGATATTTCTGACTCTGCTAGAACTTTAGGAGAAATGATAAGTGGTAAGTTTTCGGGTGTACAACTATTTGATTCTCAGAATTTAGGAAAAGTTATAGTTCGCAATAATCGCAATATTCCGACATTTAGTAAGGGTGATAATAAATTTAAAGCCTATACATCAATTTATCCACTTTTTGTAGTAGATGGTATTCCTCTTAAAAGAAGTACTCCAGATAAAACAGTAGATTATAGTTTCATTAATCCAGATGATGTTAAAAGTATTACTGTACTAAAGGGTTTAGCAGCTACTAACCGATATGGCACACAAGGAAGTGCTGGTGTTTTTCTGATAGAAACTAAATCTAAAAACAAAGTCTACATAAAAGAAAAAACAAGAAGAAATTATACACGTGAACTAAGTATTTTTTCAGGAGATTTGAGCATTATTGATATTAAAACTAGCACAAAATATGTTGATAGACTTATGCATAAAAATATCAACACTTCTTATCAAAACTATTTAAAATATAAAGATGAATTTAAAGAAGATCCTCGATACTTTCTTAATTCTTCAGAATTTTTCCATAAGAATAAGAAATATGGCATAGCAAAAAGAATATTATCTAATATTCTTGTATATCATAAGGATCAATTATCTGTTTTACGTGTCGCTGCTTTTATCTTTAGAAAAAGAAATAATCATAGTGAGGCTTTAAAAATATATGAACGTATTTTAAAATTGAGTCCATACGAATCACAAAATTATCTAGATTTTGCAAAGGCACTTGGTAATGCAAACAAAAATAAAGAAGCAATAACCTTATTTCAAAAAATTCTAGACGGAAGCGCAAATTTAGAAATTGATTTTAGTAATCTTAGGCCTCAAATAGTATATGCATATAAAAAGTTATTAAATAAAAGAAACGGCTCTTGGGATACATCTAGCATTCCAAAAAATTATCTAAATGCAGCCTATCAGAAACTACGATTAGAAATTGAATGGACAAGTTACGATGATAGGTTTAGACTAAACATCGTAAGTCCAAATAAGAAATTATTGTATTGGGACCATACTGAAGAATTGGGATATGATGAGATTCAAAATAATTTAAAGTATGGGGTACTTTCTAAAGTAATAAATATCAACCCTCAGCAATTAGGAGAATATTATTTTGGTATTGAATCAAAGGACAGCCCATTTACTTCTAAAGAATCATTTGCTTTCGTTACAATTTATAAAAATTACGGTAGCCCAAATGAGACAAAAAAACAAAAACTTATTCCTTTGAGTTCTAATAATAATATATTTTTTCTAAAAACAACATTAGCTGTTGACTAAATAATAATGATGGCTTAACAGGTTTTTTTATATTTAGACTTTGGTAAATTATACGTCAAGCATTAGCTTTAATTATTAATGAATTTTCAAAAAAAAAGAATGACTTCAATAAATTAATATTTAATTTTAGGTAAAATAGCGCTATACTCAGCCCATACAAGGTATAAGTATGCTTTCTCACTAGTAAAATAATCACAATCAAAAAGCTACTGTCTCTTAGATCATTATTTATATTAACCTTCCGTAGGTCCCTTAAAGTAAAGACCTCACAGTTTGATGAACTTAAAATTTTTTCTCCCTACATATACTAAAGTAAATCTGTCTCACTAGAGAACATATTAATTACCAGAAGTGTAAAAGAAGACTATTTTATGATTTAATCATACCTATATGAGGGATACCGTCCTCTAAGTATTCTTTACCTACCTCGTAAAAACCTAAGTTATTATAAAACTTTTTGAGATATGTCTGGGCTGAAATTTTAATGGGCTGCTCTTCATAAAAATCATAAATACATTGTATAGAAGCTTCCATGAGATCATAGCCATATGCATGATTACGTTCTTTCTGCTTTACAAGAACACGACCTATACTTGCTTTATCAAAATAAAGTCCTGATTTAAATATACGGGTGTATGCGACTAACTCGTCATCTTTATATCCAAGAATATGGATGGCATCTTGATCTTTATAATCTATATCTTGATAAACACAGTCTTGCTCTACTATAAAAACTTCTGCACGTAATTGCAAAAGCGCATACAATTCCTTTATCGATAAAAACTCAAACTTTTTTATTTTAAAATCGAGCGCAATTTTCTCCATAATCTTGCCGCGAAGCGGTTTTTTTATACTATTTACATGCTATTTTTTCAACTCTAAGCTGGTGACGACCCCCTTCAAAAGGAGTATTTAAAAATGCCTTTACAATAGCTATTGCTTGATTTTCTGAAGTATATCTAGCAGGTATAGCTAGCACATTTGCATTGTTATGCTCACGGGCAAGAATGGCAATTTCTTTTATCCAGCAAAGCGCACCACGTACCCCTTTATGTTTGTTAACACTCATTGCAATACCATTACCACTCCCACAGATAACAATACCAAAATCTACACGACCCTCCTCAATATCTTGAGCTACAGGGTGTCCAAAATCTGGATAGTCTACACTAGCATCACTATCCGTTCCATAGTTTTTTACATTATGTCCTTCTGATTCTAAATAACTTTTTATAGCTACTTTATAACTTGTGCCTGCGTGATCATTACCGATGGAGATTTTCATAGTACGTTTGTTTTACAAACAAAAATAACAAAATGAGATACAGCTATCCTCCTTACGAGGTTTTAATAGTAATATTTAATACGGCTGTCAATACGCTTTCGCGAAAGCGTAAATTAGCATAAGTACCTTTCTACAAGAAGTTTAGATATAGGAAGAATAGCTTAAGGATTTATGAAATAGAGCGTTGTTCATAAGTAGCTTTAGATTGTTTATAGTACTTGTCAATAACTTTTAATCTAAAATGATAACTCTATTTGGATTATAAATTTAAAAACACAATACAGCGCATGGTTATTACAAAGCAAATTTTTCTCTCCCTAAAAGTGAGCAATTTTATGAATAACTTTTGACCATATTTTTAATAAGTTCATAACTTATTTATGATCAATTTTATGTCAATCTAGGTTATTAACAATTGTTAACAGAGATTGCTAAATTCCATAAATTCAGTCAATCAATACACTTTATAAAGTCTCATAATATGTCAATAAGTATCAAAAAGTAATATATGCTAACTTCTATACTTAAAGTTATACCGCTATTCACAGTATATAATAATCATCAATTATTTTTTAAAATTTTAAAGAAAACAAATGTTGTTTATATAGTATGTTGAAAACAATTAAAATTGACAAGACTTATAGATGTAAAAGCAACTGTAATTTTACTTTTAGTAAAATGGTATTTCTAATACTTTTTTTTAAAGATCAACTAGAAAAATAATGGGAAAGAATTTTAGCTGTTTAGAACAGTTGAAGTTTTATAAGTGGTAGAGGTCTGTTGCGCAGGATTCGCTTCAAAACTCGCATTGATATATATGACGAAACCAATTATACCTACTATAAATATTAGGATAAGCAATAGCGTAGTGCTGTAATATTTCTTTGGTATAGCCATAATCTTCAATACTGTAGACAACTTCAGTGTTAAAAGGTTTAACAAAATTAAGATAAATTTAAGAATTACCTAATCTATAACCTTTTTTTTTAGGTAAGCAACTGTTTTTTAGGCTAGTAATTTAAATGAGAACCTAAGCGATCATCGTTTTTTTAAAAATATTCATAATGTAAATTTCAAATCATAACTATTCATACAGCCTATAAATAAATTATTATGTTACTAAAACTTAAAATTTTAACACATATAGATGCATTGAATTATTTAACCCTAATTTTGTATTAGAAATAAATTAAATGAATCAGAAGAAAAGAAGGAGAGGATCAGGCAAAATATCAAACCTCTCAGAAAGAATTATTAAAATTCTAAAGGCAGATCAAAATAAAACATTCAATTATAAGCAAATAGCAGCAAAACTTGATGTTGATGATCCATCTAGCCGAAATCAAATTATAAAAAACTTACAGCAATTAAAGGCAAAAGAACAAATTGTTGAAGAAGGCCGCGGTCAGTTTAAACTCACACCTAATGAAAATTACCACACGGGAATATTAGATGTTTCTGGTAAAGGTGGCGGTTATGTGATGGTAGACGGTTTAGAACAAGATATTTTTATCCCACCTCATCATCTTAATCATGCTTTAAATGGGGATGAAGTTGAAGTTTACGTTTATAAAAAACGTAGAAGCAGTAAGAGCGATGGAGAGATTACAAAAATTATCCAGCGTAAAACTGAGGATTTTGTAGGAGTTGTAAAACTTCAAAAAAACTTCGCCTTTGTAATTACTTCTGAGTCTAACAAAATGTATACAGATGTTTTTGTACCGCTAAGTAATTTAGGAGAAGCAGAAGATGGCGACAAAGTAGTTGTAAAAATTGAGAGCTGGCCAGATAAAGAAGATTCACCAGTAGGAAAAGTTACAAAAGTGCTTGGTAAACCTGGCGAGCACAACACAGAAATCCATTCTATTCTTGCTCAATATGGACTACCCTATGAATTTCCAGCAGAAGTAGAAGAGTTTGCAAATAAAATTGATACCTCTATAAAAGAAAGTGAAATTAAGAAGCGCCGCGACATGCGGGACGTACTCACGTATACAATAGATCCAAAGGATGCAAAAGATTTTGATGATGCCCTAAGTTTCCAAGTACTTGAGAATGGAAATTACGAGATAGGAATCCACATTGCAGATGTAAGCCATTACCTTACACCAGGAACAATACTTGATGATGAGGCTTATGAGCGTGCTACTTCCGTATATCTAGTAGATAGGGTAGTACCAATGTTGCCAGAAATTTTAAGTAACGGTGCGTGTTCTTTAAGACCTCATGAAGAAAAATATACCTTCTCAGCTGTTTTTGAGATGAAGCCCGCTTCCGCGAAAATTGTAAATGAATGGTACGGCCGTACAGTTACTTATAGTGATGCACGTTTTGCCTATGAAGAAGCACAGGCAATCATAGAAAGTAGATCCAAAACTATCCCAGCTGAAGTATCCCTCACAGGTAAGCAATACGATGTTGCCGATGAGTTGGTGGAAGCTACATTAGAACTTGACCGTCTAGCAAAAGTAATGCGTCGCCAGCGTATGAAGGATGGAGCAATTTCATTTGATAAAGTCGAAGTTAAGTTTGATTTAGATGAGGATGCAAATCCTACAGGCGTATTCTTTAAGACCTCAAAAGATGCAAATAAATTGATTGAAGAGTTTATGCTCTTAGCCAATAGAAAAGTATCAGAATTTATAGGAAAACAAACGCCTAAAAAGACATTTGTCTATCGTATACACGATGAGCCAGATGATGAAAAACTAGCGGCTTTAGAAAAAGTGGTGGGCAAATTTGGGTATAAAATGAACCTTAAAGATCGTAAGAGTACAACTGCTTCTCTCAACAGCTTGCTTAGCGACGTACAAGGAAAAAAAGAGCAAAATTTAGTAGATACTTTAGCCATTCGTACCATGAGTAAGGCTATTTATTCCACAGATAATATTGGTCACTACGGACTAGCTTTTGATTATTATAGTCACTTCACATCTCCCATACGCAGGTATCCAGATGTAATGGTTCATAGATTGTTACAACACTATTTAGATGGCGGTAAAAGCGCGAGTGAAGAAAAGTATGAAGAGCGTTGTAAACACTCTTCTGCAATGGAACAACTAGCGACTAAGTCTGAGCGTGATAGTATCAAATACATGCAAGTCAAATTTATGCAAGATCATAAAGATGAAGAGTTTGTAGGCGTTATTTCTGGAGTAACCGAGTGGGGAATTTATGTAGAGATCATTTCAAACAAGTGTGAAGGAATGGTTCGTCTTAAGGATATTAAAGGCGATCATTATGAGTTTGATCAAGACAGCTATTCTGTTATAGGTAAAAAAACAGGATTACAAATAACCTTAGGTGATGAAGTAGTAGTAAAAGTAAAAGAAGCAGATTTAGTTAAGAAGCATCTTGACTTTACTTTGATAGGAGTGAAGGAAGGGTTGAATCAATAATTTATAAAATAAAAGATTTCTGAAACCTAGTGTGTAAACACTAGGTTTTTTTATTACTAATTTTACCAAAAAATTAAGAACAACCCTCACTAATTTTGCGCTTCTTAAGGAATACTAAAATCAACTCCTTACACAAACGAAATGACTACAACTATAGAAAATATTGAGCTTAAATATTTAACGCTTAATGATTATGAAGAGCTTAAAAGTGCCATGATTGAAGCATATTCTAATATGCCAGATATGTATTGGGATGAGAAGCAAATTACCGCGCTTATTGATAAGTTTCAAGAAGGTCAAGTAGTCATAAAAATAGATGGCAAGATAGCAGGTTGTGCATTATCTATAAAACTTAATGAAGCTACTTTTGATGATGTACACACTTACCAAGAGATTACGGGTAATTATAGCTTTAATACACACCAACCTCAAGGAGATATTTTATATGGGATTGATGTATTTATCAAAAAAGAATACAGAGGTCTTAGGCTAGGGAGAAGATTGTACGATTACCGTAAAGAACTATGTGAAGAACAAAATTTAAAAGGAATCTTATTCGGTGGACGTATTCCTAATTATCATAAACATGCAGCTTCAATAACTCCTAAAGAATACATAGAAAAGGTAAAACGCAAGGAAATACACGACCCTGTTTTAAACTTTCAGATCAATAATGACTTTCACCCAGCAAAAATCTTAAAGGGATATCTCCCTGGAGATGGTGACTCGGGTGAATTTGCTGTATTATTAGAATGGAATAATATTTACTACGAGAAAAAGTCTGAAGTTGCCGCTACTCAGAAAAAGGTAGTACGCCTAGGTTTGATACAATGGCAAATGCGTTTGTATAAAGACCTAGAAGAATTAATGCAGCAAGCAGAATATTTTGTAGATGCTGTTTCTGGATATCGCTCAGATTTTGCCTTATTTCCAGAATTCTTTAATGCGCCATTAATGGCAGAAAATAATCACTTGCCAGTTTCTGAAGCAATACGAGAACTGGCAAAGCATACAGAAGAAATTAAAAATAGATTCTCTCAACTGGCAATCTCTTATAATATAAATATCATTACGGGAAGTATGCCAGAAGTAGTAGATGATCTATTGTACAACGTGGGATATCTATGCAGGAGAGACGGTTCTACAGAACGTTATGAGAAACTACATGTGACACCAGACGAGGCAAAAGTATGGGGTATGCAAGGAGGATCTAAACTGCATTCTTTTGATACCGATTGTGGTAAGATAGGCATCTTAGTATGCTATGATTCAGAATTTCCAGAACTAAGTAGAATACTTGCAGATGATGGCATGGATATTCTTTTTGTTCCATTCTTAACAGATACTCAAAATGGTTACTCACGTGTACGTAATTGTGCTCAGGCAAGAGCTATTGAGAATGAATGTTACGTGGCCATTGCAGGAAGTGTTGGCAATTTACCTAAAGTGCACAATATGGATATCCAGTATGCACAATCAATGGTATTTACACCCTGTGACTTTTCATTTCCAGCAAACGGAATTAAGGCTGAGGCAACCCCTAATACAGAAATGATCCTCATTGCAGATTGTGATATAGATCTACTACGTAATCTCAATCAATTTGGAGCTGTAAAGAATCTTAGAGATAGGCGTAAAGACCTATTTGAGTTGAGAAGAAAATAATTTTATAGGGACTGGTTACGCTTTCGCGAAAGCGTAAAACAATTAATTAAATTTATATTCATCATATCAAAGTGTAACATTTCAAAAACACTAGGGTCTTTAAAGAAAGATAACTTATGAAAACATTATATACCTACATTGCGCTACTCATAACCTCAATTGTAGTAGCTCAAAATCCTATCACAAAGAATGTTGGTGACTTCACAGAGGTAAAAGTATACGACCGTATCGTTGTTAATTTAGTAAAATCAGATCAAAATAAGGTAGTCATTTCTGGAGAAGATGCAAGCCAAGTAAATGTGGTAAACGTTCAAGGTGTTCTCAAAGTAAAAATGGACTTTGATCTTATTTTTGATGGAAATAAAACGTTTGTACATGTTTACTACAATAATCTAGAAGTAATAGATGGAAATGAAGGTGCTGTGATAACATCAAATGAGCTTATTATTCAAGACCGTATTGAAATTAAGATGCAAGAAGGTGCGGTAATAAAAGTAGGCTTAGAAGTGAAAGAGGCTTTTTTAAGAGCAGTAACTGGAGGGGTTATAGAAGCTAGTGGACAAGCTATTGTACAAAAAGTAAAAGTAAACACAGGCGGTAGGTACGAAGGAAGAGAATTACAAACGGAAACGGCAGAGATATTTGTACAAGCTGGAGGCGTAGTAGAGGCATATGCTAGCAAGCTTGCAGACCTTACGATACGAGCTGGTGGTGATATAGATATCTATGGTAAACCTGCAGAGGTAAAACGTAAAAGAACCTTTGGAGGGCGTATACGTATTATGTAAATCTTACACATCAATCATTTATTTATAAGGATAATTACACTCGTAGTTATCCTTTTCTTATTTGTAGTATGCTTTTACCTAACTTTGTGTAAACGACAGCGACATATATGTTTCAAGATTTACATACAGCGATTCCTTTAGGCTTTTTTCTAGCATTTTTAATAGGACCCGTATTTTTTGTACTTCTGGAAACTGCCGCAACAAAAGGATTTAGAGCAGCTTTCACGTTTGATTTGGGAGTTGTTACAGCAGATATTCTTTTTATTATAGTAGCCTATTTAAGTAGTTATCAGCTTCTTGAAAATTTAAGTAATCAGCCTGGATTATACGTTTTTGGAGGAGCGATCCTTATAGTTTATGGACTTACAACTTATCTTAAAAAACCTACTCGAGATGCTATAGATCCTAGTAGAACAAAAATTAAGAAAGGGGGGTATGCACAATTATTTGCTAAGGGGTTCCTGCTTAATTTTATCAATATAGGGGTGTTAGTTTTCTGGTTAGGAATTTTAATCATCATAGGTCCTACGGTAGAAAATGATCAAAATAGATTGTTGGGATTTTTTACGGTGATGATTGCTACTTATTTAATAACAGATATAGGTAAAATTGCACTTGCTAAACAACTTAAAAAATA
Organism: Dokdonia sp. Hel_I_53; assembly: GCF_007827465.1. Taxonomy (NCBI): domain Bacteria; kingdom Pseudomonadati; phylum Bacteroidota; class Flavobacteriia; order Flavobacteriales; family Flavobacteriaceae; genus Dokdonia; species Dokdonia sp. Hel_I_53. The sequence goes on from NZ_VISL01000001.1 coordinate 1,991,598, forward strand.
CCTTACGCCACGTCGTATTTTTAAAGTAAAAAAACTCTTAGGGCTCGTACTTATTTTATGTGGTTTGATACTCGTAACAAAAGGATTTATTCCATCTGACGAGTTTAATATACAACAAGAGATGGAACGTTTTAAGACAGTTCCAGAAATAACCCCTGATAGTATTACTTAGAAATTTATAAAAAAATCACGCAGATGACCTCTTTAAGAACTGTTTTTTAGAGAATCTTCACAGTAAACATTACTATTTGTATGAGTAATCTTTAAAAAGTAATATATTTGCATCCCGTAACTGGTATCGTGGCCGAGTGGCTAGGCAGTGGTCTGCAACACCATCTACAGCGGTTCGAATCCGCTCGATACCTCTAAAAAAGGAACAACTCTCAGTTGTTCCTTTTTTTATGCATTGTATTTATTTTACTTTAGTACGTTCTACAGTAACCCTTTCTACATCACCTCCTATAGGTGGATTGAGCTTAGAGACGGAAACAGTAGCTTCTTGAATGAGCGCTTCCTCATCAAAAAATCGTACAAGTATACGCTCACAAACAGTTTCTAGTAGGGCAGAGGGTATAGCCATTTCCTCTTTCACAATACGATTAAGCAACACATAATCAACAGTGTCAGATAATTTATCAGAGCGTGCGCTCTTAGAAAGTTCTGCTGTTATCTCAACATCTACATTGTAGTCTGAGCCTATAGCAGTTTCTTCACTTAAACAACCATGGTAGGCGTACACACGAATGTTAGTAACTCTTATTTTTCCCATGTTTAATAGCTAATGATTAAAGATGTAAAAATACTCATTAGGAGTTATGATGTGATAATAATGACTTTTTCTAAGATGTAAAAAAGTCAAAAACATTACTCAATGCAGAAGTTTTTGTCTTGTAAAATTCTGTGTAGGTACATCTTGAGCATGTAACAGAAGTAAATTTTTTGTTTTGAACATCAAAAATTTTAGAGAGTGTTCCTCCTGTAGCTCTCATTTGATCTGTAGTATATGAAGTATTAGCGCATTTAGGGCAAGTGTAATTTACATTTTTCATAAAATCATTTTTTGATAGGTAGTATTCTTAAGTCTTTTGTTACATCTATAGACTGTGGAGTGCACCTTACGGTGCTTATTTTAGTAAATTTGTGCTCTATATCATTTTAATCTATGAGCGATACACACAAATCATTGAATTTTTTAGAACAAATTGTTGAAGAAGATTTAGCCGGATCTTATACAAGAGATGATTTACGATTTAGATTTCCACCAGAACCTAATGGCTATTTACACATAGGACATTGTAAAGCGATTTGCATTAGTTTTGGTTTAGGAGAGCGTTATGGTGCGCCAGTTAACTTAAGATTTGATGATACAAATCCCGCAAAAGAAGAGCAAGAATATGTAGATGCTATAAAAGAAGACGTCTCATGGCTTGGTTATGAATGGGATACTGTACGATTTTCTAGTGATTACTTTCAACAATTGTATGATTGGACTATTCAGTTAATTAAAGATGGTAAAGCTTATGTAGATTCACAATCGAGTGAAGCTATGGCAGAACAGAAAGGGACGCCTACGCAACCAGGAATAGCTGGACCCTACCGTGATCGTACTGTAGAAGAAAACCTTGATTTATTTTCTAGAATGAAGGCTGGAGAATTTAAAGAAGGTGCACATGTGCTAAGGGCAAAGATAGATATGCAACACGTAAATATGTTAATGCGTGATCCTATCATCTATCGTGTATTACATAAAGATCACCATCGCACTGGAAGTGATTGGGTGGTATATCCTATGTATGACTGGACACACGGGCAGAGTGATTACATCGAACAAATTTCACACAGTTTATGCTCCTTAGAATTTAAGCCACACAGAGAGCTTTATAATTGGTTTTTAGATCAAGTATATACTGGTAAAGATTTGAGACCAAAGCAGCGCGAGTTTGCCCGTCTAAATCTCAACTACACCATCATGAGTAAGCGCAAGCTTCTCAAATTAGTAGAGGAGGGCGTGGTTTCTGGTTGGGATGATCCTCGTATGCCTACAATTTCTGGTTTACGCCGTAGAGGTTACACACCAGCCTCTATAAGAAATTTTATTGATGCGGTAGGTGTTGCAAAAAGAGAGAATGTGATTGACGTTGCTTTATTGGAGTTCCACATACGTGAAGATCTCAACAAGATAGCACCTAGAGTAATGGCAGTTCTTGATCCCATAAAATTGGTCATTACAAATTATCAAGATGATAAAGAAGAATGGCTAGACGCAGAGAACAACCCAGAAGATGAAAGTGCAGGAGAACGCAAAGTGCCATTTAGTAAAGAGCTTTATATTGAGCGTGAAGACTTCAAGGAAAATGCAGGGAGTAAGTACTTTCGCTTGACATTAGGTAAAGAAGTCCGTCTAAAGAATGCGTATATCATAAAAGGGGAGAAGGTAGTAAAAGATAATGACGGTACTATCATAGAGATACACTGTACTTATGATCCAGAAAGTAGATCTGGCAGCGGTACAGAGGCCTCTAAACGCAACGTAAAAGGTACGCTACACTGGGTATCTGTTAAGCATGCAGTAGAGGCAGAGGTAAGATTATTTGATAGACTGTTTAGTGATGAGAACCCAGACGGTCATGAGGATAAAGACTTTATGGAATTTATCAATCCAGACAGCCTTAAAATTATTACGGGATATCTTGAGCCTAGTCTTAAGGAAGCTCAAGTTGGGGATATTTTCCAGTTCCAGCGTAAAGGATACTTCAATGTTGACAAAGAAAGTAGTTCAGATAAACTAGTATTTAATAGAACGGTAGGCTTGAGAGATTCTTGGGCAAAAATAAAGCCAAAACAACCTCAAAAGCAGCCCGCTAAACAAGTACAACAGCAAGCATCACCGCTTTCAACAATAAATAAATTGGGTAAGAAATTAGCCAATTTGCCTGATGCCAAACGAATTAGTACAATTGCAGATATCCAGAATTATGCGATTAAACTTTCTGAAGAGGAAGTAAAAAGTTTCTTTAATACAGCAGCAAAGAAAATAGGAACTAGAATTGCGGGGGTGGAGAGTTTATACGCTTTCGCGAAAGCGCAACAAAAACAAATTTCTGAGATAGAAGGCGCCGAAGAGTTCATTGCCAAAGCCAAAGAAGATACAAACGAGTTATTACAAGAGGCAGCTTCAAAATTTTAATAGAAATCTATGTTCCTTTTAACGTAAATTAAGACAATAGTTACCTTTGATGCTCAAACCCAGTTTTTTTAACAAAGTTTAGGACTTAACTTATAAGATATTAACCGGTTATTAACGGAGAAGGTGTAGGCTTAAAAATATCTTTGATGTTCACTAATTAATAAAAAGAAAATATTATGAGTAAGTCAGGAAATACATTATTAGCATTAGTTTTAGGTGGAGCCATAGGTGCTGCCGCAGGAGTTCTTTATGCTCCAGAAAAAGGCGTAAAAACTAGAAAAGATCTTTCTAAAAAAGCAAGGAAAGAGCAAGAAAAATTAGTACAGCAACTTAAAGAAACTAGAAGTTCTCTTGCTACTAACGCAGAGAAAGCAAAACTTACATTTGAAGAGAAGCTTAATGAAACTATAAACACTGCAAGTCATAAAGCTGATGATGTAATAGGAACATTAGAGTCAAAGCTAGCAGACCTTAGACTACAGAATTCAAAATTACAAACAAGAGCAAAAGTTGATGAATTAAAAGCAAAAGCAGATAAAGCATTATCTTAAGCATCACTAAACCAACCAAGCATTTATGGCTTTTGAAAAACTAACGAATAACCTTAAGGGACTAACAGATAATGGTCAAGAGTATGCAAATCATACTGCAGAGTATTATAAACTAAGTCTTTTTAAGAATGGAATGAAGGGACTTATAGGCGCAGCAAACTTAGGTATGCGAGTAACTATAGCTCTTATCTCATTAGTATTTATATCAATTGGTATAGCTATTGTTATAAACGAATCCTTAAATAGCTTAAGTGCTGGATATTTTATCGTAGGCGCATTTTACTTCCTAGTTTTTATTTTAGTTTTTGTTTTTGCAGCAAAACCTGTGGAGCGCATGCTCTTAACTAAGTTTAGTAAAATTGCATTTAGTAATCATACACCAGATGAGGTAATGCCAGAAGAAACCACAAAACCTTTTATTGATGAGAATATATAACAATTTTGATCAGATTGAACATGATTTAAAAATTCTCAAGCTTAAAAGACAAATAAGTGAAGAAGAATTAAGATTAAATTTTAAAGGGGCAAAAGGCGGAGTAAACCTTGGTCTTTCCCCGGTATCCACTTTAGGTAGTATGGTTGGTTCCATTCTCCAAAAAGCTGCAGTAGCTAAGTTATTGAGCGTCATTTTCGGTTATAAAAGAGTTAAAGAAGTACCTAACTCTAGTATTAAGAAAAAACACGACTATTAAAGATTATTGATTCAAACAAAAAGCCCGAGGTGATTTTCACTCCGGGCTTTTTGTTTTAGCAAAATTCAAATATTATTCTTCGTCAAGATTGTTTTTATCCTTCTTTCTGTTAACAATACCTTTTGCTTCGTTATCCTTTTTCATTTGTTCCCCAATTTGATTAGAAGCGACAAAAGAAGTGATCATATCATTAAGCATATTGCTACCTGCTTGAGGTGAGTTAGGCATCAATATTAGATTAGAATTAGTCTGTTCGCCCATTGATTGTAAGGTATCATAATGCTGTGTAACAACAATTAATGCAGACGCCTCTTGTGAGTTGATACCCACATTATTAAGAACGTCTACAGACTCCTCTAGACCTCGAGCAATCTCACGGCGTTGGTCTGCTATACCTTGTCCTTGTAATCTTTTAGACTCTGCCTCTGCACGTGCTTTTGCTACAATCTTGATACGATCTGCTTCTGCTTCAAACTCTGCAGCTACTTTCTCACGCTCTGCTGCATTAATACGGTTCATAGCAGCCTTTACCTGCAAATCCGGATCAATGTCTGTTACAAGTGTTTTAATGATGTCAAAACCATAATTTGACATTGCTTCATTTAATTCACGCTTTACAGCGATAGCAATATCATCTTTACGCTCAAAAACGTCATCTAATTTCATTTTAGGCACCTCTGCACGTACAACATCAAATACGTAAGATGTAATTTGATCTTGTGGGTTTTCAAGTTTATAAAAGGCATCATAAACATTATCCCTAACTACTTGAAATTGTACTGAAATCTTGAGTCTCACAAAAACATCATCTTTCGTTTTTGTTTCAACAACAACATCTAATTGCTGTATTTTTAAATTAATCCGGCCAGCAATTTTATCAAAAATGGGTATTTTAAATTGTAAACCCGAATTACGAACGCCTATAAATTTTCCAAAGCGCTCTACAACAGCAGCTGTTTGTTGTTTGACCATGAATATTCCAGATATAATTATTAATATAGCTAGAAAAATTAAAACTGGTAGTACTATTTGTCCCATAATGAGTTATTTAAGTTTGTGGAGGTTTTACTTTAGTTCTTAAATATATGTCTACATTATCGATAAAATGTAACAGTTAACCTAATAATTTGATTCAGATCTAAAAGTTATTTTATCTTTCAGATGTTGTTTTCCTTAAATTCCATTAAAAAAAATACGAATGAAATACGTTAACTTACTTCTGTTTCTATTATTTTCAATAACACTAGCAGCTCAAGGCGCTTCAGGAAGTGGTAATTATAACCGCATAGGTTTGCAAGGGAGAATTGCACTATTAGATATAAACACTTCAGATTTTCAATCAGAAAAAGATGTAGGTTTTATAGCAGGTCTAACCACTAGAGGAAGAATTTATAACGATTTTAGTATGGTCTATGGTATTGACTTTCTGAGTTCATCTGTTAATATACAAACCATAGCTTTAGGAGAAACCCAATCAGAAGATACGAGGTTTAATGTTATAGGCGCACAGCTTAATTTATTACTCAGTTATAATCTCATTGACAAACACCTAGCGATAGATTTTGGGCCAGCGTTACTTATTAACGGTAAAATGAAGGTGGACGGTACAAGCCAAGAAAATAATATAGTCTCTGGATATACAACATTAACAGCTAGTGATATTCAAGAAATTTCACGTATAAATGGTTTTGGTGTAGTAGGGCTAACAGGAGGTTTTGAGCGGGTAAGACTCATATTGCAATATCAGTATGGCTTTACAAATATTTTAAATAATCTAAACAAACAAGGACTTCTCAGTGTAGATCCACAAGCAACAGGATTTAAAGGTACTGCATCCATACTATCTGCTGGACTAGTATTTTATTTATAAAAGTTCTTACAAAGAAAAAAGATGCACTAGTACAATGCATCTTTTTAGCTCTCTATTATAGTACATTAACTTAAGCGCTGTATCGCGTAGTTAATGCGGTCAAGTGTTTCCTGTTTACCAATGGTAGTGGCTATTTCGAAAACGTCAGGTCCTTGCATAGAACCTACTAGACTTAATCTCAATGGTTGCATAACTTTACCAAAGCCCAGCCCTTTATCAACAATCCATTCTTTGATAGCTGTTTGTACATCTATTGTAGTAAAGTTTGAGACATTATCTAGTATAATAACTACTTCATTCATTATAGCAGCAGTATCTTCTTTCCAGGCTTTTTTAACGGCTTTAACGTCAAAATCCTTTGGTGATTGGTAAAAAAAACTTCCAAGTTTCCAAAAATCATCTATAAATACTGTTCGCTCTTTAAGTAGATGAACAACTTTTGAAGTAAACGCTTTTGAAGCTTTTATTCCTATGCTATCTAAATATGTTATATAAGAATCAGTTATAATTTCATTATCAGATAATTGCATATACTGTTGTTGAAACCACTTAGTCTTTTCTGGGTCAAATTTTGCACCTGCTTTATTCACTTTATGTAGATCAAAAGCTTTAACAAGCTGCTGTAATGTAAAAATCTCTTGTTCAGTACCTGGATTCCAGCCCAAAAAAGCAAGCATATTAACGACAGCTTCTGGAAAGTAACCATCTTCTCTATATCCCGTAGAAATTTCCTTTTTAAGGGGGTCTACCCATTGAAGAGGGAATACTGGAAACCCTAATTTATCTCCATCACGCTTACTTAGTTTTCCTTTACCTACAGGTTTGAGAATAAGCGGTAAATGGGCAAAAATAGGAGCTTGCCATTTAAAAGCATCGTATAATAATTGGTGCAAGGCAAGAGACGGCAACCATTCCTCACCACGAATTACGTGTGTAATTTTCATTAAATGGTCATCTACAACATTAGCCAGGTGATAGGTAGGCATACCATCTGATTTGAAAAGAACTTTATCATCTAAGATATTTGTATCTATTTCCATATTACCTCTAATCTCATCTTGTAATTGCAAGCGGTGATCTTGCGGAGATTTAAAGCGTATTACATAGGCTTCACCGTTGTCGATACGTTGCTGTGTTTCTTCTGTAGATATCACGAGAGAATTATCTAGCTTTAAACGATTGTGCCAGTTATATATAAATGTCTTGCCTTTTGCCTCATGATCTTTGCGGTGATCATCTAAGCTAGCTGCAGTGTCAAACGCATAATAAGCATTTCCAGAAGCGATAAGCTCTTGAGCATAAGCTTCGTATTTATCTTTACGTTCGCTTTGTCTATAAGGTCCAAACCCACCATCTTTAGTGGGTCCCTCATCATAAGAAATACCACACCAGTCTAAGCTCTCTCTTATATAATCTTCAGCGCCAGGCACGTACCTGTTTTGGTCGGTATCTTCAATACGAAGTATAAAAGTACCACCATATTTTTTTGCAAATAAATAATTGAAAAGAGCTGTACGTACACCACCTATATGTAAGGGTCCAGTAGGAGAAGGTGCAAATCGCACTCTAACATTTTGAGACATAATATTAAATTTTGTACAAAGATACTTTTACGGGGTCAAAAATATTGACCTTTAGTCTTGAAAGTTTTTAGCTTTCGCGAAAGCGTATTTTGTTCAATAAAACTTCGCTAATGAGGTAACTGATCTTTAGGAATTCTTTTATTCATAATGCTGAACCATAGTGGAGGAACCAAAGATAATACCATGCTGGTAGGATATCCATACGGTAATTGTGGACTCACATCGTGATAGTCCAATAGCTGATATTTCTTACTTGCACGGTAATGGTGGTCGCTATGTCTGGTAAGCTCATATAACAATATTCTTCCAAAGATATGATTGCTATTCCAAGAATGTACCTCGCGTACACGCTCATAGCGACCACTAGCAGTTTTATTACGTTTTAAACCATAATGTTCTATATAATTTATGGTTTCTAGTAGTAGAAAACCAGCAATGGCTGCACATATAACAATAACTACCCCTTGTGTCCCAAAGAACCAATATGAAGTCGCTAAGTAACTCCCTTGTATCAAGAGGTACCATAACATATCATTTTTGATTGAGAAGAACGAATCATTAGACCGATGCAATAAATTCATTTGTATTTTCCATGAATTTAGATATTGTTTATATACAGATGAAATCCAAAAAGCGTATACCGTTTGCTTATACTTTGCTGTTGCAGGATCTTTAGGTGTACCTACATTGAGATGATGACCATGATTATGTTCTATAAAAAAATGCATGTATAGGGCAGGCAGTAAAAGTAATTTCCCCATAAACTGTTCTATCTTTGTCTTTCTATGACCCAGTTCATGCGCTACATTTATACCGTTTGAACCTATTACAATACCGCAAGAAAAGACGAGCCCTATCACCTCAGTAAGTGTTAGTTCATGATTTGCAACAGTTTGAAGTGTTAAGAGAAGGGTTCCATAGACAATTATAAGATTGAGGTATAAAAGGGCATCTGTCCAATGTAAGTTCTTTTTAGGTTCTTTTTCAACTTCAGTTATATTGATTGTATTCACTGGAAAAATACTCTCTAGTATAGGTACGAGTATAAATACATAAACAGGAGTAAGCCATACAAAAACACCTTGTTGAGTAAGCCCTATAAATGCACAAAGCGGTATGGTATATGCGGTTAGATATTTTAAGTCTTTCATAGCTTTATGAATTTAATAGTAATATATTGAGCATTTAGGGAGTGTAACTGTCAAGGTTTTCTGACTACAAAGTATACTATTTTTAAAACATAATAAAATAGTAATTTAGTTGTTGATTTATAGAAAGGAGAGAAGATGAAAAGATATGAACAAATTGAAAAGAAACTAGAGTCTTTTATTAGTAAGTTTTATATAAACGAACTTCTGAAAGGAATTATTCTGTTTGTTGCATTTGGTGCTCTTTATTTTCTATTTATTCTTTTTGTAGAATATTTTTTATGGTTAAGTCCTGCTGGGAGAACAGTTTTATTTTGGTTATTCATCTTAGTAGAAGTTGGCTTATTTGCTAAATTCATTTTAATACCAATATTGAGACTTTTCAAGATATCAAAAGGTATTAATTATACTGATGCCGCAGATATAATAGGCAACTATTTTCCAGAGGTTAATGACAAATTGGTAAACACTTTACAGCTTAAAAACATTCATCAACACTCCGAACTATCACTAGCTAGTGTGGAACAGAAGTGTAAAGAATTAGAACCCATTCCGTTTAAACTTGCAATAGATCTTAAAAAAAACACCCATTATTTTAAATATGCTTTAATCCCTCTTTTTATATTTCTTTTAGTAAATTATTTAGGACAGGGTAAGGTATTACAATCTAGTTACAATAGAGTTATAAACTATAATAAAGCATACAAAGCACCAGCTCCTTTTAGTTTTTTTATATTAAATGAAAACCTTCAAGGCATAGAAAATACAGATTACGAACTTCACATTCGAACAGTAGGGTCTATCATCCCAGAGGACGTTTCTATCCATTACAATAATGAGGTATATTTTTTACAACAAATTGCTCCTGGTGAATACACCTATGTTTTTGAAAAACCTCTTTCTAATATAGATTTCTATTTAAAAGGTAATAAAGTATTATCTAAAAATTATAGTATCGAGATTGTAAAAGCACCTATTATTACTCAATTTGTGATGGAGCTTAGTTATCCTAATTATACTAAAAAACTTAGCGATAAACTTCAAAATACGGGGAATGCTATTATACCAGAGGGGACAAAAGTAACATGGAATCTAGGAGCACGGGAAACAAGTGAAATAGACTTTATAATAAAAGATAGTGTTCAACCTTTTTCTTTAGAGAATAGGGAAGGAGCCCAATACTCGTTTGACCTCTCACGAAGTATCTTTAACAACACAACCTATGAAATTAGAACAAGTAATGAAAAGCTTAAAAATTATGAGCGTTTAGTGTATACTCTTCAAGTAGTTAAGGATCAATATCCTAAGATAGAACTTAACTCAAAGCGAGATACAATAAATGAGCAACAGCAGTATTTTTATGGAACGGTAAGTGATGATTATGGTTTATCAAAACTACAACTTGTATACTACCCTGAAAATTCTGACAAAAAATTCTATGATCAAATTTCAATTAGTTCTAATAACGTAGATCAATTCGTATATGCTTTTCCCAACAATTTAAATTTAGAAAAAGGGGTTAATTATAATTATTATTTTGAAATTTTTGATAATGACGTTTTACATAATTATAAAAAAACAAAGAGTACTGTATATAGTTTCGTCAAACTCACAAGAGAAGAACTTGAAAAAAAACAATTAGACAATCAGGAGGCTGTAATCAAAAATTTTGATAAGTCATTATCTAAAATTAATGATAGAGAAAAGGAATTACAAGAAATAACTAAGACTCAAAAGGAGAAAGATAAACTTACTTTTAATGATCAAAAAAAGCTTGAAAATTTCTTAAATAGACAGGAGAAACAGGAAGCTTTAATGAAAGATTTTTCGAAGCAGTTAAAACAAAACTTAGAAGAATTTCAAAAGGATAACGATCTCAATGATGAGGATAAAGCACTTCTCAAAGACCGTTTAGAAAGACAAGAAAAAAAGGCAAGAGAAAATGAAAAGTTACTCAAAGAGCTTCAAGAGCTTAGAGAGAAAATGCCAAAAGAAAAACTCTCAGAAAAACTCGAACAATTAGAAAAACAAAATCGTAATAACAAACGAAACCTAGAACAAATGGTTGAACTTACAAAGCGATATTATGTTCAAAAAAAAGCAGAACAAATTACTAATGAACTTGCAAAACTAGCCGAAATCCAAGAAGCACTCAGTAAAAAATCTGGGCCTGAAAACACACAAGAAAAACAAGACCAACTCAATAAAGAATTTCAAAACATCGAAAAATCTTTAACAGCTCTAGAAAAAGAAAATTCTAACCTCAAGAAACCGTTAGACCTTCCTACTGACGAAAAAAAGCAGAAAGAAATAAATGAAGAACAAAAACAAGCCTCTACCAATCTTGATAAGAATAACAGTGAGGGTGGTGACAAAAAAAGCAATATTTCTGAGGCACAAAAAAATCAAAAAAAGGCTGCTTCTAAAATGAAGCAAATGGGCAATGCTATAGCCCAACAAATGCAAATGTCTGGAGAGAAATCCTTAGAAGAAGATGCACAAATGTTACGACAAGTTTTAGATAATCTTCTGGTTTTTAGCTTCGAAGAAGAGGCTATTATGAATGAATTCAGGCGTATTGATGGTAAGAATCCTAATTATGCTGCAAAATTAAAGCGTCAAAATATTTTAAAGCAAAATTTTACACATATAGATGATAGTCTCTATGCCTTAGCCCTTAGGCAACCTAAGCTTGATGAAGTAATAAACGAAGCCTTAGTAGATATAGATTATAATATGGATAAAGCTCTTGAGCGTTTAGCAGAGAGTGAAATTAATCAAGGCGTGAGCAGTCAACAATATGTAGTCAGCGGCGCAAACCAACTCGCAGATTTATTGAGTCAATCTCTAGATGATATGCAAAATGCTATGATGTCTGGAAGTGGTAAAGGTAGTGGTCAAGGAATTCCTCAGCCAGGATCTGGTAGTGGAGGAGGAGAACAACTACCAGATATCATACAAAGCCAAGAACAACTTAATAAGCAAATGTCAAAGGCGACAGCTTCTAATGAAGGATCTAAGGGAAGTTCATCTAGTCAAGGAGGAAAAGATGAAGAGCCTGGCAAAACACCAAGTGCCAATAATGAAAACAACCAAGGAGAAGGTAAAGGCAACGAAGGTATTTCATCCAGCCCAAATAATTCAGCATCTGGTAATAGTAATGAGGGAGATAATCCCAATAATCAAGACGATTATCAACAAGGTTTACTATACGAGATATATAAGCAACAATCTAAACTACGTCAACAACTAGAAGATGCTATCCAGAAGGAAGGAGTAGGTAATGGCGCTCAGCAATTAGTTCGAGACATGGAAAATGTAGAACAACAATTATTGGACAAAGGCTTTTCTAACGAGGTTTTAGAAAAAATGCTTAATCTCAAGCACAAATTATTGAAGTTAGAAAGTGCCACATTACAGCAAGGAGAAGATAAAAAAAGGGAATCTGCAACTAATATATTGGAGTATGACAATAGCCTTAATTCTCTTCTCAACACGGCAAAGCAATATTTTAACACTACAGAAATTTTAAGTAGAAAAGCACTGCCCATTAAAGAAGAATATAAAAAGAAAATTCAAGATTATTTCCAAGAAACTGATGATAGAATTTAATAGTACAAACGAATTTCAAATAGTCAATCCGGAGCGCATTATTCTATGGTTGTCAAATGTAATTATCTCTGAAAAAAAGGATATTGGCGAGATTAATTTTATATTCTGTGATGACGCCTATTTACATAAACTTAATGTTGATTTTCTGAACCACGATACCCTTACTGATATTATAAGTTTTGACTACTCTCAGGGTAATGTTTTAAATGGTGACATCTATATTTCTACACAAAGAGTAGAGGAAAACGCAAGTGATTTTAATGTCTCTTTTAGTGATGAATTATGTCGGGTAATGGTACACGGCATACTGCACTACTGTGGCTACAAGGATAAATTAGAAGAGGAGAAAAAGTTAATGCGTAGCAAGGAAAATTTATACCTAGCCTTAATGGGGTAGTATTTTTCTTACGCCCTCAAAATCATTTAATATCTGTGCTATACACTTTATAACTGTGTATCTTTGCATGTTAATTTTAAAACCGAATACGCTTTCGCGAAAGCAGAATCTTTTACTTTTCTCTTTCTAAGATAGTATGTTCCACGTGAAACAATGAGTCTATTTCTAGATACATATGATGTAATCGTAGTTGGTGCTGGTCATGCAGGTTGTGAAGCCGCCACCGCTGCTGCTAATATGGGAAGTTCAACACTTCTTATCACTATGAATTTGCAAAACATTGCACAAATGTCTTGCAATCCTGCCATGGGTGGTATTGCAAAAGGGCAAATCGTCCGTGAGATTGATGCCTTAGGTGGTTATAGTGGGATTGTCTCAGACAAGACAGCAATCCAATTTAAGATGCTCAATAAATCAAAGGGTCCTGCTATGTGGTCTCCACGAGTTCAAAGCGATAGGATGCGATTTGCAGAAGAGTGGAGATTGCGTTTAGAAAGAACACCCAATCTTGATTTTTATCAAGAAATGGTAAGTGGCCTTATTGTGGAAAATGATTCTGTAGTAGGGGTGCGAACTTCTCTTGGTATAGAAGTTAGAGGCAGGTCTGTGGTTCTTACAAATGGCACTTTTCTAAATGGCTTGATTCATATAGGAGATAAACAATTTGGTGGTGGAAGAGCAGGAGAGAGAGCGGCTACGGGAATCACGGAACAGTTATTAAGCCTCGGTTTTGAATCTGGAAGGATGAAAACAGGAACACCTCCTAGAGTGGATGGAAGGTCTTTAGACTTTTCTAAGATGATCATTCAACCTGGAGATGAAAGACCAGAAAAATTTTCTTACTCAGAAGAAACAACTCCTTTACGTAAACAAAGAGCTTGTCACATGACGTATACCTCTCCAGAAGTTCACGATCTTTTGCGTGAGGGTTTTGATCGTTCTCCTATGTTTAACGGAAGAATAAAATCTTTAGGTCCTAGATATTGTCCTTCTATAGAAGATAAGATTAACAGATTTGCAGATAAGGATAGACATCAATTATTCATTGAACCAGAAGGATGGGATACTTGTGAGATTTACGTGAATGGATTCTCTACTTCATTGCCAGAAGATGTACAGTTTAATGCGCTACGTTCTGTTGTAGGTTTTGAAAATGTAAAGTTTTTTAGACCAGGATATGCGATAGAATATGATTATTTCCCACCTACACAATTAAAACATACGTTAGAAACAAAACTTGTAAGTGGTTTATATTTTGCTGGTCAAATTAATGGAACCACAGGTTATGAAGAAGCAGCTTCGCAGGGATTAATGGCTGGGATGAATGCGCATCTCAAGGTGAAAGAAAAAGATCCATTCACACTTAAAAGGGATGAAGCTTATATAGGAGTTCTTATTGATGATTTAATTACGAAAGGAACAGAAGAGCCATACAGAATGTTTACTTCTCGTGCTGAGTATAGAACACTACTTCGACAAGATAACGCAGACGAACGCTTAACACCGCTTTCAAATGCTGTAGGTTTAGCTAGTGATTTACGACTTCAAACAATGGAAAAGAAAAAGCAAGAAGCTAACCAACTAGTTCGATTTTTTGAAGAAACTAGTATTCTTCCAGAGGAAGTTAATCATATTTTAGAAGAACGTGGTTCATCTCCTATGCGACAATCTGATAAAATGTATAAAGTTTTCTCAAGACCTCAAATACATCTCGACGATATGGTTTCTTTTGATAAAGTTGCTACATATATCAAAGATCATAATCTATCACAAGAAGTTCTTGAACAAGCAGAGATTAAAATTAAGTATGCTGGATATATTGAAAAAGAAAAAGCAAACGCAGATAAATTACAGCGACTCGAAAACATTAAAATCCCAGATGATTTTGATTATTCCAAATTAAAATCTTTATCCTTTGAAGCTCGAGAAAAATTATCAAAAATTAGACCTGTTACCATTTCTCAGGCATCACGTGTAAGTGGCGTTTCACCATCAGATATAAGCGTCATGTTGGTTTATATGGGTAGATAATTTTAAAGTTCCACGTGAAACAAAATAAAAAAGTGTTTCCCAAATTGAATTTTTAATATCATTCTATTGTATTTATGTTTAAAGATATTGAGGTTAAAGATCATTCTATTAGTCAGCAAACTTTCGTATTAAGATATGATAAGGATTTGCATATGTACTATACAGATCCAAAACCAGCGTTAAAGGATTTGCCTAATTATTATGAAAGTGAGGATTACATTTCTCATACAGATAGTAAAAGATCTTTATTTGACATTGCATACCAGAGTGTAAAAAAGATCTCTCTTATCCAAAAGCATAAACTATTACGTTCATTTCATGACGAAAAAGGGAGTGTGTTAGATATTGGAGCTGGCACAGGAGACTTTATCAATTACCTTTCTAAGAAAAATTGGAAAGTGAGTGGGGTAGAGCCTAATCCCAAAGCAAGGCTTCTGGCTCAAAAAAAAGGGTTGCAACTGCAAGAAAATCTTAAAGATATAAATAGCTCATTTGAGTGTATTACCATGTGGCATGTTTTGGAACACGTTTATGATTTAGAGAATCACATAAAATGGCTCAAAAGCCACCTCAAGAAAAATGGAACTTTGTTTGTAGCGGTTCCAAACTTTGAGGCTTATGATGCTTCTTATTATAATTCTTATTGGGCAGCTTTTGATGTCCCTAGACATCTCTATCATTTTTCTCAAAAATCTGTTGTGAAAATTTTTGACAAAGTTGGACTTGAGGTTGTCGCAATAAAGCCTTTAAAATTTGATGCCTATTACGTGAGCTTACTCTCTGAAAAATATCTTTCTAAGAAAATTAATTTTTTACGTGCGTTTAAAGTAGCTACAAAGTCTAACTTGAGAGCAAGAAAATCTTGTGGCTATTCATCACAAATATATGTTATAAAACACGTTAAAAATCAAAAATAGCCGTTTTAAGCCACTTTAAACTCTTTATCTATATACTTTGCTGGTAGAATTTTTATACACTCTTAAAACTAATGCAGCGGCTCGTTTTTATATAGCTATATTCTATTAAAAATAAAAAATTAATATATAATCTTTATTCTTAGAGTTGACACCATATTAGTGTTTTCATTATACAAAATAGTGGTGATTAAATTTTATATCATATTTTCGCCAAAATTAAAAATTTATATCATGAAAAAATTATTTGTAATCGCAGCTACTGCATTATTATCTCTGTCATGTACTCAACAAAAAACAGGTTATGTTGATACAGAAGAACTTTTAACTGAATATAATGAGCTTAAGGAAACAAAAGACATGTTTAGTGCAAAAGGAGATGCAATTAATGCAGAATTAGAGCCAAAAATCCAAGCATATCAGATTAAAGAAGATCTTTTTAGAAAAAATGGTCCTTCTATGGCTCGTAAAGAGGCCGAAAAGCAATATGCTGCTCTGAATGCAGAAGCACAGCAGTTACAGCAAGAACGTCAGATGAAAATTGGCCAATTACAAACCGAGAGTCAAGGTGCAATTGATAGCTTAATAAAGAAGGTAAAGGATAAAGTAAAATCTTATGGTCAAGCAAAAGGATATGATTTTATCTATGGATCTAACGATGCAGGAAGCGTACTTTATGGAAAAGATGAATTAAATCTTACAGAAGAAATTCTTGCAGAATTAAATTCAGAATACGATTCAGAAATAGAGGATTAACTTCAAGAATTATATGATTAAAAAAGGGTGCTGAAACGCACCTTTTTTTTATTCTCAATTACCAAAATCATCTAATTATTTTTTAGAATTCCTACTATAATTCTCTATAAAAGATGGCGTTTTAAATCCATTGAATTTAAGCCCAGCTTTAAACTTTTTAAAGAATATCTAGATTTTACCTTGTAAAGGAGAAAATATTGTGATTTTAGCATTTAAATTGTATTTAGATTACTAAAAATAAAAAATATTTAAGCCTAAAAAAATATTTAGTCGCATCTAAACGATTTAACATTTAATTGATATTCTATGACTTAGTATGTAATAGCTTAGTAAGTTTTATAGATAAATCAGTGAAAATAATTTTTGCATTACCATTTCTTTCGATATGGTACGAAGCTTCTTGAACTGCTTCTACGATAGGAAAAATATTGTTATTATGTATAAAAGGTGCAAATTTTGAAAGTTCAAAACCGGTTTCCATTTCCATAAAAACAAGATCATTTGCTTTATAATTTTTGAGTAAGGCTTGACGAAAGATTTGCACACAAAATTCAAGGAAATTTTTTTGAGTTTCTCGACCTGATTTTGCAATCGTTTCACTCCACTGCATTAGGTCTAAAATGGCATCTTTTTTTCGCTTTGCTTGAAAGGCAGTTCTCACCCAAGAGACAAACCATTTTTCAAACTCTATGTCATCACCATCTTGATTTAATAAATGGATTGCTTTATTATAATCCCCTTGGGCTTGATGGGCAATTTTGTTTGCAATTGAGACCGGTACTGGATAATTTGTTTCTAAGGCTTGGGCAATCTGTGGCTCACTTAGTTTTGGGAAGTGCAAGACTTGGCATCTCGACTTTATGGTATCTATGATCCCGTCTTCACTTTCAGACAGCAAAAGAAACAATGTTTTTTCTGGAGGTTCTTCAAGTAACTTAAGCAATTTGTTAGAAGCACTGGTATGCATTTTATCAATGCCCCAAATAATCATCACCTTGTACCCCCCTTCATACGCTTTTAATGAGAGTGACTTGTTAATTTCAGAGGCTTCATTGACGCCTATTTGACCCTGTTTTTTCTCTATACCAATATGCTGGTGCCATTCATAGAGATCTCCGTAAGGATTTTCTTGTACAAACGAGCGCCAGTCATTCATAAACAAATTTGAGACTGGATTTTTCTTTACGTCTCCGTTGATAGCAACTGGAAAAGCAAAATGCAAATCTGGATGAGAAAGCGACTCAAACTTTAAATTACAGGCTTGATTACCATTTAAATTTTCACTCCCAGTATTAGAGCATAATATATATTGCGCATATGCAATCGCCATAGGTAACACACCTACTCCCGAAGGACCTATAAATAGTTGTGCGTGCGCAATGCGGCCAGCATCGACACTCGTTGTGAGGTGATTCTTAATAAACTCTTGGCCTACGATACTTGAAAATTGCATAAGGCAAATATAATGCTCAACAGATAAAGAGGTATACCTTCTTATCTAAATATAGAGTGTGTGAGTACGCTTTCGCGAAAGCGTAAATCGATGATAAATGGATAATTTTAGTGTCCTTAAACTAGCAAGTTTTGAAAATAAGCTTTGACTACCAATGACAAAAGGTATATTTGCTAGTAAAAATTTTTATAGAGGATGAAAACTATTGCAGACATAAATTTTGAAGATAAAAAAGCCTTAATTCGTGTTGATTTCAACGTACCATTAGATGATAATGGAGAAATCACGGATGTAACTCGTATTGAAGCGGCAAAAACCACGATTTTAAAAGTATTAGAAGATGGCGGTGCCGCAATATTGATGTCCCACCTAGGAAGACCAAAAAATAAAGAAGAGGAATTCTCACTAGGTCAACTTTGCAGTAAAATTTCTGAAGTAATAGGTGTTGAAGTAAATTTTGTAGATGATTGTGTAGGTCCAGAAGCAACAAAAGCTGCAGCAGAGTTGGAAATGGGTAAAATTTTACTTCTTGAAAACTTAAGATTCTACCAAGAGGAGACAGAAGGTGATCTTGACTTTGCTAAGCAATTAAGTGAGCTGGGAGATGTATATGTAAGTGACGCGTTTGGCACCGCACATAGAGCTCACGCCTCAACAACGGTTATTGCGCAATTTTTCCCAGAAAATAAATGTTTTGGAGCGTTACTTGCTAAGGAAATAGAGAGCTTAGACCGTGTGTTAAACAATAGCGAGCGCCCTGTATTAGCAATCTTAGGCGGCTCTAAGGTATCATCAAAAATTACGGTAATTGAAAATATTTTAGATAAAGTAGATGAAATGATAATTGGGGGAGGAATGGCATTTACATTTATAAAAGCTCAAGGTGGACAAATAGGAGATTCTATTTGTGAAGATGATAAAATGGATCTTGCATTGGATATTTTGAAAAAAGCAAAAGAAAAAAATGTTCAAATTCATTTACCGATAGATGTTATTGCTGCAGATGAATTTTCAAACGATGCAAATACCAGAGTAAGCGAGATAAACAAAATTGAAGAAGGATGGCAAGGATTAGATGCTGGTCCTAAATCACGAGTTGTGTTGGATGCAGTTGTTAATAGAGCAAGAACTATTTTGTGGAATGGACCACTAGGTGTTTTTGAGCTTGAAAACTTTGCTGGTGGCACTATAGCTTTAGGTAAGAGTATAGCTCAAGCAACACAAAATGGTGCATTCTCCCTTGTAGGAGGAGGAGATAGTGTGGCAGCCGTCAAGCAATTTGGATTTGACGATCAAGTAAGTTATGTATCTACGGGTGGTGGTGCTATGCTTGAGATGTTAGAAGGTAAAACATTACCGGGGATTGCTGCAATACAGTGATGGTGAAGTTGTATTTCAGTTTTCTTGTAAAATAAAGGAGGTCAAAAGGGGATGCTTCTTGCATTGCATGTAGAGAAAAAGACATGTTAATCTTATTTGTGTCTTAGAAATTTTTTGAACCACACGATTTTCCCGTATATTTCGTTACGTCACTATGAAGAAAATGCAGAAAGAACACACTACAACTTATTTCTTAGCCCTTTTATTTTTACTTACCTCCTTTGCAAATGCGCAAAATTCTTCCTCAATTGAGAAGCGAAAAATAGAAAGCACTCATACAAAACAGCTACAGCGCGATACAATCACGGTTATTGATACCCTAACAACGCACGCGGTCTCTAAAGACCTTTCTAAAATACAAATAGCAACTACTATAAAAGATTCTGTTGTTTTTAATCTCGAGGATAATCAACAAGCTGCACTTATAGATATGAGGTGGCGTAAAGAACTTGCCAGAATGGATCTGTATGACTCTATAAGGCAGATGCGCTCTGTAAAAAAGTATAAAGAAGAAGTAAGCCTTGAATTACCTACAGACACTCTTAAAAAGCGACTTGCTGCTATTAATGCAAGAACACCCTTTAATGTCGATTATAATCCGTCGTTAGAGAATGTGATTAATCGCTATTTAAAGCGTCACAAAGTTACCATGGAGAAGCTAATGGCTGTTAGTCAGTTTTACTTCCCTATGTTTGAAGAACGCCTTGACAAATACGATATACCTCTTGAGATGAAATATCTTGCTATCGTAGAAAGCGCACTGCGACCAAGAGCAAAGTCTAGAGTAGGGGCCACAGGTTTGTGGCAGTTTATGTTTGGGACTGGTAAAATGTTTGACTTAGAGGTTAATAGCTATGTAGACGATCGTATGGATCCTATTGCTGCTACAGAAGCGGCTTGCGCCTATCTATCACAACTCTATAAAATACATGAAGATTGGGATCTTGCTTTAGCATCCTACAACTCTGGACCTGGAAATGTTTCTAAAGCAATACGCCGCTCTGGGGGATATAAGAATTATTGGAATATTAGAGGAAACTTACCTCATGAAACTGCTGGATATGTACCCGCGTTTCTAGCGACCATGTATATATTTGAGTACGCAGAGGAGCATGGATATTCTCCAGAAAAAGCACCTGTAAACTACTTTGCTACAGATACTGTACACGTAAAACAAACTATAACCCTAGATCAAGTATCAAGTATTGTGGGGGTACCTCTAGAGGTCGTTCAGTTTTTAAACCCTCAGTATAAGCTAGACATTATTCCTGTTGTTAAAAACAAGAAATACTATGTACGCCTTCCTATTGAAAATGTTGGAAAGTTTGTACAGAATGAACAGGCAATTTACGCTTTCGCGAAAGCGGAATTAGATAAAAGAGAAAAGCCTCTTCCTAAGGTTCAAACCGCTAGTTCACAAATAAGATACCGTGTGCGTAGTGGAGATTATTTGGGTAAAATAGCAGCGAAGTATGGGGTAAGAGTTAGTCAAATTAAAAAGTGGAATAACTTGCGCTCAAATTCTTTGAAAATTGGGCAGCGACTTACGATTTACCCCCGTAAGCCATTTTCTAATACTAAAGTAAGTTCTTCATCAAGTAAACCTTTAAATGCTACAACGTATACAGTACAAACAGGTGATTCTCTATGGAAAATAGCAAGTAAGTTTCCTGGGGTAAGCGTGTCAAATATAAAAAGTTGGAACGGTATTAGTGGAACAAAACTTAAACCTGGGATGAAACTTAAAGTTTCTAAATAAAATTTAAGCTACAGATTTCACAATAGGCTTTTGTAGTGTCAAATAGGTTAGCATTGATTGAGAAGGAACGTTTCTAAAGATAAATAATACGAAATATGATAAAAAACATTTTTTTTGTAGTCCTCACGGCATTTATAATTTGTAGTTGCTCAGATACTAAAGGCAAACGTATTTTAGGCGAGTCTGTAGGTAATATTAATAACGTAAAAGTTGTGCTAGACAAGGACCAGTGGGAGGGAACGGTAGGAGATGCCTTAAGAGATATCTTAGCAGATCCTGTGTACGGTTTACCCAGAGAGGAGCCTAAGTTTTCTATAGATCAAATACCGACGGCTTCTTTTAAAGATTTCTTGAGAAAAAATAGAATTTACATTCAAATAGTAAAAGCAGATAGTGCCACGGTAACGGTTGTAAAAGACAAATATGCGCAACCACAAACAGGTATCATTGTTTCAGGAAGTAATCAAGAAGAAATAGCAAACTTGATCATTGATAACGAGGAGATGATTGTAAATACCCTTAAAGACCAAGAGCTCGTTGCAAACCAGAGAAGAATTAAAAAAGCACTTAAAAACACAGATTCTTTGGTAAAATCATTTGGGGCTCGTATTAGATTTCCTAATGCGTATCGCTACGCATTCCAAGAAGGAGATTTCTTTTGGATACGTAAAGACTTAAAACGCAATGGTAATATGAATATCATTGTCTATGAAATACCCTTAGAGGTAATTGATAAGGATACATTAACTATCAAAAACATTATCCGTATGAGAGATTCTATAGGTGGAAGTATGATTCCTGTAGATGATGGTAGATTTATTACAGAACGTGCCTTTTCCCCATATCTTCAAGAAACTCAGATCGACGGTAAATTTGCTTACGAAACTAAAGGAACTTGGGAAGTGGATGGTCGTTATATGGCTGGGCCTTTTGTAAACTATGCCATTAGAGATGAGGAGAACAATCGCTATTTGATATTAGAAGGGTTTATATTCTCTCCTTCACAAGATCAAAGAGACAATATGTTTGAGCTGGAAAGTATTTTAAGAAGTGCCAAGCTCAGATAAATAAGGTTAGCGATAAATTTAATCCAATAAAAAACCCTGAATAATCAATTTTGATTATTCAGGGTTTTATTTAAACTAACTACTTAAATTAATTTTTTTCCTCTATACGGTCGTCATCTTCATCTTTAGAAGCTTTTTTAAACTCTTTGATACCACCGCCTAAACCACGCATCATTTCTGGAATCTTTTTACCTCCAAAAAGTAAAAGAATTGCCAATACAATGAGTCCTATTTGCCAAGGACCTACCATTCCTAAAAAAATACCTAAAAAGTTCATCTGCTTCGATTTTAGAAAAACAAAGATAGTAAGAAATGAAACAAAAGAGCGTTAAAGTCTTAAAAAGAGATGAGCGTTTATTTTGCATAATTATTTTAGAAACCTCTTATTCAATCTCCATATAATATTAATACTGTAGATATCCTTATAATCAGCATTCTCACACGCTTTTTTTAATTAGATTGAGAGGGTGACTTTCATATTTAATTTTTGCGAAAGCGAAAAAAAATCTCATCTGTAAAAAGTATATTTGTCCTGTACATGGGAAAACCAAAAGAAAAGAAAAAGAAAATTGCAAAAAAACTGCTTCATAAATATCGCTTAGTGATACTTAATGAAGATACTTTTGAAGAGCGTTTGAGTTTCAAACTTACACGGCTCAATGTATTTATTTTAGTAGGTATATCTGCTATAGTACTCATAACTTTTACGACGTTACTTATTGCATTTACTCCCCTTAGGGAATATATACCAGGATATTCAAGCACAAAACTTAAACGTAATGCCACACGGTTAGTAGCAAAGGCAGATTCTTTAGAAAATGCTATACGTGTAAACGAGCAATATTACTCTTCCATAAGACAGGTTCTAAGTGGCGATATCAAAGAATTGTCGTTTAATAGAGACTCAATACGCAACACTGTTTTTAACGATGAAGAAATTTATGTAGCACCTAGCAAAGAAGACAGTTTGTTGAGAGAGAAAGTAGCTCAGGAAGATAAATACAATGTTTTTGATAGTGCTATAGAGGACAAAAACTTTGCACTTTTTCCTCCAGTAAATGGTACTATTTCCTCACCTTATGATGCCTCAACAAAACACTTTGCGGTAGATATAGTGACAAAAAAAGACGCCCCAGTTAAGGCTGCTGCAGATGGAACTGTAATCTTTGCAGAGTGGACCTCAGAAACAGGTCATGTGCTCATCATTGAGCATAGTAAAAACCTTATTACTGTTTATAAACATAACGCCTCTCTAAGTAAGTCTCAAGGAGATCTCGTACAGTCTGGAGAAGTCATTGCTACAGTAGGAAATACAGGAGAGTTGAGTACGGGACCCCACCTTCACTTTGAGCTTTGGAGCAATGGCTACCCCATAAATCCAGTTAACTTTATAGATTTTAATTGATATGTCTTTAAAAGCCTTTGGAGCAAAAATTTTTGCAGCTTACATACAGCGAAAAGTAGATAAGTGGGCAAATAATCCTATAGCAACACAAGAGAAGGTTTTTCAAAGCTTAATCGATGCTGCACAGTATACTGTTTTTGGAACAGACCATCATTTTAATAGTATCAAAACTCACGAAGACTTTACAGAAAATGTTCCCGTAAGAGACTATGAAGCTTTACGTAAATATGTAGACCGCATGGTGGCGGGAGAGCCAGATATTCTTTGGCCAGGCAAACCACTTTATTACGCAAAAACTTCTGGAACTACTTCTGGGGCAAAGTATATTCCTCTCACAAAGGATAGTATGCAAACGCATCCAAACACGGCTCGCAATGCCATATTATCATATATTGCAGAAACGGGCAAAACAGATTTTGTAGACGGGAAGATGATATTTTTACAAGGAAGCCCAATAATGACAGATAAGAATGGGGTGAAATTAGGCAGGTTAAGTGGGATTGTAGCCCATTACGTACCTAATTATCTACAAAAAAATAGACTACCTAGTTATGAAACAAATTGTATTGAAGACTGGGAACAGAAAGTGACTGCGATTGTAGAAGAAACGTACGACCAAGACATGTCTATCATAAGCGGCATACCACCTTGGGTACAAATGTATTTTGAAAAGCTTATAGATAAAACAGGGAAACCTGTAGGTGAACTCTTTAAAAATTTTAATCTTTTTATTTACGGAGGGGTTAATTATGAGCCTTATCGCAAGAAGTTTGAAAGCCTAATAGGAAGACGCGTAGATAGTATAGAACTTTATCCGGCTAGCGAAGGGTTCTTTGCTTACCAAGATTCTCAAACGGAAAAAGGGATGCTTCTACAACTAGATAATGGTATCTTTTACGAATTTATAAAAGCAGATGATTTTTATAAGGAAAACCCAGTACGTATTACTTTAAGAGACGTAAAAGTAGCTGTAAATTATGTGATGATAATATCTACTACAGCTGGACTTTGGGCTTATAATCTAGGAGACACAGTCATGTTTGTTAGCACAAAACCATATAGACTTATTGTTTCTGGTCGTATAAAACACTTCATATCAGCTTTTGGAGAGCATGTGATTGGAAAAGAAGTTGAGCAGGCGATGCTCGATGCTGTACAAGGTAAAAATATTAATGTAACGGAGTTTACCGTAGCACCTCAAATTACTCCAGAGACTGGATTACCATACCACGAGTGGTTTATAGAGTTTGATGAAGGGGCAAAAATTGATATAGACGCTTTCGCGAAAGCGTTAGATCTTTCATTGCAGTCTCAAAATTCATATTACTTTGATCTTATTGAAGGCAAAGTATTGCAACCACTTAAAATTACCACAGTTACAAAAGGTGGGTTTAACGAGTATATGAAATCTCAAGGTAAGCTAGGAGGTCAAAACAAAATCCCTAGGCTTTCTAATGATAGAAAGATTGCAGATTTTTTCTATTCATAAATACACTCTTGAATGCAAAAGTTAACAGTAACAAGTAGCTGTTATATACATGTTTCTAGGTAGTTCAACTATAAATTAAACATCAGGTTACACTTTGTATGTTTACCTTTGATTTTTACTATGAGTATACTAAAAAACCAAAGCCGTACAAGGGCACAAGAAAGTAGCAGCGCCATTGAGCGTATGTATATCACAATGCGACACCTCTTTAATAGAGGGTTTTATAAACCTATGGGAGTTTCTGGTGAGACTTTGAGAGAAGCTTTACTTATTTTACGACCAGAAATTTACGGAACTATTGCAGATGAAAAAGTAGAGCTCAACGGGCTATTGTATGTTATAGATCGCTTACCGGAAGGCATCGAAGAGTGTAGGTATATTAACCTGACTAGTGATGAGGGCTATAAAAATAGTCATTTTGAACCCATTATCCCGCCAAAACGTCGCCGTAATTGTTACCGCATAGACGAGGAGCAGATGAATATCGAAATTACTAGAGGGAGGTCTGAGATTTATGATATTCTCACTCACCTTACATTCCTTTTTGTTGAGTCTCACAAAATTATGAAGCGCGTCCTTATCAATGAAGATGGGGCCGTTGTGAGAGACTGGGAAAAATTAGAGAAAGCGGTCCTTAATAATGAAGAGTTAGATCAAAAAGGATGGGAGATTGCTATGACCCATACCGCAAATATGCTAGGCCGTACCTACAGAGAGGTGAGTGAGATTGCACCTAGCTTTAACACACGAAAGGATAATAAAAGATTCCTCAAAATTATCTATTGGCTAGGTAAACTCGCAATGTCTGAAGTACGTAACGAACAAAAACGTATTATTACCTTTAGCCCTGTACTACGAGAAAGATTAGGACACCATATACACGGAGAAGTATGGGCAAATGACATTAAAAAAGCATTAAAAAAACTAAATTTACTAGAGAGACCGTTACATATTATTAGTGCAAACATGCATTCTGTAATGAATACTCTATACACACCTCTTGCACTAAAATCAGAGCTTAGAAAAAAATCTAAGTTAGAAGTGTATGAGCTCTTAAGTAATAGCGGTAATGGAAATTTGCGAACTAAAGTAGAAAAAGTCGCATTGCAAAACGGGATGACCTATTTACCAGACGAAAGTGGCACAAACATTAATGTGCAGCTTTTTGATACGTCAAAACTAGCTTTTTCTGAGAATGATTTTTGTTCAGATAAAGAGGTTTTAGAAAAAAAGCCAGTCATCATTGTCATGGATTATGCCTTTGGAGAGCAGGCTTATGAAACAATGGAAGAATTACTCAAGCCCTATGAGATTGGGGAAGAGCCTGTTTACTTAGATGTAGATTCTGTTTCGATAATGGGTAAAGCGGGTATCCTCGAAGGAGGAAAAGGTGATATTATGATCCCAAGCGCACATTTATTTGAAGGTACGGCAGATAACTATCCTTTTCATAATGAACTAAAGAAGGAAGACTTAGAAGGTCATGACTTACAAGTTTTTGAAGGAGCGATGGTTTCGGTTTTAGGAACCTCTTTGCAAAATAGAGATATTCTCAAGTTTTTTCATGAAAGCACTTGGAATGTAATCGGGTTAGAAATGGAGGGAGCCCATTACCAGAAAGCCATTCAAGCAGCATCAAAGCTACGTAAAAGCATTAAAGAAGATGTAAAAGTACGTTATGCGTATTATGCAAGTGATAACCCTTTAGAAACGGGTAGCACACTTGCATCTGGAGGCTTAGGAACATCAGGGGTAAAACCTACGTACCTAATTACCGAAAAGATTTTAGAACAGCTTTTTAAAAAATAGATGGAGTTTACGCTTTCGCGAAAGCGTAGTAATCATTTTCTATCTTTAAATTAGATTATAGATTAAAAGTGAAACAATATGAGTAATCATTATAATGATGCAACAACATATCAAGAAACTGACCTTACAGACATTTTCTCACTAATAGGTAGGTTTTTTAAAGGAATTTTGCACTTCTTTTTTAGAATTCTTGAATTCATAATTAGAATGTGGTGGGTTTTCTTGTTATTAATAATAGCAGGTGTTGCGTTAGGTTATACATCAAGTATTAATACATCATACACCGCAAACTTGCTAATAAAAACAAACTTTAAAAGTCAGTCTTATGTTTATACAGCAATTAAACAGTTTGATAAGAATTTAGCCGAAGGAGATGTCAATTTTATTAAAAATTTTAATAGAAGCCCAAAAAGTTTTACCATCTCAAGTGTAAAGATAGATCCAGTAGTAGAGGTATTAGACCTTATTTCTTACATAGGAGAAAACGATAGAGCGTTAGGGGAGATGACTAGAGAGTTTAAAGTTGAAGATGATAAAGAACTTTTTGCTACAGATAGGTTTTTATCAACTTATAAGTTTCATAAATTAGAAATAACACTTAATAGCGATCAACAGTTAGAGGATATAAAGGCGCTAATGTCATTTATTAACGAACAACCTTATGCTAAGGATTTAAAATCTAAGGGTGTTGAGAGTCATAACGAATTGCTCAATAGTCAAATTAAATCTATTGAACAAGTAAATAAATTAATTGATAGCTATGGTACAGAAATGAATGTAAAAGGCTCTATACCGGATGAAGCATTTTACTTTAATAACATGAGTGCTAATCTTTCAGGGTTATTTGACATAAAGACCACCTTAGTTAATAATTTAGAAGAGTATAGAAATGATGAAGTAAGTAATAAAGATGTAGCAGTTATTGTAAGTGATATCCAAGCATCTAAAAGTGATTCATTATTTAACAATTGGATATTAATTTTATATCCTTTGATATTAGTCGTTCTATTCTTAATACTAGCTGGAATATGGACCAGTTTTAAATCCTATAAGAATGAGAAAACAAGATCGTAATTACTAAAAAGAAAGAACGTAAACACTATGAGTAAAGTAGCACTTATAACTGGAGTCACTGGACAGGATGGGGCTTATTTGAGTGAGTTCTTACTTAAAAAAGGGTATGAAGTGCATGGTATTAAACGTAGAACATCTCTTTTTAATACAGATCGAATTGACCACTTGTATGAGGATCCACACATTGATAATCAGCAGTTTTTCTTGCATTATGGAGACCTTACAGATAGTACAAATCTTTTTAGAATCATACAACAAGTACAGCCAGATGAGATTTACAATCTAGGCGCTATGAGTCATGTACAGGTTTCTTTTGAAATGCCAGAATATACTGCAAATGTTGATGGTTTAGGTGCTTTGAGACTTTTAGAGGCTATCAGGGCTTTAGGCCTCGAGAAAAAAACACGTATTTACCAAGCTTCAACTTCAGAATTGTACGGTAAGGTACAAGAAGTACCTCAAACTGAGACTACACCTTTTTATCCCAGAAGTCCGTATGCTGTGGCAAAATTATATGCCTACTGGTCTACTGTAAACCACAGAGAGGCATATGGAATGTTTGCGTGTAATGGAATTTTGTTCAACCATGAATCTCCAGTGCGAGGAGAAACATTTGTCACTCGAAAAATTACCCGTGCAACCTCTAAAATCGCACTCGGACTCCAAGAAAAAATGTTTTTGGGTAACCTTGATGCAAAGCGAGATTGGGGTCATGCAAAAGATTATGTACGTATGATGTGGATGATCTTACAAGCAGACGAGCCAGAAGATTGGGTAATTGCCACAGGAAAAACAACCTCTGTTCGTGATTTTATAATTATGGCGTTTCATTATATTGGAGTCACATTAGAATTTAGTGGCGAAGGTATTGATGAAAAAGCCATTGTAAAAAGTGCCACAAATTCCCAATATCCGGTACCAATAGGCCAAGTGGTAGTTGAAGTAGATGCTAAGTATTTTAGACCCACAGAGGTAGCCCTTTTAGTAGGCGATGCCTCAAAAGCCTTTAAGAAACTAGGATGGAAGCCTGAGTATGATTTACAAAGCTTAGTAGATGAAATGATGGAAAGCGACATCAGACTCATGCAAAAAGATAGCTACCTCAAACAAGGTGGTTACAAAACTTTAAATTATTTTGAATAACTCCTCAATTTCAAAATCAGCTAAAATTTACGTTGCGGGTCACAAAGGCCTTGTAGGTAGCGCTATTATGAAGGAACTTCAAAAGAGAGGTTATTCTAATATTATTACGAGATCACATAAAGAGCTAGATCTTACTGACACTAGTACAACTGCTCGTTTTTTTCAAGAAGAAAAACCTGACTACGTTTTTCTAGCGGCCGCAAAAGTGGGAGGAATCCTTGCAAACAACACCTATAGGGCAGATTTTCTATATGAAAATTTGATGATCCAAAATAATGTGATTCATCACAGCTACAAGAGCAGCGTTAAGAAATTACTTTTTCTAGGTAGCACCTGTATTTATCCAAAAATGGCACCTCAACCGTTGTCTGAAAATAGTTTACTTACCGGTACATTAGAATACACAAATGAACCCTATGCCATTGCAAAAATTGCGGGAATAAAGCTCTGTGAAAGCTATAATTTGCAATATGGAACAGATTTTTTATCAGTCATGCCCACAAACCTGTACGGATATAACGATAATTTTAATTTAGAAACATCCCACGTACTACCTGCACTGATAAGGAAAATCCATCTGGCAAAACTATTGCAAGACGGTCATACGGATAAAGTATGCCGAAATTTGCAGGTAACCGCTTTCGCGAAAGCGCAACCCATTTTAAATACATACGGAGTAACTGCCGAAAGTGTTGCAATCTGGGGGAGCGGTTCTCCACGGCGGGAATTTTTATGGAGTCAAGATATGGCCGATGCTTGCGTTCATATTTTAGAACAAACTACCTTTGATGATGTCAAAGGAGCTGATACTGAAATACGCAATACACATATCAATATAGGCACAGGAGAAGATATTTCTATTAAAGAATTAGGAATACTCATCAAAGAGATTGTTGGTTTTAAGGGGAAGCTCGTTTTTGATACTTCAAAACCAGATGGTACTCCAAAAAAGCTCACAGATGTAAAGAAATTACACCAGCAAGGGTGGAAACACAGTGTTGCACTTAAGGAAGGTATTAGGATGTTATATAACTGGTACTTAGAACAGCAGTAAATGGAATTTTTTCGCTCCATTTTACAAAACAATACCGGCCGTACAGTTACAAATAACTATGTCTCACTATTACTCATACAGGCAGCAAATATTTTATTGCCACTGGCTATTTTACCTTACCTCGTGCGTACTTTAGGTACTGAAAAATACGGTGTGGTGTTGATAGCGCAATCCCTTTGTACGATTGTATACGTTTTTGTAGAATTTGGATTCTCATTGAGTGCTACCCGAAGAATTTCATTAGCGAGGAACAATCCTCGTTTGATGGCGGGTATTTTTTCGGCAGTTTATGCTGTTCAAGCAATATTAATCTGCGTGGTTGCTATATTATATCTCACTATAATTTTACTATTTGAGCAATTCACTAGAGAATGGGAAGTATTCCTGATAAGTTTTGGTGTTGTTATTGGTCAGACACTTTTTCCCATATGGTTTTTTCAAGGGATTGAAAAAATGCGCTTTATAGCGATCATAAATGTGGCAGCAAAAGCTTTGTTTACTATTCTTATATTTATTTTTATCCAACAGCGATCAGATTACACCTTAGTGCCGCTTTTTAATAGTGTAGGCTATCTTTTTGCGGGAGTAGTGAGTATGGTGTTGAGTTTGCGCTTTACAAGCTTTAAAATGCCTTCTAAGTCTCTCATGAGAGAATTAGTAGTCGAAAGTAAAAGTTTATTTGTTTCAAATATAGCGGCAAGATTGTTCAACTCTGCAAATGTTTTTATTGTGGGAGTGATAGCAGGCGAGTCTGTAGCGGGTGTATTTGGAAGTTTTGAAAAGATTTTTATCGCGTCAAAAAGTTTTTTTTCACCACTGTTTCAGGCGTTATTTCCATGGCTTTCAAAACAGCCATATAAGAAACAAAGAGTTACAATTTTTCGTTTAATGCCCATACTATCCATATGTGCAATCCTTTTTGCCATTGTAGTTTTTATTTTTGGAGAAGAGGTGCTCGTTTTGCTTTTTAATGATCCCGATATTACGCAACAGCTAGTTGCCTTTCAAATACTCTCGCTAGCCACTTTATTTGCTGCTTTAAACATGAGTTTACTTTCTTTATATTTTCCAGCAATAAAAGCCTATAAAACGCGTATGGTTGTACTGCTCATAGGTGGTGCTTTCAATATTTTTACGGCGTATATTTTAGTTACACATTACCAAATTTATGGTATGGTAATCTCTGTTGTTCTTACAGAACTCCTCTTATTGACATGTAGTTTCATTTATTTTCTAAGGATGAAAAAGGATATTGTTTATGTCTAGAAAGCTTATTATACTTCAAACAGTTTTACCAGATTATAGAAGGCCATTTTTTGAAGCCCTTAGAAATAGGTTGACTGAGAATTTTGAATTATATGGTGGGGAAACCTATTTTGAAACCTCTATTAAAACAAGTTCCAGTATACAACATACTAAAATTACAAACCTATTCTTATGCAATAGAAGGTTTTTATGGCAAAAAAGAGTATTAAGGTTAGCAACATCTAGTGGAACTTTAGTAGTAGAACTCAACCCGAGAATACTTACTAACTGGTTATTATTAATATTAAGACGTTTTAAAGGACGGAGAACAATTGTCTGGGGGCATGCATGGCCTCGAAAGGGCAAAGATAGCCCAACAGATGTGTTGAGAAACTGGATGCGGTTACTAGCAACCGAAATTATCGTTTACACAAATACACAGCGTGATGAGTTAAGCGTAAAAATGCCAAATAAAATTATTTTCGCTGCTCCCAATTCGGTTATATCAAAAGACCAAATGGAAGCATCCTCATCTAATAGTGTGCCCAAAAATTTAATTTATGTAGGTAGGCTTACAAAATCAAAGAAACCATTGTTTTTAGTGCGTTCATTTGCCAATATGATACACGAACTACCTATGGAGACCAATTTAATAATAGTAGGAGAGGGGACGGTTAAAGATGAAATTGCGGAGTTAATAAAAAAGAAAAAATTATCAAATAGGATCATTTTAGCTGGTCATATTAATGATGAACAAAAACTAAAGGATCTTTATCACACTAGTATTTTTAGTGTTTCTCCAGGATATGTTGGTTTATCTATCATACAAAGTTTCAGTTTTGGGGTTCCTATGCTTATTTCGAGAGATGAGCCTCATTCGCCTGAAATTGAAGCAGCGGTCCAAGGAGAAAATGCAATTTTTTACAAATCTGATTCTGAGGAAAGCTTTCGCGAAAGCGTAAGAGAAATATTAAACAATAAAGAATCTTGGTTAAAAAGGCGCCACGCGATATCACATTTTTGTGCTTCAACCTACAGTGTTGAAAAAATGGCAGCTGTTTTTTGTAATTTGATCAATCAAAAAAAGTGTAATTCTTAACAATAGGAAAAGTACTAGAATCAAATCTTTTGAAAAAAATCGTAATCCTTTTTTTTACTTTTATCCTTTTCGGGCTAATTCTTAGCTCAAATTTGAGTTGGGAGCTATCTATATCATTTGCCATAAGTGGTTTATTACTGTTGGCAATTTTAGTTATTCATTTGTACGGAGAAGTTTCTTACTCCCCATTCATTTCGGTTTTTATTGTTTTTAATTTTCTATTTTTCCTCGTCGCTCCACTTATTCAACTTAAATTAATTGGGTCAAAAAATGCAGCACTGCTTACCAACCTTCCTTACGATAAATATCTTACGGTCTACACAAATGTTTTAGTAATAATTTTCAATTTAGTTTTCTTCTTAACGTATTGTTATCTAAAAGGCAGAAGACGCGTTATAAAGGAGTCAAGGCTCGCTACGAATTATTTGAACAGAATACCGATAACCGTAAGCATACTTTTAGGAGTATGTTTCATAACTGCCATTTCTAGCTATAACTTTGTAACGAGCGAAATGATTAGAGCAAATTGGATGCCTGCCAGCGTTTCAACTGTTACGTTACTGCTCTGGAAAAAAGTACTGTTTATTATTCCTCTAGCAGGAGTCGTTTTATGTGTGGAATATTATAGAAAAGTAAAACAAACACCGCTCAATCAGCTATACTTGTTGTTAGTATTAGTAGCTTTTATAATCATCTTATTTTGGTTTAAGAATCCATTGGTAGAAAAACGTAATGCGCTTGGGCCTATCTATATAACACTCATCTATTTATTCTTACCTAGACTTTTAAATTCGAATGTGAGGAGTACTTCTTTTATGTTCTTCTCAATGGTTATTGTATTTCCATTATCTGCTTTTTTTACACATACTACCTCTTCTTTAAAGGATATCATTAAGAAACCTAGATTACTTGTAGAACAATTTGAAGGAGAAGGGATTAATGAAGTCTTTAACACCCTGCACTATGACGCTTTTATAAATATCTCTGCCACAGTAGATTATGTGAAACACGAAGGGTTTGTTTATGGAGAGCAATTACTTAGTGCCTTTCTATTTTTTGTGCCACGTAGTATGTGGGAAAGTAAGCCTATTAATACAGGACCTTTAGTGGGAGAGTATCTTATTAAACAATATGATTTTCACTATAGTAATTTATCAAACCCAATGGTGTCAGAAGGGTATATAAATTTTGGGATCTTTGGCGTGATATTAATGGCGATCGCAATAGCATATACCGTGGTATATTTATTAACTTGGTTGGAAGGAACTCATTATTTAAAAAAAATGATGGCATTTTATTTTGCTATTCATTTATTGTTTTTTCTACGTGGAGACTTCACAAATGGTTTTTCATATTACGTAGGGACTATGATTGGAGTACTTGGGGTATTTAAAATCACAGATTTTCTTATCAAGAACGCATTGCTTAATCAAAGACTATGGAAACAGAAAAAGAAAAACATAGTGTAACATTTTTAAGGTATGCCTTAGCCTTAGTTTTTGCTTCGGTTGTATTACCTACAAATTTAAAATCTATTGCCATTGGGGTTTTTGCTGTAGCAGTAATTTTCAATGTTTCACAGAGGCGCCTTACTTTTAATAAGCAAACTGGATATGCAGGTATATTTTATGTACTAATTGCACTCACCTTTTTCTATAGCAATAACCAAGAGTACGCTTTAAGAAAATTAAGCACGCTACTCCCTCTACTTATATTCCCAGTGTTATTTTCCTTATTAAACACAGGAGAAGTAAGACAGTTAAAAAAATGGCGAAGACCGCTACTACTAACCTATATTATAACCGTATTTCTTTTCAACTTGATTCCCTTCGTATGGTTATGGATCACCCATTATTCATTCGAAGAATTAATCATACACTATACAACCGTTGTAAGAGTAGACTTTGGAAAATATTCCATACACCCCATTTATTTGTCGATGCACAATGGACTGACCATTCTTTTTTCATTTTTCTTGATAGTTAGAAAACTTCCTAAAGGACTTATATATAGTTTACTTGCAGTAGATGCGGTTTTATTGCTATTTCTTTTGCTGTTTGCCAAGAAAGGACCGCTACTAGCGTTACTACTTATGTTAGGGTTAACACTTATTTTTCATCGTAAAAACAAGCTATTTAAACCTTATTTATTAATAACAATAGTACTCATAGGTTTAACGATAGTAATACCTAAAACGAGAAATAAATTTATAGAGCTATTCTCTATTGAGAATGTGGATACTGGGGCTATAAATTCTACAAATATTAGATATAGTATTTATACAACCACTATAAACCTTATACAAAAGGCACCAGTCTTTGGGTATGGTATAGGTGATTATAGGGAGGTGTTGACTAGCCAATTTCAAAAAGATGGAAATGAGATGTTGTATGAAGCAAACTACAATGCACATAATCAGTATTTGAGTTTTCTACTCATAGGAGGTGTTGTGTTGCTTATTACTTTTTTGATATACCTTTTTATCACAGGAGTATTAGCCATTCGGTATGATAATCAATTACTTATTTTAACCCTCATCTTTTATTCAATTGTGATGTTCACAGAGAACATATTAGAACGTGAGTCTGGGGTGTTATACTTTGCCTTATTTTTAAGCTATTTTGGACTGTTTAATGCAAAAGAAGTCTAGTGCACATTGCTCAAATACATAACGAGTATAAAGATTTAGGAGGCGAAGACGTGGTGGTTGCCCGTGAAAAAGAATTACTAGAAAATGCAGGACATAGCGTATCTCAATATATAGTGAGCAATAAAAATGTAGATACGCTTTCGCGAAAGCTAAAAACAGCTATTTCCCTACCATATTCGTATGATCAAAAGGATAAAATGCTGGCTTTTTTAAAAGTGAAGAAGCCCGAAGTTGTACACGTTCATAATTTTTTACCTATACTATCTCCTTCTGTATTTTACGCCTGTAAAGAGGTTGGTGTACCAGTAGTATTGACAATACATAATTATAGATTGATTTGTAGTAATGGACTATTGTATAGAGATGGGAACGTGTGTGAAAAATGTATCTCAAAAAAATGGGGATTCCCAGCCATTAAACATGGCTGCTATCAAGACTCTAGCATAACGTCAATCTTTCCAGTGCTTGCAAATGGAATTCATAGTTCTCTAGATACTTGGTCAAAATATATCGATAAAGTCATTTTTCTGACCGAGTTTTCTCAAAATATTTTCAAACGGTCTCACATACAGTTTACGAACGAACAAATGATCGTAAAACCAAACTTCGTTAAAGATCGCGGCTACAGCTATGAGAAAGAGGATTACTTTTTATATGTAGGTCGTCTTTCTGAAGAGAAAGGGATTATTGAAATAGTAAATGCCTTTATTGATTCTGGAAAACCATTAAGAATAGCGGGAGAGGGACCACTATCAGATATGATAAATACCAAAATAGAAAAATATCCACATATTAAACTTCTAGGCTTTCAAAATCAAGATGAACTCTCCGAACTTTATTTAAAAGCAAAAGCACTTGTGACAGGATCAAAAATGTATGAGACCTTTGGCCTTATCATTATAGAAGCTTTCTCTTTTGGAACTCCTGTAATCGCTCCAAATTTTGGAAACGTGGGGAGTTTAGTTACTACAAATATTGATGGAGTGTTGTATGATCATCTGGACGCATCAAGTTTGCAAGAATCCTTTGAGAAATTTGACTTTTTGGATCAGGAAAAACTACGAAAAAATGCTAGAGCTACATTTGAAAAGAACTTTACGTCTGGGCAAAACCTAAACCAATTAGAGGCTATTTATAAAAGTGTTTTATAGAGATTTATGAGTTTACAGGCAAAGCACATCACCCTTATTTCCCTTAACTTCTATCCAGAAGATACAGCTATAGGTTTATACAGTACCCAACTTGCCCAGTATCTTGAAAAGCAAGGTGCTGAGGTGTCAGTAATTACCGGATTTCCATATTATCCTAATTGGAAAATAAGAGAGGATTACAAAAATAAAGGAAGCTTTTACCACGAGAAAATAGGGAACATATCTATTTATAGATACAAGCAATTTACACCAGAAAACCCCACATTTTTAAAACGAATAGTTCAAATAGTTGACTTCACAATTGGCACTAGGATTAATTTTAAGCACATCAAAAACTGCGACATCGTTATATCTGTAATTCCATTTACGAGTAGTGCATGGTTAGGAAATACGCTTTCGCGAAAGCGTAACGCAAAGCATTGGATACACATTCAAGATTTTGAATTTGATGCAGCGTTTCAGTCTGGAGTTGCAAAAGGCTCGTACTTAAAAAAACGCCTATATAGAAGCCTTATGAAGCTAGAAAGGTACATCCTAAATCAAGCT
Source organism: Dokdonia sp. Hel_I_53 (assembly GCF_007827465.1). Lineage (NCBI taxonomy): Bacteria > Pseudomonadati > Bacteroidota > Flavobacteriia > Flavobacteriales > Flavobacteriaceae > Dokdonia > Dokdonia sp. Hel_I_53. Next base: position 2,028,663 of record NZ_VISL01000001.1, read on the forward strand.
GACGGAGCTAGTACAATTAGTTATGCCATGCTGTCTAAATTAAAACAGAAAACAATTACAGCACCTCATTATGTGCCTAATTGGGTAGTTAATGAGCATATAGACGCTCAAGACTTACTTGCAAATAATCTATTTACAAAGTCAAAGTTCAGTATTTTGTATGCAGGTAATGTGGGAGATAAACAAGATTGGGATTTGTTTGAAAAATTAGTGCATGCTTTAGACCCCAAGAAGTACGAAGTTGTTGTTGTAGGAGCAGGAGGAAAATTTGAAAATTTAAAGAAAGCACTCTCTACCACAAACACCCGCTTTGTAGATCCTGTTCCATTTAACGCACTGTCTTCTCTTCTTTCAAGCACAGATGTACATATTCTTTTCCAAAAGAATACGGTTATAGATACAGTCATGCCATCAAAATTATTGGGTATGATGGCCAGTGGTAAGCCATCTATAGTGACGGGTCATCCAGAGGCAGAAACCCGTGAAATAATAGAAAGATCGCAAGGAGGTTTTTATAATAGCGTACAATCTGTAACAGCTATAGTAGAATATCTTGAGAGGTTGCGTATGGAACCTACAATGCACACAGAGATTGGACAAAATGCGCAACTTTACATCACCCAAAACTTTAATAAAAAAGAAATCTTAGCAAATTTTTATAATAGATTGTTGACTTTATAGGTAAAACTTGCTGAGTACAAGCTTACTTTCCTACTTTTGCTAGGAATAGGTGACAATTCTAATCTAAAGCAATACTGAAAAGATGGTTACCCGTCGATGTTAAACTAAAGATATGCGCAAAAGAGTTTTGATTACAGGAGCAGCTGGCTTTTTAGGTTCACACCTATGTGATCGCTTTATTGCCGAAGGTTTTCATGTGATAGGGATGGATAATCTTATCACAGGTAGCTTAGCTAATATTGAGCACTTATTCCACTTGGAACAGTTTGAGTTTTACAACCACGATGTCACCACTTTTGTACATGTTTCTGGTGAACTAGACTATATATTGCATTTTGCCTCACCGGCTAGCCCTATTGACTATTTAAAAATTCCTATTCAAACCTTAAAAGTAGGTTCACTAGGTACTCACAATCTTTTGGGACTTGCTAAAGTGAAAAACGCACGATTTCTGATAGCCTCAACATCTGAGATTTATGGAGATCCTTTAGTGCACCCTCAAGACGAAGATTACTATGGAAATGTGAATACGATAGGTCCTCGTGGCGTATACGACGAGGCAAAACGCTTTCAAGAATCTATAACAATGGCGTATCATCGTTTTCACGGTATGGAAACACGCATTGTACGCATATTTAATACCTATGGTCCAAGAATGCGATTAAATGATGGTCGTGTAATACCCGCTTTTATGGGGCAGGCACTTAGGGGAGAAGACCTCACTATATTTGGCAATGGATTACAAACAAGATCGTTTTGTTATGTAGATGATCAAGTTGAAGGAATTTATAGGTTATTATTGAGTGACTACGCATTACCTGTAAACATTGGAAATCCAGATGAGATCACCATAAAAGATTTTGCAGAAGAAATTATCAAACTTACTGGCACCGCCCAAAAGGTAGTCTATAATGAACTACCAGCCGATGATCCGTTGCAACGACAACCGGATATATCTAAGGCCAATGCGATTTTAGGCTGGGAACCAAAAATTGATCGCTCAGAAGGTATGAAAAAGACCTTTGATTATTTTAGAAATTTGTCGAAAGAACAACTCTATAAGAGTGAGCATAAGGACTTTTCAAAGCATATACGAAAGTAGTTATGGCATATAGGGTAGGTAGATATTCTGTATATATTAGGCCAATAATCTTGTTTTTAGATATTGTACTCATTATTGCGATTGCTAAATTATTTTTAATTGAAAACAACCACTTCGTAATCTACGTTATCTACATTGCTGTAACATGGTTTGTTACATGCTATAAGTCGCATTTTTATGATATATATAGATACACAAAACCTGTTCGTATTATCTCCCTTTTAGTATTACAATTTTTTATTTTCACTCTACTAGTTTTTGCATTTTTCGGACTTTTTCAAGATGCAGGAACCTCTCCACAAAGAGTTCTTAAATATGTGACATATGTTTTCTTAGGAATTACCTCTTTAAAATTTGGTGTCTTTTACCTTTTAAAAACATATAGAGCTGTTTTAGGTGGGAACCACCGTAATGTAGTGATTTTGGGAAGAAACAAGGAAACAGAAGAGCTCACTACGTTTTTTTATGAGAATAAAGAATATGGATATGAAGTTCACAAAATATTTGATATAAATGAGCCCAATGTGTCTTTAAACAGCATTTTTTCAGAAATACTTTCGTTAAATGTAGATGAGGTATACTGCTCCATAGAACAGTTTACTAATGAGCAGCTAAGGGAAATTGCTGAGTTTACGGATAATCACTTGAAACTTTTAAAATTCATACCTGATAATAGGGAACTATTCACAAAAAAATTAGAATATCAATATTTAGGAATAACGCCAATATTATCCTTAAGGAGGATCCCTATAGACGCTCCGTTAAATCATTTTACAAAACGTTTTTTTGACATTGTAATGTCCATTGTTGTTATTGTTGGCGTGTTATCATGGCTTACACCTCTTCTTGCTATTTTGATTAAACTAGATTCTAAAGGTCCTGTTTTTTTTAAACAAAAGCGCAACGGGTTAGATTATCATGAGTTTGATTGTTACAAATTTAGATCTATGTTGCCTAATGATGATGCAGATCTTGAACAAGTAAGTAAAAATGACAAACGTATTACCCCAATAGGTAGTTTTCTCAGGAAAACGAGTATTGATGAATTACCACAGTTTATTAATGTGATTAAAGGAGATATGTCTGTAGTGGGTCCAAGGCCACACATGGTAAGTCATACACATATGTATGCAGAGCGTATAGATAAGTTTATGGTACGGCATTTTATCAAGCCAGGGATAACAGGTCTAGCACAAGTAAGTGGTTATCGAGGAGAAGTAGAAAACGACGGAGACATTGTAAACCGAGTGAAGTATGACATTTTTTATGTTGAAAATTGGTCTTTATTTTTAGATGTTAAAATTGTTCTCACTACGTTATATAAAGCAATTACTGGAGATGACAAAGCTTACTAATATAGCACCAGAAAAACCCCTAGTATCTATCATTACCCCTTTGTATAATGCGCAAGATTTTATTGTGGAAACTATAGAAAGTGTGTTATCCCAAAACTATATAAACTGGGAACATATAATTGTAGACGACTGCTCAACCGATAATTCTGTAAGTATTGTCAAAGAATTTACAGGAAGAGATGAGAGAATAAAATTAATTTCGCTTTCGCGAAACGGTGGTCCTTCCGAAGCTCGTAACAAGGCTACACTAGAAGCAAAAGGAAACTACATCGCCTTTTTGGACGCAGATGATTTATGGCATCCACAAAAACTTAACTTACAGATAGAATTTATGCAAGCTCACAACTGTGCTGTATCATTTACCAGTTATGTACATATCAATGAGCATGGAGATCAAGTAGGAAAACGGATTGTTGCGCTACCCAAACTTTCTTATAAAAAGCAACACAGCAATAATTATATTGGTAACCTCACAGGAGTCTATAACATCAATATGGTTGATAAGATACTCTCTCCAAACATTAAAAAACGTCAAGATTGGGGAGTCTGGTTAGAGGCTATACATCGAAGTGGTAAGTCTGCTTTGGGCATTCAAAAAGATCTTGCGTATTATAGAGTGCACCTCAACTCTATGAGCTCAAATAAATTAAATCTCGTTAAGTACAATTACTTGTTTTATAGATTACACCTTGGATATGGGAAGGCAAAGTCCACCTGGTGGTTATTACGTTTTTTTTGGGAGTACTTCGTACTGCGACCTAAATGGATACAGACATATAAAATCAATGATTAAGATTTCAGGTGAGTGTGATTTGTAAAAAATTGATCAACCTGTAGCAAGTGCAGTAAATTGTTTCAATTTTGATCCTTTGCCACGATTCATATTCGGGACGCGTTCAAATATGATATTAAGTCCTTTTTCTAAATATTTATAGGTTGCATCCTTTACAGCTTGTTTTTCTACCGTAGATAAGGGTCTTTGCGAGGTATAAATAAACTTAAAAGTATCTGGATATATTTGTTTTATGATAAACTCGCTCACATTACCACTTTCTTCAATGATGGTTTTTGTCACATAATAAAAAGTGAGTCCAGGTACAACCTTTCCGCTCGGTAAAATAGCAATATCATTTGTACGGCCTTGTAGGTTACTGAGGATAGTTTTGTCTGTATTTTTTTCGTGTTTCAGGGCACCCATATCTCCTATTTCATAGCGTATAAAAGGATGTGCTTTATTGTATAGAGATGTTATTACAATACGTCCCAATTCTCCATCTGGAAGTATGTTGTCATTTTCGTCTAAGATCTCAATATAGAGTAATTCGTCATCTACTTGAAAATCACCATTTTCATTTTCAAAAGCAATAAGTCCTACTTCAGAAGCCCCGTACTCGTTGATAATAGTTACATTAAACTGAGTGTTTAATAGCTCTCTATCACTCTCAAAGAGCATCTCACTTGTAACGATACATGCTTTCAAAGAAGGACAAATATCTTTGAGAATGAGTCGCTGTTTTTTTAAATACTTGGCAAAAAGTACAATGCTGCTAGTGTAACCATTTATGTATTCAAAATCCACATTTTTAAACGTATGTGCGATCTGCGCTAGCGTCTCATCGTTTAAGTTAAAAATAGGAAAGCGGTATCTATTAGCTAACTTATCTTTTAATTTTTCTTTGTAGTAATTTAATGGGTTTAGGGGTGTCCCATAAAAACGAGCTTGTTTTGAGTGATTGAGGTCAATATCATACCATTGATATTTATCAAAAAAACTTGCCCAGCTTAAGGCATGACAATGCTTATCTTTTGCATAAATAAAGGGGTGCCCAGAAGAGCCAGAGGTTTTTCCTTTATATACATCTTTCTGAAAATCATTTGAAAGTCGAGTTTCCAGCGGCTGTTGTAGGCTAGTTTTGGTCATTATAGGCAATGATTCCCAATCCCAAGTTGAGTTTGTTCCAGCAAAATTTTGATAAAAAGAATTAAACTTTTTATGGTGATTTACGATATCGATTTTAGCGCTTTCTACGTAATACTGATTATTATTAGACTGTATACGCTTTAATTCCGCTTTCGCGAAAGCGATATCAAACCCATTAAGCCGTAATGTCCATTCAAATAATTTCAACCTCACTTATCTTTAGGACAAATTAGGATAAAATACTGTTTTTACAAGTTTAGAAGCATAGTTTTTTTGGCAAGCCTTAATGCATAGCCTATTTTTGTTTTAAATTATATAACATTCCCACTGATGAATATTTTAATATTAGGTTCTGGAGGCCGTGAGCACACATTTGCATATAAAATTGCACAAAGTAAAAACTGTAATAACCTTTTTGTAGCTCCTGGGAATGCAGGAACTCAAAAAATTGCAACCAATATTGATATAGGTGTGACAGATTTTGACGCCATCAAAACATTGGTACTCAAAGAGCGTATTAAAATGGTAGTTGTGGGACCAGAAGATCCACTTGTAAAAGGTATTTATGATTTTTTCAAGGGAGATGATGCATTAAAAGATGTGGCAATAATCGGGCCTTCTAAAAAAGGGGCAAAGCTTGAAGGTAGTAAAGAGCGTGCAAAAGAATTTATGATGGCACATCAAATACCTACTGCAGCATATGCTGCTTTTACTAAAGAAACACTTAAAAAAGGGAAAGTATTTTTAGAAACGCTAAGTCCTCCATATGTTTTAAAAGCAGACGGACTTGCCGCAGGAAAAGGAGTACTTATTCTTGAAACCCTCGAAGAAGCGAAGGAAGAACTAGAGATAATGCTTGGCGGAAAATTTGGAGAGGCTAGCACCACTGTTGTCATAGAGGAGTTTTTAGATGGAATAGAGCTAAGTGTATTTGTACTTACAGATGGCGAGAACTATAAAATTTTACCTACCGCAAAGGACTATAAGCGTATAGGTGAAGGAGATAAAGGGCTAAATACGGGAGGAATGGGAGCCATCAGTCCAGTTCCTTTTGCAGATGAAATATTCATGCAGAAGATAGAAGAGCGCATTGTAAAACCTACAGTTAATGGTCTTTCTAAGGAGAATATAGAATATAAAGGGTTCATCTTTATAGGACTCATTAAAGTGGGTGAGGAGCCTAAAGTGATTGAGTACAATGTGCGTATGGGTGACCCAGAAACAGAAGTGGTATTACCACGTATTCAATCTGATCTTGTAGAACTATTTACGGCTGTAGCCAGCCAAAAGCTAGATACGAAAGATTTAAAAATTGACAATCGCAGTGCTTCGACTGTAATGTTAGTATCTGGAGGATATCCAGAAGCTTATGAAAAGGGAAAAACGATCACGGGCCTTGATGAGGTCAGTGATTCTATTATCTTTCATGCAGGTACAGCAATAACAGAGAATGGTAATATCGTTACAAATGGAGGCAGGGTGATTGCTGTTACTTCCTTAGATTCTGATTATAAAAAGGCACTAAAAAAATCCTATCAAAACATAGATAAACTACATTTTGATAGGATGAATTATCGTAAGGATATAGGTTTTGATTTATAGACGGCTGTCTAACTCGCTGTCCTTCCCTAGAAAACTGTGTGCTTTTGCCTCACGGTACTCTGTGTCATTATCATTATATTTTTTAAGCTCCAGCATCCAGTAAACAAGTGCTGCAGCACAAATAAGCATAAATATCCAATTGAGTCCATTAGCCAGCCACCAATTACTTAGTTCTAGCTCTGCTAAAGCGTTAAAAGGTGCAAATAAAACAGCTTCTGCAGCATCTTCAATTGCTTCAAAAAAACTTGTCAAACTCATAATGTTGTATGTTTACAATATTGAAATCTCAGTGATGCAAGTATTTTACTTGCAAGTGCAAAAATATAAAAATTTCTACTGATGCTCACAAAATTTTTTGGTACTGCAAAACCCATAGCAGTCATTGCTGTGCTTACCTATATGATCATAGGTTTTTTCTACAGTAATAAGAGTGTTTTTATGGCTCCATTCTCTTGGGTAGAGTTGCTTAAGGTATTTGGAATGTTACTACTTTTTATTTTGGCAATGTTCGTTTTAAGTTTTGTGGCTCAAAAGAATGACCTAACTAAACGTAACTCATATCGAATTTTATTATTTGGAGCCTTCGGTCTAGCTTTACCTGAAGCATTGCGCGATGGGAGTATTTTAATAGGAGGCGCATTAGTGCTTATCGCTTTGCGAAGAGTAATTAGTTTAAGATCAGAATTGCATATGGAGCGTAAGATATTAGACGCAACATTTTGGATATTATTAGCTTCTTTGGCGGTCTTTTATAGTTGGGTTTACGTAATAGCTATTTACCTCACTCTTTTAATCTACAGAAGTAACAAATTGCATATGTTGTTTATACCTATTGTTGCAATATGTAGCTTTTGTACAGTTGGCTATGCAATCCTTTTGTATTATTATGGAGCTCCTCAGGATGTGATCGTTGATTTACCAGCGATTTCATTTGACTTTAAAGCATATAATAACCTCCAGATTCTTATCGCTATCGCATTTTTAATAGGAACGTTACTCTGGACAATATGGAGCTACTTAAGAGAACAAAGTCGTGCGTCTTCAGTTCTCAAAGGGAGATATGCAGTAGTTTTGACCATATTATTTATAAGCTTTGCTTTTATAATGATGATAAATAATAAGACAGGAGCAGAGTGGTATTTTATACTTCCACCTATTGTTATTATCGTGAGTAACTATCTAGAAAACACCTCTAGTCTATTATTTAAAGAGAGTTTACTCTGGCTCATCATAATATTACCCATTATAATTCACCTTGTTTAAAATTGTAAATACCCTAAGGTTAAATTTTTTTTGGCACTACAGAAATAAAATTATTTATTTAGAATTACGCTTTCGCGAAAGCGAACACAAAAACTCTATTTCTTAGCGTAAAAAATATGATGAGTCTATTTAGAAAAACATCACTAATTAATTTTTGATGGAAAATAGGCAGAACAAACCCAATTATAATGCCGCCATAAGTAGCTATTACACGCTTGAGTTTATACAAGTCATTATTTTAGAATTGACATTTAAACTATTTAATTGACAATCAGTTGTTTGTGAGAAAAACACTACCATCATTAAAAATAATATCTTTGTAACAAGTTGTAACAATACACAGCTTATAGGTATTACAATGAAAATAACATATATGTTTACAGATAAGGCGAATAAAATATTTAAAGAAGTCATAGACACCTATCATGTGGTGAATACGGTAGTGCAACCATTCACAAATAAATATGATAAGAGTGATAATTTGTTAGCGCATCTACTATATAGAAAATGCTGGATAGATACTGTACAATGGCATTACGAAGATATTATTAGAGACCCACAGATTGATCCAGAGGCAGCTCTTACTCTAAAACGTAAGATTGATGCTTCAAATCAGGATCGTACCGATATGGTGGAGTATATAGATAGTTACTTTTTAGAAAAATACAGAGATGTTCAAGTAAAGAGTGATGCAACAATTAACACAGAAAGCCCAGCATGGGGTGTAGATCGACTATCAATTCTTGCATTAAAGGTGTATCATATGGAAGAAGAGGCTACACGAGAAAACGCTAGCCAGTCACATCGTAACACTTGTCAAAAAAAGCTTGAAGTCTTATTAGAACAACGAGAAGATCTCTCTACGGCTATAGACACATTACTTGACGATATCGAAAAAGGAGACAAATACATGAAGGTCTATAAGCAAATGAAAATGTATAATGATGACGAGTTAAACCCTGTATTGCGGAATATTAAAAAATAAATTTTCTACTCAACCCTTTTTAGACGCTCTAGTAACGACTATGCATAACAACTCTGATCATATATTAGTTATTCGACTCTCAGCAATGGGAGACGTTGCTATGATTGCTCCAGTGGTCTATGCATTAGCAAAAAAATATCCACATCTTAAAATTTCTGTTTTATCAAAGTCTTTTTTTAAACCTATTGTAGAGACCATTCCTGGAGTACATTTTGTAACAGCAGAAGTAAAGACAACACATAAAGGAGTAAGCGGTATATGGAAACTATCTCGAGATCTTAAAAAACAAAAGATAACACACATCGCAGATCTTCATAATGTACTTAGGTCAAAAATGCTTCTTAAATTTATGGCGACTCCTGCTGTACAACTGGATAAAGGGCGTACAGAGAAAAAGGCACTTATAAGCGGAGAAAAGAAGCACTTCAAACAACTCAAGAATACCATAACGAGATATGCAGATGTTTTTGAGAAACTTGGGTATGCCATACCATCACCTATTGCGCTCCCAAGACCGCAGAGAAAAGATGCTGTAGCGAAGTTTACAAAAAAATGTAGAAGGAAGTGGTTAGGTATAGCCCCTTTTGCGGCTCACTTAGGGAAGCAGTACCCATTAAACTTAATGAAAGAAGTCATTAGAAAATTAGATGAGTCTGGAGAATGGGATCTTTTTTTATTTGGTTCACCAAGTGAAGTAGACACACTCAAAGATCTATGCTTTAGTCACGTCGATGTCCATATTGCTGCAGGAGCTTTAAGTTTTAGTGAACAAATTAATCTTATTGCCCATCTAGATGCTATGATTTCTATGGATAGCGGTAATGGACACTTAGCCGCAATGTTTGGTGTACCTACAGTCACACTTTGGGGAGTAACACATCCGTACGCAGGCTTTACGCCTTTTGCTCAAGAGAAAAACTGTATTCTATCAGATCGCACATTGTTTCCTGAAATACCTACAAGTATATTTGGTAATACACTTCCAGATGGGTATGAGGAAGTAATGAGAACCATTACTCCAGAGATGATTGTTGAGAAGATATCCTCACTGTCATAACTATTATGCACGCATAGCATTTAATTCCTATATTTGATTAAAATAAAATACGTATGGCACCACAAAAAACATCATTACAAGAACTTTTAGGTATCACACACCCTATCATTATGGCACCTATGTTTTTGGTTTCTAATGTAGCGATGCTTAAAGCGGGGATGGAGAATGGAATTGCAGCATGTGTGCCAGCACTTAATTACCGTACCATAGAAGAATTAAGAGCAGCGATAACTGAGTTAAAAGCCGCAAAAGTACCTGGAGGCGCTTTTGGAATTAATCTTATTGTCAATAAATCAAACATGAAGTACCCCGCACAGCTAGAAGCGGCTTGTGATCTTGGGGTAGACTTTATAATCACTTCCTTAGGTTCGCCACAAAAAGTAATTGAAGCGGCAAAACCTAAAGGGATTAAAGTACTTTGTGATGTTACAGATCTTGGTTACTCTAAGAAAGTGGAGGCTATGGGTTGTGACGCACTTGTGGCTGTAAACAACCAAGCAGGAGGTCATAGAGGAAATATATCTCCAGAGAAACTTATTCGAGAATTAGATGAAAACTGTGCTATCCCAGTAATTTCTGCGGGAGGAGTGAGTACAAAAGCTCATTTAGACAAAATGATGTCCTACGGAGCCATAGGAGCAAGTATAGGAAGTCCCTTTATTGCATCTGAAGAAGCACCGGTTTCTGACGAGTATAAACAAGCTTGTGTAGATTATGGTGAAAAAGATATTGTGATGACTCAAAAGATATCAGGTACTCCTTGTACTGTCATTAACACGCCTTACGTTCAAAAAATAGGAACAAAGCAAACGTGGATTGAGAAAATATTGAACAAGAATAAAAAACTTAAGAAGTGGGTTAAGGCCATTCGCTTTGCAAAAGGAATGCGTGACACCACAAAAGCAGCTCAGGGAGCGACGTATAAGACCGTTTGGGTAGCTGGGCCTACCATAGAAGAAACGACAGCTATAGAGCCAGTAGCAACGATCATTAAAAAATTTATTTAAGAGAACGCTTTCGCGAAAGCGTAACCATTCGATCTTCTTTGCCTTTTCTCTGTACATAATCAGCGCTCGTCATGTACACGCAAGGAGAAATCTCATAATAAGTGCTACATAGCGCTTTGACAAGGGGCTACTTTCAATTTTCAAGTTCGCTTACACAGTGTACTTACTCCTATGCGATTTCTCGTCACTCGTGCCTCGTTCTGTCGAAATGACTTAGGGTTGTCATCTCGACGCAAGAAGAGATCACACAAGCAGCTCCACAATGTTAATAATATAAGCATCTACTTGTTTTCAGATTATTGCACACACAAAGTGTTTACTCTTATGTGATTTCTCGTCACTCGTGCTTCGTTCTATCGAAATGACTTAGGCTCGTCATCTCGACGCAAGGAGAGATCACGCAAGAAGCTCCAGGATGTTAATAAAATAAACATCTACTTGTTTTCAAATTATCGAACACATAAAGTGTTTACTCCTATTCGATTTCTCGTCACTCGTGCCACGTTTTGTCGAAATATCTTAGGCTCGTCATCTCGACGCTAGGAGAGATCACACAAGAAGCTCCAGAAGAGTTACTTTAAAAATTACATCAGCTTAAATAACCAAAATCTTTTAGATCTTCTGCAGTATGTACTTGGTTAGTCACACCATCTTTAATCACAAGGTTCTTAGTAGAAATATCTAATACATCTGTATAATAATGATCGGTGAGGATCATACCTTTCTTCTCTTTAAGTTTGAGTAGCAATGTCTTAATTTTATCTTTATACAGAGGCTCAATCATAGAAAAAGGCTCGTCTAGCATTAAGAAGGGATGAGGTAGGTTTGCAATGAGCAGTAGCTCTAGATAACGTAATTCTCCGAGCGAAAGAGATCCTGTTTTGCGGGAAGCAATTTTTTCAATAAAAGGCGCTCTAAAAATAATATCCTGGTCATTGCCTTCATAAAATAGCGGAATGATGTCACGCACTTTAAGATGTTTAGGTAGAAAGTGTTCTTGTGGTAAATACCCGATATGTTGCTGGGGAATTATGGAGGACTGCTTAATGACTATTTCATTAATTCTTAAGTCTAAGGTAGTCGCTTTTAATGTGCCGAATAAAATTTTAAGCAAGGTTGATTTGCCAGAACCGTTTTTACCAAACATTCCTAAAATCTCACCTTGTTTCAAAGAGAAAGAAACATCTTCTAGCACTTTTTTGGAACCAAAAGATTTGCGCGCATAATTTAGCTTTAACTCGCTCCTCATATAAAAAGAGCTAAAGTTATTGCTATAATAACCCCAATTGTAAAGTTTACAGCCCAAGTCTTAAGAATAAGCTCTTTTTTGGTAAATCCAAGATTGTAATACATATAATATTGCTGCTTTTGAAAATATCGAAAAGCAAGCACACCTAATCCCGTCCCAAAAACACCGAAGATGATAACCGTTCTTAGAAGCCAATCCAAAAGCCCATCTACCACCCCAGCACTTGCCAGTCCAAATAGGATACAAATTGCCATTGCAAATAGTGTAACGTCGCGGTAATATGGGAACATGTTTAAAAGTAAATAAATTTGTTTTATATAATAATCATGAAACTGCTCTCATAAAAATACTGAATAAACCTGCATTAAAATTACTTGTGTGACCAAAGTAAGACGCCCACATTACGATATTTTGAACCCATTTTTTCGTAAACCCTTAGATTTAATTCTTTAGTAGACCAAGCAGGATTATTGTCAAAAAACACATAGATGAACCCATTTCTTTCATTAAAAAGTGGTTTGGACATCCGGTAATTGTTTTCGTTATTTTCTGAAAAGTTTAATTGAAGATTATATTTACTTAACCTCACAGGTATTTCCATTTCCTTTTGTAACGTCAAGAAATCAGATTTAGATGGAAATACCTCAGATATGTCTTTATAAAAAATGCTAGGTGCTTTTTTTGCATTCATTCGAACCTCATCAATATCCCAATTAAAATCATATTCATTTTTAAGAATTTGATTTGTTAACGTTAGAGGGTGAATAGTTCTATTATTTAGAATAGGAGTTAAATATTCTAAGAATTCAATTTCCTGTGAATTCAAGTCTTTATAGAATGATTGAGATTTGCAGGAAGCCAGTAAAGCAACAGCAATAATCAAAAAAATCTTTATTGTATCTGTTCTCACTGTTATTTAGACTTAGAATAAGCAGGTATTATAAACTCTTCAACTTTTCTAGAAACATAATTTCCATTCTCAATAAAAACTTCCAACCTAGGAAACTCTTTATCCAAAATACGTATGATTTTTGGATTTATAAGACGTTCAATTTTAAATAAATTGCTCGTAGTATAATAGTCGCCATCTGTAATAAGAGATATAAAAATACTGAAATGTAGCTCTTCAGATTCACTCACATTTTTCACAGACACCTTACTTCATATATTTTAAACATCATCATGATCCACTACAATCGTAGCGCTTGTGGGATGTGCTTGACACGTGAGAATTAATCCCTCTGCCACCTCTGCATCTGTGAGGATTTGTTTTTTTTTCATCCCTGCGGTACCTTTTGTTACTCTAGCAATAAAGCTATTACAAACACCTCCTTGACAAGAGTGCGGTACATTGATTTATCTATTTCATAGTTTCTTTAATTAAAATCGTATCATTTTTTATAATACATGTATAGATACTATTTGTTGGGACTCCATTACTGTAGTATCCAAAGTTTTTAAAATGTTCCTCTAATCCTATTTTGTAATTTAGTTGATAACTACCATCTATGATAGGAACATCTATAAATTTTAAATTAACCTCTTTTTTTCCATTAGACTCTAAAGTATCAATATGAATAATGTTTGTGCCGTTTGAGATTTTTATATCAGTAATATATATAGAATTAGTATTCCATATTTCAAAATTGACTTCATTTGGCTCATTGTAGCATCCAATAATTGTAATGCATATTAAGATTCTAAATAGGGTTCTCACTGATTGGTTGGGATTAAACGTGTTGAATTTATAATACCGTGATTTCCATCATTAGGCGTTTGTGTTGATAAATTATCCCAGAAGTTCGGGTCATTGTTGTTAATTGGAGATAGATAAATCAAACTACCTATTAATAAACTCTGATAAACAGAATCAGAAAGTTCTTGATTAAACAAGATAAGCTTGTATGACTGCACTAGAGGTAAAACTTTAATAAATTAAGTAAAAACTATTAAGATTAAAATGATTAACGAACTTCTTAGATAAAATGTAAAGCTTAAAAGGCTAGATATCTTCTCGTTTCTAACACCCATATTCCATCTTCTCCTTTATTAAATATAGCTAAACTAAGTTGAGAATATCCTTCTCCTCCGGTAGTATATACATGTAAAGAATATTTCCTGTTATTTGAAAATAGAGGCTGTGCAATATATATATATGGCTTCTTTAATAAATCGTAAGCCTTTCTCTCTATTTTATGATACTCTTCTAATGAATTATAGCAAATATATTTTTCTTCATTTTCCGTGATATTTTCACAATCTATTACCTCCAGATTTTCAATTTGAGATTGCAATGTTTGCTTAGACGCTATTAAATGTTCCATAATGGATGCAGAAAAAGTATTCACATAGTGCAAGTAATTAGGATGGTTTTGATCTAAAACTTCTATAAAGTCTTTTAAACGTTCATTAGCATTAAGAACAACTTCTACCTTTCTGTCGGGTTGAAAGCTCTCGAGGTCATTTAAAGTGTTTTCTATGAATATAGTGACAACTTTTTGATTCTTAGGAGATGTTTTTGGTGTTGCACCACAGGAAAGTAATGTGTACAATATTATGTAAATAGTTAGTCGCATGGCTCTGAAGTATTAATATGACATCCTTTTTTTAAAGACCACTTTAATTTTTTGTAAAAGTGCACTTTGGATTTTTTTCAATCTTCTGGATCGATTGAGATTTGCAAGAAGCCAGTAAAGCAACAGCAATAAACAAAAAAATCTTTATTGTATCTGTTCTCACTGTTATTTAGACTTAGAATTAGCAGGTATTATAAACTCTTCGACTTTTCTAGAAACATAATTTCCATGCTCAACGAAAATTTCTAACCTAGGAAACTCTTTATCCAAAATACGTATGATTTTTGGATTCATAAGACGTTCAATTTTTTAATATATTGCTAGTAGTATACTACTCGCCATCTGGAGTAAGCGAAATAAAAATATTGGAATGTAGCTCTTCAGATTCACTCACATTTTTCACAGACACATTACTATCAAAAATTTCAAAGACACTCAAATAGAACGCACCATTATAGATTGGTTGTGATAATATATGCGGATCTTTTAAGTTTGAAAGTATGTAGTTAATTTCAGTTTTAGCTGAATAGTCTATAACTTCTGTTTGAGCTACGCAGGTAGTAATTGATAATAATAAGAACACTAAGCTAATTAATATCTTCATTTCAAAAACAGACCTATAATATTGGATAAATATATTTCTAATCTTTATTGCGTTAAGTCACAGTAATATGGAAACATGTCTAAATGTAGACAAACCTATGTGAATAAAAAAAGGCCAATCAAACTATCTTAGACTGGCCATTCCATTGTATTAAAAAATTTTAAACATCATCGAAATCCACCACCACTTTAGTACTGGTAGGGTGTGCTTAGCAGGTGAGTATTAACCCCTCTGCCACCTCTGCATCTGTGAGGATTTGGTTTTTTTCTATTTCTGCGATACCTTCTGTTACACGGGCAATACAACTACTGCAAATACCTTCTTGACAAGAGTGTGGCGCATTGATTTATCTATCTTAAGGATGTTTTTTCTGTAAAAAGTTCTTTTCTTGTCATTGTATAAATTTTAAAACTTTTTTGTAGTCCGAAAATTACTAAATACAATTTAATGACCTATTTTAAGAGTCTGTAAGTTTTTTACAGTTCCTGTATATATAGCATTGAAGAAGACTAACTCTCTGTCGAGATTCCTCCTTACAAAATAAATTTGTCTAGCTCCGCTTAATAATTCGTGTAGTTTGCAAGGTGATAATTTTTTAAAATCAGAAATAGATGTAATTTTTGTACCTAAAATGAAAGGTTTTTCAACTTGACTTAAAGGAACTTTATCAAATTCTATTCTATTAAACGGTTGAAATTTATAGTTGTCAAATGAGAAGTGTTTGTCATCACTGGCAATTAATAATTCTAAAGAATAATTATAAGCCTTATCTACAGTTAGAGTAATTGATTTATCCATCTTAATGAAAATAGAGTCTTGTTGAGCTATAATTGAAAACGAATTAAAGACAATAAGGAAATAAATAAATAATGATTTCATCTTAATTGCAGTTTGAGTTTACAGTATTTTATATCTGTTCTATTCTTTCAACTCCCAATACTCATCTTTTTTAACAAGATCTACTTCAAAACCAAAAGTATTGTCTAAAACATCTGTGGTCACGACAACATAAATTTTGGCTATGTTTGAATTTTCCATTTTATATATATTGCTATATTGAACAAAAATAGCTTGTTCCTTTGCCAAAGAAATTGATTTTAATTCATTTGTAGATAGATTAATAAAAGTATAGTCATTACAATTAAGTTTTAAATCTGCTTTAACCAACTCATATACTTGAAGATCTTTCTCATCGAAAAATGAATATACTTGATTCAATGATTTTATATTTTCAATTTTCAATTTTAAAGTATCAATATATACAGATAATGGAGGTATACTATCAGGCCGATTATTCAAGCGCTTGAACTTTGTTCCATTTTTAAACTCCTCCAGTAATGGAATTTGATCAAGTCTTTTGTCTACATTAAGTTTGTTTAGTACATTACATAGTAGATTGTCTGAAATTGATTCTTCTTTTTTTTGAAATTGGCAACTGGTTAAAAGCGAGCCTACTACAATTATACTAATTACAAGGTGGTGTGTTTGAATCATTGACTACAATAGAATAAAGGTTAGACAAATTATTGATTTCAGTTCGAGAAATATATCCAGATCTAATACCTACAGATTCTAAACCGCTCCAAGAAGGATATTTATAATGTTCTAAAGTTTGCGAATTACTATCAAATTCTCTTAATCCCCTACTTATTGGATTGATCAGGTATTGAGCCATAAAATAGTGTTCACTTGCTGTTGCTACATAATTTTGATCTGAATTTTGATCGCTATAGAACCTCCACATTTTTTCAAACCATTGAAATTGTTGTTGCGACAATGAATTAGGAGGACTATTATTAGAAAAATGAATTCTATGTAGCTCAGCGTGGAATGTTTCGTGAAAAATATCAGTTGCTATATCAATTCCCCCACTGCTAATATTAGCTAAATGAAACCTAATAGTAATTAAACCATTTTCATCAGGGATCCCAGTACGTGCGCTTGAAGTATCAATAGGATTGTTATATGTTGAAAATCTTATGTTAAATGGACTGTCATTTGGTCTAAATGCTTCAGAAGTTCTTTTCCATAGATTATTATTATCTTCAATTAGTGAAGTTAGTACACAATCCATTGGTGTATTAATAAAACTTGAGTCCTTCAGAATTCCATTCTCAATATCCACCTCACCATCTTCTTCTAAAGCTTCTTTTACTTCTAAAGCAAATAGTGGGTTCTCTAGTAAAACAGAAAGCTGTTCCTCACTAAGAGTTTCTCCAGTAGAGGTTTCTATACTTGTAAGTACGGAAGCCTCTTGTATAGTATAGTGGTATGGCAATGACATAGGCTAAAACACGATTAAATGTTGCTTCAATTATTTTTAGAAAATTTTAAGTATCAAAAAAAAAACGCCAGTTTAAACTAGGTTTATGTATTTAAATGCTGTAATTGTAAGTTTTGCCTTCCATAAGATTTATTAAGACATCTAAATACATTTAGACAGAATCTTTTTCGTATTTAGATGGGATGTAATTAAAAAAATAACAATAAATATTATTTTGCTTTTATTTATTTACAACTTCGAGGACTATCCTTTTGTTGGGATGATATTTTTTCTAGTTCCTACATAAATTAGAGGAAGGATAAAATATTCAAAACTATTTTTAGCAGTTATAGAAGTACAATTTACTTCTTCTAATAGAAAAATTTTCTTTTTAAGACTTAGTTCATTATGAACTTGCCAAAAAGCCTTTTGCTCAACTAATTCATTAATTGTTACATATTTTAAAGTGTCAATAGACACTTTTTTTCTTAATTCTTTAGGTGTTAAATATCCTATTTCATTTTTGTCCTCTATGTAAACCGTATTAAATACTTCAAACCTAAAGTAATCACTTATGAAACGAGGATCTTCGCTCTTTGATATAAATCCTGTAATGTAAGAAGTAGTATTAATTTTCTTAAAAAAAGGCTTTTCTATTTTAAGATAGAGCGTTTCATTTTGAGAAAAACAATTTGCTGTTATAAGTAAAATAATAATGCTTTGGATTAGTTTGTTCATAAGATTTTGCTATTCTACACAATCGGGTGTATATTGATTTCTGACAGCACGTTCTGAATAATTCTTTTTTGCTAGCTCAGTAGGATTTTCAGAAATAGAAGATATATATTCTTGGGTTCCTTCAAGCCCTATCCAACTAACATAATTAAGCAAATCCTCTAAATTAAAATCTCCAAATGTATTTAAAGGATCATTATTAACACTAAATAAAAAATCATCGCTTGGATCATTTAAAGACGGATGTATTTCAAGAAGATTTTCAACAATATTTTCTCTATAATTTAGAACGGTGAATAAGTCGTGATTCCATTGGCTCTCACCGGAATCTGTAGGGTGGTCGATATAATAATTTTTATACTTGTTTACTAACAACGCGAAGATAGTATCGTAAGTGGTGAAAGTATTTGGTGTGTTCGTGAAATTTGGGAAACCTTCACTATTAAAAGTATTTATTAGACCCAACCTAACACAACGATCAAGTAGCTCTGCGTGTATGGTCTCGTGAATAAATAAAAGTACGATTTCTATAGGCGACGAATCTTCTATTATTGATGGATTTATTTGTATTTCGAAAAGTCTATAATCTGTTCCGTTTGCGATCCCTTTTGTGAAAGCGTCTTCTCCATCAGGAGTTTCTTTTACAATAAACATTATGTGAGCATTCTTTGCGCTGTCAAAATGATTATCAATTACGTCACTAAAAAAGCTAGAGGATAGTTCTTTTAATTTATTATAAACACAATTTAATTTAGGATTACTAGATATGCTAGGATCGAGTATCACTTTCTCCTCAATATCTACCTCACCTCCTTCTTCTAAAGCCTCCATCACCTCCTGAGCAAATAGTGGGTTTTCTCGTAAAATAGAAAGCTGTTCTTCATTAAGGATTTCTCCAGTAAAAGTTTCTATACTTGTAAGCACGGAAGCCTCTTGTATGGTGATGGTGGGTATGGCAATAACATACGCTAATACACGATTAAGTGTTACTTCATTTATTGGTACTAAACTTTCAAATTGTGCAAATGGTAAATCTGTAAAAGGGTTTCCAAGCATATTTAAAATTGCAGAAAACTTCTCTTTTGCCTCTTCACCAAAGCGGTATTGCTTCAAGATATTATATAGTTCTGTATTAAGTGCTAGCTCACCTGCTATATAGTCTTGCGCAGCGCGACTTAATTCTCCTTTGAATGCTTCATATTTTATTTGGTCAGAACTAATAGGGGTAGTACCGCCACTAGGTCCACTATTATTACTTCCATAGGTAGTGCCATTATGAGAACCTCCAAGACCTCCACCTGAGCAGCCTGTACAATCTTGAATGGTATCGCAGGTGTTTAGGGTTTGAATAACCCCCACTGAACCAGTATGATTGCCTTTATCTCCACAAGTGGAAGTCGTATATCCATAGACGCAAAAGACTGGAATCATTATAGTTGTTTGTTCATACCCACAGTTGCGCTGAAATATCTCTTCTAATTGCTCAGTATCAAAAGGAGTTATAATTGCATCATCTCCCGTATATCTTGTAAATGGAAATATATCCTCTATATTTTCTAATTTATATGCTATGGTATAAGCCTTTTGTGTGTTATCATGTGTGGCTTTTAAGAGGGTGTCTCTAACTTTTTTAACCTTATAAAGTATAACTACATACCTTTAGAACCTGCTACCTTAAACTTAAGTGACTGATTAGTGAAATATTAATATGTTAAACAACCTTTAGTTTTAAAGTTATTTATAATTCTCTAGTATTCTTCAACTGAAAAATAATAATATATTAAAGGGTTGAAGTTACAGTCGTCATATTAAGATTTAGTTTTCTGAGTATCTAGATCTAATTCTAGAAGGTTTTATATTAATCATATTGAAAAAAACTTCATTGAACAATACATAGTTTTTGTGTCGATCAAAAGAGGTGGTTAAGTAAATAATTTTTGCACGACTCATAAGTCTAAAAATGGTAATAAATTCTTGAGAAGTTTTTATTTTTTTATTCAAATCAATAAGATAGAGACTTTTAACTTTCTTTTTAGAAATTATTTTTTGTTTATAATGTTTATAATTTTCATAATATTTTTTTCTGAGAAACTCCACTCTTTGATGATCTTCCCAGCCTCCTCCAGATAAGTTATTTACAGTATGGTTATCAAAAAAAGCAATTATTTTTTGATAGATTTCTTCCTTGTTTAGAGTATCTAAAGCTGGTTCATTAATTACCTTTTCAAGGTCAAATCCTGTATATAATCTGGAACATGATACGTTAAGATTATTTATAAAATTTAAGAAAGAGGATCTGTTTTTATAATTATTAGTATTTATTAAATACGAAAAATGAAAATTTTCTTTTCTAGTATACAACATTTCATTTAGTATCTGGTCTCGTTGTAAGAGCTTTTTATCTCTAGGTATTTTATTAAATTGAGACTTGTATTGCACTTCAAAAATATTTAAAACACTATCTTTTTTAAGATAATTAATATTATTATTGAAGTAACCAGTTTTTTTGGAATTTGAAATGCTAAATTTAATGTACAAAGTATCAACTTGGCAAGTTAATCCTGATGGATGACAAATAAAAAGTAATATTAAAAAAGTTAAATTAATATAGGGATGTTTCACGTAAAAGATTAAGAATTATTGAGGTATAAAAATAGTTTTGTAAAATGAGCATCATCTTTAAAATTAAGACGCTCTTTTTTAATATACTTTTTTAAAGATTTTGAATCAGTATCAAAAAGGTCGATAATAGTTGACTTCTTCAATTTTATTTTTTCTAGAGCTCCTTCGTTACTTAAGTAATACGTGTCACGTATTTTAATCTCATCGTTTACTTGTCCTCGTAATGGATCTGGATGTCCTAAAACACGCTCTGTTCTAAAGCCTTTTAGTATTTTCTTGCCGTTGTAGCTTCCCAAGTCTCTATACACCTTGAGTCTATTTTCTTCTGGATCAAGACCCACAACATAACGATCCTCATTAATGATCACATGCTCTATATTGGATAAGTCAAAAGAAAATACTGAGGTCTCAGACGTCTTAGACTCAAAAGATCCTTGAGCGGCATTGATATTAAAATTTTGTTTTAATGAGAATTTTCTACCGGTATCTAGTACAATCACAGCATCGTTGTTCCAATTTTCAAAAACATAATTAGAACCCAATACATCAGGAGGAGTAGATAAAATAGAACGGCCGCTTCCCATCGCATTGTTATTATTTTGAAGCGAGGTGAGTGCATTGTAATCTGTACCGCCGCCGCCGCCTTCTTGTGCGCTTAGGGTGTTAACAGATAATAACAATGGTAAAAGGAGGAGTGAAGATCTTCTTAAGAGGTAAATCATAATAATTAATTTTAAAGTTCAATATACTAGTTTTTTCATAGTTTTATAGCTATTCTAAAACCTATGAAAGTAAATTTATTTTTTTTGCGCTTACTCTGTGTAATCTTTATTATGGTTGCCATATGTTCCTGCAATTCCACAAAAAAACCCAAAATTCAAAAAGAACTAGCTATCAAAGAACTAGTTAAAGCAAAAATTGTGCCTATTTATAATAATTATAAAAAAGGCTACTTTAAAGAAATTCATTACTTATTTATAAATAAGACAGATCAATTACAACAGACAAGTGGCGATTTTTACAATGTGAAATATGACACCTCAAGTATTAATGTAATAGTTAGTTTTTTTGAAGAATATTTTGGTTTCAAAAATGTTATTGTTGCCTTACTGTCTAAGCCATATCCTTCAGCAATAACCTATAAGAACTTACCTGTTGAAATAACTTCTACAAAGCATGGCACTTTTCATAGAGCACAACTACCCATAGAAATGAATCTTCCTACTTATGATAGAATTTTATACGTCAGGCCTTTGGGCATAGATAATAAATACGATATTCTAGAAAAAATTAGGAATGATGCTGTCACGGTAAAAATAGGAAATGAAACTTACGGTTTTATAAATCCAGAATGGGGATACAACTTTGAAATTAATTAAGGCTTACACATCATCATAATCCACCACTACTTTTGCGCTGGTAGGGTGCGCCTGGCAGGTTAATATTAAGCCCTCGGCAACTTCTGCATCAGTGAGGATTTGGTTTTTTTCCATCTCTGCGGTCCCTTCAATTACTCTAGCGATACAACTACTACACACACCTCCTTGACACGAGTGTGGGGCATCTATATCTTTATCTAGCGCTGCGTCAAGGATGAGATCAGTCTGCTTCATTACAAACTCAAAATCTTCGTCATCACAAACGACTTTAATATTCGTTTGTCCATCTAAAGCTGCTTCTACGCTTCCCTCCTCAGAAGAAGCAGTAAAGAGTTCGAAGTGGATGTTAGTATCATTTACCCCATTTTCTTTAAGCACTTTGGTAACTTCTTTTACCATTGCCTCTGGCCCACACAAGAAATAATCATTGAAGTTGTGAGATGCATATTTATTTTTAACCACAAAATTTACTGTAGATTTCATAATACGTCCAAAGTGGGCACCATCTACGCGCGACTGGCTGTAAATATGTTCTATAGAAAAACGGCTTTTATATTGATCTCTTAAAGCAAGCAATTCTTCACGAAACATCGCCTCTTCTGGCGTTCGGTTACCATAAACGAGCACAAAGGTACTGTCCTGAGACTGAGCAAGAGTAGTTTTTATCATTGATAAAATAGGCGTGATACCTGACCCTGCGGCAAAGGCTGCATAGTGTTGAGCTTTCGCGAAAGCGGAATCTTCAATTTTAAATTTTCCTTCTGGAGGATGAACTTCTAAGGTATCGCCTTCTTTTAGCTCACGGTTTGCATAAACGGAAAATGTTCCGTTTTCTACCTCCTTAACTCCTACTGTAAGTCCCTCTTGTGGAGTACTGCACAAGGAATACGCACGACGAACTTCAGAGCCTTCTATGTTAATTTTAAGAGTAATATATTGCCCCGGAGCAAAAGTGAAGGCGTCTTTTAAATCATCTGGAATGCCGAATGATATGGCTACAGATTTATCTGTAATTCTTTTAATAGACTGTATACTAAGGGTATGAAATTGTGACATCTGTAATTTTTTGAGTAAAAATACAAACCAAACCCATTTAAGTGTAACTTTTACGATCTATTAACTACTCATACCTTGCTAAACAATCTATAATCATGATCAAACAATTTGTAAGTCTTGAGTGGAAGGCGTTTTTTAGGAGTGCCTCATTTCAAACAAATCTTGCCTTAAAAATTTTAATGGTTTTTGGTGCTTTATCCATGATAGTATGGTTTAGCATGCTCGGTTTGGGGTTATATTTTGGATTGAAAAAAGCAGATTTAAAGCCATTACTCACGGTAAATCAATTCATGATTTATTACGTGGTAGGAGATTTAATTATACGGTACTTAGGTCAAAAAATGCCCGTGGTTAATATCAAACCCTTGTTGTTATTACCATTTAAGAAATCAAAAATTGTAAAGTTTGCCTTAGGAAAAACGGTTCTTGCATTTTGGAACTGGATGCATGCATTCTTTTTTATTCCATTTTCAATCATACTTATTGTAAAAGGGTATGACCCATTGGGGGTACTCACTTGGCATCTCGCAATGTTTTGTTTGATTTATACAAACAATTTTATCAATGTCTTTTTTAATGACAAACTTTGGCTTGTTATTGCCGTAGGTGTTTTGTTTGCAGGGCTAGGTTATGCGCAGTATACAGGAATCTTTGATATTACATCATTTACACAACCTTTTTTTCAAGGGCTATATGAATTAAAATGGACGGTTATTTTCCCTATAGCTTTGCTTATCATAGTTGCAGTTATTGCATTTAGGTATTTCTTAGTACGCTTATATCTTGATGCAGGTCTGGCTAAAAAGACGAGTGTGGCTACTGGTGGAGAATTAGGGTGGGTAAATCGTTTTGGAAAGCTGTCTACTTTCTTAAAAAATGATATACGACTTATCATGAGAAATAAACGATCTCGCACCACAGTGATGATGAGCGTGTTCTTTTTATTTTATGGATTATTATTTTTCACAAACGCTATTGAGGTGTATAGCGGTCCTTTCTGGAAGATGTTTGCCGCTGTATTTGTTACTGGAGGATTCATCTTTAGCTTTGGGCAATTTGTGCCTTCTTGGGATAGTTCATATTACCCACTCATGATGACGCAAAATATTAAATACAAGGAATATTTAAAGTCTAAGTGGTTACTCATGGTTGTTGTAACGTTTATCTCTGCTATTCTTTGTATTCCATATATCTACTTTGGGTGGGATATATTGATCGCTATATTGGTTGGTGCCATTTTTAATCTTGGCGTAAATACCCACTTAGTTTTATTGGGGGGCGCATTTAT
This sequence comes from Dokdonia sp. Hel_I_53, assembly GCF_007827465.1. Classification (NCBI taxonomy): domain Bacteria; kingdom Pseudomonadati; phylum Bacteroidota; class Flavobacteriia; order Flavobacteriales; family Flavobacteriaceae; genus Dokdonia; species Dokdonia sp. Hel_I_53. The sequence goes on from NZ_VISL01000001.1 coordinate 2,053,408, forward strand.
TAAAACACCCATCGATTTGCAAAGTTCAAAAAAGGCTTTTGGTGATAAAAGCTCATTCAACCTCAAAACGTTGCTCATTAGTCTACCTAAAATGTTAGGTCCTATGGCCTTGTATGCAATTGGTCATTTTACGGTAGGTTCTTGGCTAGGGTATGTGCTTGTGGCTGTTGCTGGATTAGTGGGTATTGCCTTTCGCGACAGCGTATTTAACCAAATTATTAAAATTTATAAAAGCGAGAAGTATAAAACTCTAGCCGCTTACAAACAAACTAAATAACGTATCGCTATGATCTCAATACATAATTTATCAAAAACATATAACGGTGTCACTGTTTTAAACCTTGAGCATTTAGATATTCCAAAGGGTCAAGCTTTTGGACTTGTAGGAAATAATGGGGCAGGTAAAACAACCTTATTTAGCTGTTTATTGGATTTAATTAAACCATCCACTGGTTATATAGAAAATGGAGGTGTAAAAGTAAACGAAAGCGAAGATTGGAAAACCTACACCGCATCATTTATCGACGAGAGTTTTTTAATTGGTTATTTAACACCAGAGGAATACTTTTATTTTATAGGGGAACTACGTGGTCAAAATAAAGCAGATGTTGATGCACTACTCGCCACATTTGCAGATTTCTTTAATGATGAGATTCTAGGTAAGCGTAAATATTTGAGAGACTTGTCAAAAGGAAATCAGAAAAAAGTGGGTATAGTAGCAACTTTAATAGGTTCTCCAGATGTAATCATTCTTGACGAACCGTTTGCAAATCTTGACCCTACTACTCAAATAAGACTCAAAGGTATTATCAAAAAATTGGCTACTGATCAAGACGTAACTGTTTTAGTTTCTAGCCATGATCTACAGCATGTTACAGAAGTATGTGAGCGTATTGTCGTTTTAGAAAAAGGCAACCAGGTAAAAGATATAATTACCTCTCCAGCAACATTGAGAGAACTAGAAGATTATTTCGCTGGAAATGCGGTAGAAACTATAGTAGCACAAGCACAAATGGATGATATATAGGCTGTGAATTGCTTTTCAAATTGATATTTAAATCAAGTGAAGACTGTTTTTTCAAAAAGAACCGTATTTTTACGGGCTTACCATACTAAATATGGTAAATATCTGTTCCTTAGTTACAAAAACAATAGGTTTGAAATCACTTCTTTATTATACATTTTGCCTCGTACTTTTTGGAGTCCTCCTTTCTGGATGCTCCCGTAAAAAAGATAGTTTTGTAAGTAGAAATTTTCATGCCGTGACTACAGAGTACAATACACTCTATAATGGCGGTGTCGCATTAGATAAAGGAAGGGCATCATTAGTAGAAACGTTTAATGATAATTACTGGGAAGTTCTACCTATAGAGCGCATCGTTTTTACCGAAAATACTGCCTCTGGAGAAGAAAATAGAGATCCTAACTTTTTAAAAGCAGAAGAGAAAGCTATAAAAGCTATACAACGCCATGCGATGAAAATAGATGGCGAAGAGCGTAACCCTCAAATAGATGAGGCCTTTTTGTTATTAGGGAAAGCACGCTACTATGATCAGCAATTTGTACCCGCCTTAGAAGCATTTAATTATATACTTGCGTACTATCCAAAAAGTAATAATATTGCTCAAGCCAAAGTTTGGAAAGAAAAAACTAATATCAGGCTCGAGAATAATGTCATCGCGATAGACAATCTTAAAGATATTTTTGAAGTTGAAAGTGAGCTTAGCAATCAAGATAGGGCAGATGCTCATGCCATGCTCGCTCAAGCTTTTCTCAACCTAGAGACTCCTGATAGCGCACTTGTGTATATCAAAAGCGCATCAAAGCTTACTAAAAAGCTAGAGGAAAGAGGGCGCTATAATTTTATAAAGGGTCAGCTGTATAACAAACTTGGTAAAACAGATAGCGCAAACCTTGCATTTCAAGAAGTCATTGACCTCAATAGAAAAGTCCCCAGGAAATATCATATTAATGCCCATTTAGAAAAGATTCGCAACTTTGATTATGCATCAGGAGACACACTCTTATTAAGAGAACGCTTAGACCTTTTAGTAAAAAATAGAGAAAACAGGCCTTTTCTTGATAAAATCTATTATACTAAGGCGACCTATTTTATGAATATAGGAAAGGAAGACTCTGCTATCGTAAATTATAATAAATCATTATTACAAAAAAGCTCAGATCAATTTTTAAATTCTCGAGATTATTTGGCTCTTGCAGATTATAATTTTGATAAAGCAGCTTACAAAACTGCTGGAGCGTATTACGACAGTGTGTTGAATAAGTTGCCAGTTCGAACACGAGAGTATAGGAGTATAAGAAAGAAAAGAGAAAATCTCAACGATGTTATAGGTTATGAAAACACCGCCATACGAAATGACAGCATAATAAGACTCATAACGATGCCTGAGGAGGAGCTTACAGCTTACTTCGAAGCCTATATTTCAAAAATTAAAGAGAAAGCAACACAAGATTCTCTCGCTAGAGTAGAGGAAGTACGTAACCAGGAATTCTTTACAAATAGTACAAGTTCTAGAAAACAAGGTGCTGCTGGTGTTGGGGAGTTCTATTTTTACAATGATGTTGCAGTGGCCTATGGAAAACAATCTTTTGAAAAGCAGTGGGGCAACCGCCGTCTGGAAGATCGCTGGCGGACTTCAACAAAGCAAAATACTCTTCAAGGTGCAAACACACTACCGGGTATTGCAACGACCATTGTAGAAGAACAAATAGAAGCAAAAACAGCAGCCGATTATATTGCCACATTACCAAGAGAAAGAACTCAAATAGATAGCTTGATTAAGGAAAGGAACGTCGCCTATTTCCAACTAGGTCTTATTTATAAGGAAAAATTTAAAGAATTTCCACTAGCAATAGAGCGATTAGAAAAGTTGATCACTTTTGAACCTGACGAAAAGCTAATACTTCCTGCAAAATATAATTTGTATCAACTCTATGGTAACACAGACGCTTTCGCGAAAGAGGACTCCCTAAAAAATGATATCTTAACTACCTACCCAAACTCTAGATATGCACAACGCATTAATAATCCAAATACAGTATTTGCTGCAGATGTTGATGCACCAGAAGAAGTGTACAAACGTTTATATGATCGTTTTAAAGCCGAAGAGTTTGAAACATTATTGACTGTATTAGATACCAGAATCGAGCAATTTTATGGGGACCCTTACCTTCCTAAATTTGAATTACTAAAAGCTACTGCTCTAGGAAGATATAAAGGGTATGAAGCTTACAAAACAGCACTTAATTTTGTAGCTTTAACCTATCCTAGAACGGAAGAGGGTAAGAAAGCACAAAGTTTGCTACAGAAAGTTTTGCCTAACATGGCTTTTTCAAGTTTTGATGATGAGGCACTTTCTGTAAGTTATAAAGTGCTTTTTCCATTTGAAAACAAAGATTTAGTTGCAGCGCAAGAGTTTAATAAAAAGCTGCAAGAAGCTCTAGAAAAAGTAAAGTATGATAACTTTACGATATCTTTAGATTCGTATAGTCCTGAGCAATCTTTTGTTGTTGTGCATTATCTTAGTTCAAGGTCACAGGCAGAAGGACTTGTGGAGTTACTGGCAAATAATGATGAGATTAAACTCTCTAGGGATAATATTATTATTGCGAGTGAAAATTATAAAATTGTACAGCTTCATAAGAATGTAGAGGATTATCAAGAAAAAATAACTAATTAAAATAACCGCACCATGTTTTCAGATAATAAAAAAGGAAAAGAACCAGACCTTAGTAATCAACAAAATAGATTAAGCCAAGGAACTAAACTTGTAGGGGATATTACTTCAGAAGGAGGTTTTCGTATTGATGGTGAGGTAGAAGGAAATATCACATCGCCTAATAAAATCGTTATAGGAAAAACAGGTGTAGTAACTGGAACACTTGTTTGTAATGATGCAGATATAGAAGGAAGGGTAGAAGGTAAGATAGAAATTAAAAACCTATTATCAATAAAGTCTACTGCACAAATTGAGGGAGAAGTTATTACTGGAAAACTAGCTGTTGAGCCTAGCGCAACTTTTAATGCTTCCTGCGTAATGAAGGGTAGTGTAAAACCGCTTTCTAAAGATGGAAAAGGAAAAAAAGAACGTAGCGCTTAAAAATTGGGCACGATTCTCCACTATTGCTTTACAGATGGGGGTTACAATATATTTAGGAAGTCTTTTAGGAAAATGGTTGTCTGTAAAATTTGATGTAAGTTGGTTGGACAAAGTTGTAACTCTACTATCGGTTTTTGTAGCTATCTACTTAGTCATAAGGTCTGTTATATCGCTTAATAAATAAACCTTGATTAAAAATATACTTCTTTACATTGTTGCCATAGCAATACTTTTTTTTCTATCGTATTTCTCACACATGGCATTTTTGGATAAAGCTCAAAATAATACCATTTTTGATTTAAAATCTATTTACCTTTTTCATTCTGTAGGTTCCTTAATAATTGTAATTGCTGCAGAAATTTTGTTTACAACATCTCAGTCACTTAAAGAGCAGCTGGGATTTATCTATTTAGGAACTACAGCTTTTAAAGTGCTATTATTTTTTATATTTTTCTCTAATATTCTTTTTCTAAGCCATTCTGTATCAAAAAGCGAGAAGTTATCACTTATGATTCCACTTGCGATATTTATGAGCTTTGAAGTTATTATGGTTGTTAAAATTTTAAATCGAAGTGTTAAAAGTTGAAATTATAGAATAATTATAATTTTTTATAAGTTTTTACGTACTTTTGCGCCGAATTTCAGGCCATGTTTTTATTGAAAATACACTAATGAAGGTAGCATTAAAATCAATTACGTTTCTAACTCTATTTGTAGTTCTTTCTATTCCGTTGAGCAGCTTTGCTAAAACTGGACCTACGATTGTTGAGGTTGAAGAGACAGCTAGTGAAGGTACTAAAGGAGATCCTGTTAATACAAGCTCAGAGGTTAAAGAATATATACAGCATCACCTCAGAGATTCTCACGACTTTCATTTATTCTCTTATTTTTCTGATAATGGTGAAGAGCACCATGTAGGCTTTCCACTTCCTGTAATGTTATGGGGTGAAAATGGTTTTACCGCTTTTATGTCATCAAGATTTCATCATGACGACAATGGTCAAGTAGTGGTTGAAGAAAATGGAGGTAACTTCGTAAAACTTCATGGGAAAATATACGAGCTTAATGCAGGTGAAACCGCTGTTCAATTTGACGAAGATCACCATGCGATTAATGCATCAAAACCATTTGACTTATCTATAACTAAAAGTGTCTTAGGTATTCTTGTCATAGGTTTACTCATGTTATTGTGGTTTTCAGGTCTTGCAAGACAATATAAAAACAAGCAAGTACCAACAGGTTTTGGACGTGTTTTAGAGCCACTAGTTATCTATGTAAGAGATGAGATTGCAAAACCAAACATCGGTGATCAATACAGAAAGTTTACAGGATACCTTCTTACAGTGTTCTTTTTCATTTGGATTCTTAACCTTGTAGGTTTAATGCCTTTTGGTTTTAATGTTACTGGGCAAATTGCAGTAACTGCCGCTTTAGCGGTTATCACACTAGTTATTTACGTAGTTAGTGGTAACAAGCATTTTTGGGGCCATATGCTATGGATGCCAGGTATTCCTTATGTTTTTAGACCATTTTTAGGGATTATAGAACTTGTAGGAACTTTAATCATTAAACCATTTTCACTGCTTGTGCGTTTATTTGCAAATATCACAGCAGGGCACACGGTTGTGATGAGCCTTATTGCAGTAGGTATCTTATTACAAGATTCACTAACAGCTGCTGGTTCAACTATCGTATCATTACTATTATCAGGATTTATTATGCTTATTGAATTGCTAGTAGCATTTCTTCAGGCTTATATTTTTACAACATTATCTGCATTGTTCATTGGTATGGCGGTAGCAGATGATCATCATGATGAAGAGCTTCATGATGCAACGGGTGAAGAGATTGAGGATACAGAAGTTATCCGAAAAAACTTTACTTAATTAATTGCGTATTTTATTTGTTTAATTTTTTATATACACTATTATGTCTTTAGCATTAGTACAAGAAGTAGCACCAATGTTCCCAAATTTAGTAGGAGCAGGTCTAGTAGTAATTGGAGGTGGTATCGGTCTTGGTAAGATTGGTGGAGCTGCAATGGAAGGAATTGCTCGTCAGCCTGAGGCTGCTGGTAAAATCCAGACTGCGATGATTATTGTTGCTGCACTTTTAGAAGGACTTGCATTTGGTGCTCTTATTTTAGGAGCTTAATCCAAATCAAACTCAAAACGCAACCTCCTGTAACGGTTGGTTACAGGAGCTGCGTTTATTAATTAAACAAAGAATTACAAGAAACACTTTTTGATGGAACAATTATTAGAAAATTTTTCACTTGACCTGTTTGTAAAGCAAACCATTCTTTTCTTATTGCTTATTTTCCTTATGGTAAAATTCGCTTGGAAACCTATTATGAATGCTCTCAATGAGCGTGAAGAGGGGATTCAAGGAGCACTAGATGCAGCAGAAAATGCAAAACTAGAAATGCAAAATCTGCAGGCAGATAACGAGAAGCTTTTAAAAGAAGCTAGAGCAGAGCGTGAGCTCATGCTTAAAGAAGCTCGCGAGATGAAAGCTAAAATGATTGATGACGCAAAATTAGAGGCAACTCAAGCTGCAGATCAAATGATCTTACAAGCACAAGCTGCTATAGAAGCAGAACGTAAAAGTGCTATCGCAGATTTAAAAGGTCAAGTAGCGGCTCTTTCTGTAGAGATTGCAGAAAAAGTGGTGAAGAGTGAACTGTCAAATAAAGAGAAGCAGCTAGAGCTCGTAGATGAGATGCTAGGTCAAGCAACGTTGAACTAAGGTAATATTACGCTTTCGCGAAAGCGAACAAAGCAATACACTATGAGTAGAGCAGCAATACGATATGCAAAAGCAGTACTAGATCTTGCAAAAGATAACGGAACGGTTGATGTAGTTTTAAATGATATGAAGTCTGTGATGGCCACTCTTGAAGGTAGTAAAGAGTTACGTAACGCTATTAATAGCCCTGTCATTAAAGCTGATAATAAACGTGACGTATTGCGTGAAGTTTTTGCAAAACAATCTAATGAGACACTTGGTCTTATCGATGTGTTAGTAGATAATAGTAGAGCAGGATTGTTAGGCGCAGTTGCTTCTAGTTATATTTCAGAATATAATAAGATACATAAAATTGAGGCAGCTACAGTTACGACTGCAGTACCACTCACACCTGAACTTGAGACAAAAGTACTGGCAAAAGTAACAGAACTTACAGGTAGTACAAATGTTACCCTTACAAATGAAATCGATGAGAGCATCATTGGAGGGTTTATATTGAGAGTAGGGGATACACAGTATAATGCTAGTATCGCTAGCCAATTAGGCAGATTAAAAAGAGAATTTTCGAATAGTTTATAATTCAATTATACGTTTTCGCGAAAGCGTAAACCTAATATTAGATAGTAATGGCAGAAGTTAAACCAGCAGAAGTTTCGGCAATTTTAAAGAAACAACTTTCAGGTTTTGAAGCAAACGCTTCACTGGACGAAGTAGGAACAGTATTGACCGTGGGTGATGGTATCGCTCGTATTTACGGACTTGCAAACGCTCAGTATGGTGAGCTTGTGGAGTTTGAAAGTGGTCTTGAAGCTATTGTTCTTAACCTTGAAGAAGATAACGTAGGTGTTGTACTTTTAGGTACATCTTCAACTATTAAAGAAGGAGATACTGTTAAGCGTACACAACGTATTGCTTCGATTAATGTAGGTGAAGGGATTACTGGTCGTGTGGTTAATACTTTAGGTCAACCTATCGATGGTAAAGGACCTATCGCTGGACAGACTTATGAAATGCCTCTTGAGCGTAAAGCTCCTGGTGTTGTTTTTCGTGAGCCGGTGACTGAGCCGTTACAAACAGGTATTAAAGCAATTGATGCTATGATCCCAGTGGGTAGAGGACAGCGTGAGCTAGTTATTGGTGACCGTCAGACCGGTAAGTCTACGGTTTGTATTGATACGATCCTTAATCAAAAAGAATTTTACGATGCTGGTGAGCCAGTACATTGTATATATGTTGCTGTAGGTCAAAAGGCTTCTACAGTAGCTCTTATTGCTCAAGTATTAGAAGATGCTGGAGCTCTTGCTTATACTACGATTGTAGCTGCAAATGCATCAGATCCTGCAGCAATGCAAGTATATGCCCCATTTGCCGGAGCAGCTATTGGAGAATATTTCCGTGATACAGGTCGCCCTGCATTAATTGTTTTTGATGATTTATCAAAGCAAGCAGTTGCTTACCGTGAAGTGTCTTTATTACTTCGTCGTCCACCGGGACGTGAGGCATATCCAGGAGATGTTTTCTACCTTCACTCTAGATTATTAGAGCGTGCTGCAAAAGTGATCAATGATGATGAGATTGCAAAGAATATGAACGACCTTCCTGATAGCTTAAAACCTATAGTAAAAGGAGGAGGGTCTCTTACAGCGCTGCCTATTATTGAAACACAAGCAGGAGATGTATCTGCATATATCCCAACTAACGTAATCTCGATTACAGACGGTCAGATCTTCTTAGATGGTGATTTATTTAACTCGGGTGTGCGTCCTGCAATTAACGTAGGTATCTCGGTATCTCGTGTGGGAGGTAATGCTCAAATTAAATCAATGAAAAAGGTGTCTGGTACGCTTAAACTAGATCAAGCAGCTTTCCGTGAATTGGAAGCCTTTGCAAAGTTTGGGTCAGATCTTGATGCGGCAACGTTAAATGTTATTGAAAAAGGTAAGCGTAACGTTGAGATCTTAAAGCAAGCAGAGAACACTCCGTATACGGTAGAAGATCAAATTGCAATCATTTATGCTGGTTCTAAGAACTTATTACGTGATGTCCCTGTAGATAAAGTAAAAGAATTTGAAACTGAATATTTAGAATTTTTGAATTCTAAGCATAGAGATACTTTAGATACACTGAAGGCAGGTAAGCTTACAGACGAGGTTACAGATACATTGGTAGCTGTGGCAAAAGACCTTTCTGCTAAATATAACTAGTAGAAGTTCGCTTTCGCGAAAAACGATAAATTATAACCCTTAACAAGAGCGCCAATGGCAAACTTAAAGGAAATAAGAAATAGAATTTCATCAGTATCTTCTACGATGCAGATTACCAGTGCCATGAAAATGGTATCTGCTGCAAAGTTAAAGAAAGCGCAAGACGCTATTACAGCAATGCGTCCTTATTCTGATAAACTCACAGAGCTTTTGCAAAATTTAAGTGCTACTTTAGATGCAGATTCTGGAAGTAAACTTGCAGAAAATCGTGAAATTAATAAAGTTCTTATAGTTGCTATTTCCTCTAACAGAGGTTTAGCTGGAGCATTTAACTCAAATATAATTAAGGGAGCAAATGCTCATATAAAGGCAAATTACGCTGGAAAAGAGGTGCATTTAGTAACCTTAGGTAAAAAAGCAGATGCAATCTTAAGTAAATCATTTAAGGTGGTTACTAATGATAATGCCATTTTTGATGACCTTACCTTCGATAACGTATCTGTGATAGCAGAGGAGTTAATGGACAGTTTTGAAGTAGGTGAATATGATCGAATTGATATTATTTACAACAAGTTCAAAAATGCAGCTACACAAATCGTAACCACAGAGCAGTTCTTACCAATTGTAGCAGCGGTTAAAGATGTTCCAACTACAACCCCAGACTATATATTTGAACCTTCTAAGGAGGAGATTGTAGAAGGGCTTATTCCTAAAGCATTAAAGACACAGCTTTTTAAAGGAATAAGAGACTCTGTAGCTTCAGAACACGGTGCTCGTATGACTGCCATGCATAAAGCAACAGATAATGCAACAGAGCTTAGAGATGCTCTTAAATTACAGTATAACAAAGCCCGTCAAGCAGCAATTACTAATGAAATATTAGAGATTGTAGGTGGTGCAGAAGCATTAAATAACTAGTTTAATAAAAACTGTTTAATAAGAAAGCCCAAATTGAACAATTTGGGCTTTCTTTTGTCTAAAAAAAATCGAATCTTATCGCTTATTTATTGGCCGGCATTTTTATTGTATAAATACTAGGTTTTTCTTCTCCTTGAAAGTAGCATAAGAGATATCACAGGACCCAAAGCTAGAAATGGAAGAACCATTTTTAAATTTGTCAAATCGACCAGCATTGACATAAACTGCAAGCTTACGATTGTTACTGTAAAACCTAAGGATGTTACAATAGTTATTGCAGTGCCTTTTTTTTCTGGTTCAATACTTTGAGCAACAAGCGTTGAAAACAAAGGAGAGTCTGCAACCACTACCATTCCCCAAAATAAAAGGAAGATTACAAGAACAGTAGATGATGCATATGTTATCACGAATGGTGAAGCTAAGCAACAAAGCATTGAAAGGAATAAACTATATAAAGCTACTTTCTTTGTACCTATTTTTTCTGAGAGATAGCCGCCCATAATACATGCGACAGCTCCTAAACCTATAATATAAAATGAATTTAGAGGTACATTAATTACCTCGTCTAGGTGGGTAAAATTATATGTTGATAACATCACTGGAACCAACGCCCAGAATGCATATAATTCCCACATATGACCAAAGTAGCCTATCGCTGACTGCCTTAATTTATAATTCTTCAAGATGCTTAAGGTTTGACTTATATTTAATAAAGCTCCTTTTTTTCGATTTATCCCATCAGGGACCATAGTATAAAGTATTAGCCCTCCAAAACTTGCCAAGATAGATGTATATATTAACACCAGTTTCCAAGGAAGTTCATGGATAAAATTGCGTATAAAATGTGGGAATGCAGTTCCGAGCACTAGTGCGCCTACAAGATACCCTAATGACAGTCCAAGGCCTTTTTCGTAATAGTCTGCCGCTATTTTCATACCTACGGGGTAAATTCCTGCTAAAAAGAAACCTGTACAAAATCTACATAGTAAAATTGTAGATATTGTACTCTCTGGTATAATGAGTCCAATATTACAAACTGAGGCAAGAAGCGCACTTAAGAAGAAAACTTTAGAAGGGGAGTATGTATCTACAATAGAAAGTAGAGCAAATGTCAATGTCCCAATCACAAAACCTAATTGAACTGCGATTGTAATTTCCCCGATAATATCATTTTCAATATTGAAATCTATAATAAGATCATTTATTATAGCATTGCCAGAAAACCATAATGAGGTTCCGCAAAACTGTGCAAAAATGATAAGGGATAAAATGTAATTAGGTGTCTTCAGGATCAATGCTTTATGTGATGATGTAAGTTAATCGATTGTTTTGAATAACGCTTTCGCGAAAGCAAAAAACCACCTTTATTAAATAAAGATGGTTTTAAAATACGTACGCTTATTTAAAGAAAATTAACTCTATAAATCAAACTTGATCCCCTGTGCAAGAGGTAATTCTGTAGTATAGTTGATTGTATTTGTCTGTCTTCTCATATATACTTTCCAAGCATCAGACCCAGACTCACGTCCTCCACCAGTGTCTTTTTCACCTCCAAAGGCTCCGCCTATCTCAGCACCAGAAGTACCTATGTTAACATTTGCAATACCACAATCTGATCCAGCAACACTTAAGAAACGCTCTGCTTCACGTAAATTATTAGTCATAATTGCAGAGGATAACCCTTGGTTCACTCCATTTTGAAGTTCAAGAGCATTCTCTACATCACCGCTATATTTCATAAGATATAAAACTGGAGCAAAAGTCTCGTGTTGAACGATTTCAAAATCGTTCTTTGCCTCTGCAATTGCAGGCTTCACGTAACATCCACTTTCATAACCATCACCAGTAAGTACACCACCTTCTACAATGATTTTACCACCTTCTTCTACCACACGTTTTAGTGCACTTTCATATCCTGCTACAGCATCTTTATCAATGATAGGCCCAACATGATTATTTTCATCAAGAGGATTTCCTATACGTAATTGACTATAAGCATCAACAACTGCTTTTTTTACTTTATCATACATGCTCTCATGTATAATTAAACGACGTGTAGACGTACATCTTTGTCCAGCAGTTCCTACAGCTCCAAAAACAGCTCCGATAACCGTCATTTTAATATCTGCATCTGGAGTAACAATGATAGCATTGTTTCCTCCTAATTCAAGTAATGACTTACCTAAACGCTCACCTACTGTTGATGCAACAATTTTACCCATACGAGTAGAACCAGTTGCAGATACAAGAGGTATACGACGATCTGTTGTCATCATTTCTCCCACTTTGTAATCACCATTTATCAAGCAAGATATTCCCTCAGGCATATCGTTTGCTTTAAGAACTTCAGCAATTATATTTTGACAAGCGATACCACATAACGGTGTTTTTTCTGATGGTTTCCATACACAAACATCACCACAAATCCATGCAAGGGCAGTGTTCCATGCCCAAACGGCTACTGGGAAGTTAAATGCAGAAATAATTCCTACTACTCCTAGTGGGTGGTACTGCTCATACATTCTATGTCCAGGTCTCTCTGAGTGCATGGTAAGACCATGAAGTTGTCTAGAGAGACCAACTGCAAAATCACAGATATCTATCATCTCTTGTACTTCCCCTAAACCTTCTTGATAAGATTTTCCCATTTCATAAGAAACAAGCTTACCAAGAGGCTCTTTTACCTCACGTAACTTTTCTCCAAATTGACGTACGATTTCCCCACGCAAAGGTGCTGGCATTGTACGAAACTCTTTAAAAGCTGTTGTTGCAGCAGTCATTACCTTTTCATAATCTTCCTTAGAAGTGGTTTTTACTTTTCCAATTAATGCTCCATCAACAGGAGAATATGAAGAAATGACTTCACCAGAACTAAAGTTCTCTTGCCCTGTAGAAGTACCTTCATTAATATCCTTCACACCTAAAATCTTAAGTGCCTCATCCATTCCAAATTCTGTCGCTATTGTGCTCATATATTTAATTTTTACGTTGAGTAAGTAACTTACACTCAAACGCAATTGTTATTTGTGGCTACGAATTTAGCAATAATAAAATCCCTTTATAAAGAATAAGCAGGATTTTCATCCTGCTTATCTATTATTTTTAGTAAAACCGTATTTTATGTAGTAAAACGACTATCTGCTTCCATTACAGTACCGCAGTTATCACAAGTACGTTTATTGATATCTCCATAAAAATCTTTAAAGTGTTTTAGAAAGTCAGTTTCAATGTCTGTGAGTGGGAAATATACTTCGTATAATTTTTCATTACAATTATCACAAAACCAAAGCAAGCCATCTTTACCCTCTAGATCATCTCGCTTTCGCTCAATTACAAGACCTATTGAATCTTCATGTCTCACAGGTGAGTGAGGAACTCCAGCTGGGTGTAAATACATATCACCAGGACCTAGTTTCATCGTACGTTTTTCACCTTCATCTTGAACATGAACTTCAATTTGACCTTCTAGTTGGTAAAAAAGCTCTTCTGTCTCGTTGTAATGGTAGTCTTTGCGAGCATTAGGACCGCCAACGATCATCACGATATAATCGCCAGCATCTTTATATAAATTTTTATTACCTACAGGGGGTTTGAGAAGCGATCTGTTTTCTTTTATCCAGTTATTTAAATTAAACGGTTTTTGAATTGCCATAGACTTTCAGTTTGTTATAAAAATACGACAATGCAAATTATTTATTCTAGAGAGATAAATATAAAATGAGTCCCAAAAGAAATTTTCATTTGGGACTCATACAGTGCGTTTTTATGGGTTGAAAAATTATCTAATAAAGAGTTGTGTGTAGTAAGGTATTCCGTTATCTGTATGAACGATTCCTATTCCAGAATGTGTGTAATCTCCCTCAATGGCACTTTTATGAGAAGGACTGTCAAGCCATCCTTGTAATACAGAAGCTGCATCTTGATATCCGTAGGCTACATTTTCACTTACAAAATTTGCACCTCCTTGTTGCAATGCATCTGATCTTTCATAAAAGTTATCGTGACTTGCTTGATTATTTTGAACCATATAAAAAGAGTGCTCCACTGCAAGCTCTTCAGAATCATCGTGCCAAGCTAAGGGGTTTAATCCTATAGATACCCTATATTCATTTAAAGCTTCCATTACTTCTTCTGCTAGTATGATATTATTCTCAACATCTATAGATGTTTCAAGATTAGAGGAAAAGTCTTCTTCGCTTAAATTATCAGTAGAACACGATGTAAATACAAATAGTGAAATAACTGTGTAGAGGGTAATTTTAAAAGAGTTCATAATCTGGTACTTTGGTTGCTAGACTGCTAACTTACTATTTAAATGCACTTAATCGTGATAATTGTGTATTTAATCGATGTAATGCACTATTTTTTATGATTTGTTAACATTTTTAAGTGTTTTTCATCGTAAAAACAATGCACTTTATCGATATAAAATGACTTTTTGAACTATATGTTAATAAAAGTGTGGTGTTGAAAATAGAAATAATGTCTTACCGAAGTTTTATTTGAAAAATGTGAAACGTACCTAGCTAGGTTTCAAAAATGAAACCCCATAAGCAAGAGCTTATGAGGTATGTAATTATGGTTGAGTACTATTTGAATTATCTAATAAAAAGTTGTGTGTAGTAAGGTATTCCGTTATCAGTATAAACGATTCCTATTCCGGAATGGGTGTAATCTCCTTCAATAGTGATCTTGTGAGATGGACTATCAAGCCACGCCTGTAGTACGGATAGTGCATCTTGATACCCATAAGCTACATTTTCACTCACAAAACTAGCTCCCTTTCTTTTTAATATTTGCGATCTTTCATAAAAGTTATCGTGGCTTGCTTTATTGTTTTTAACCATATAAGAAGAGTGCTCAACGGCAAGTTCCTCACATTCACTATACCAAGCTATAGGATTTAACCCAATGGATGCTCTATGATTGTTTAAGACTTCCATAACTTCTTTAGCTAGAGTTATATCATTTTCGATTTCTAAAGATGCTTTAAGATTTGTTGAAAAATCTTCTTTGCTTAATGAGTCATTAGAACAAGATATATAGGCAATAACAACAACTACGGTATATAATATTTTTTTTATTGATTTCATAATGTAGGGATATTATCAAATACACATATAATATACTGATAATCAAAACTTAAGTGTGTTAATAATGTATTTAATAGATGAAACACATCGTTTTTTATCATTAATTAACATTACATAATTTCTACATTTAGCATTATCGCTTTCGCGAAAGCGTAATCATAGAAAACGTTTGTTACTTTGAGTAAATCATAAAAAAACCCATAAGAAAATATCTTATGGGTCTTTTATATAGTCTTTATGGGTGCAATAAGATTATCTAATAAACAGCTGTGTGAAATAAGGAACTCCATTATCTGTATGTACAATACCTATTCCAGAATGTGTATAATTCCCTTCAATGGCACTTTTGTGGGAAGGGCTATCGAGCCATCCTTGTAGTACGGATGCAGCGTCATAATATCCAAATGCTACATTCTCGCTCACATAATTTGCCCCACTTTCTTGTAAAATTTGTGCCCTATCATAAAAGTTATCATGGCTTGCTTCATTTTGTTGTACCATATAATATGAATGTTTTACTGCAAGCTCTTCAGATTCATCATGTTGTGATAAGGAGTTTAACCCAATAGATGCTCTATACTCATTTAAGACTTCTAACAATTCATTTGCGAAAACTGTATTATTTACTACTTCTGAAGAGGTTTCTAATGTAGAGGAAGTGTCTTCCTCACCTAATATGTCATTAGAACAAGCTGTAAATGCACATAGTATGACTATGGAGTATAAATAATTTTTAATCAAATTCATTATTTGGGGGTCATGAATAATAGGCAGCAAATATAAGCACAAAAAACACTTAATCGTCATTTATGTGTATTTAATCGATAAAAAACACTAAATTTTTATTTTCAAAAGCCAACTGCTATAATATGTTTGCGAATTATTTTTTTGCAAAGGATAATTAATAAAAGTCCCCTACATTCTACTTATATTAGTCATTATCTAAAAACCAATATGTTATGAATAAATGGATAGCTTGTCTAATTATAGGGTTATCACTTATTTGTTGTGATACCTCATCAAAAGAAAAGCTCATTAGTAAAAGTCCTGCTTCAAAGTCAGAAAGTTTTGGACTTGTCATTCACGGAGGAGCAGGAACAATCCTCAAAGAAAATATGACAGATTCTCTAGAAATGGCGTATCGAGACAAACTTGAAGAGGCTATCAGGGCTGGTCATAAAGTCCTAGCAGATGGAGGAACTAGTATGAAAGCAGTCACTACATCTATAAATATACTTGAAAATAGCCCTCTATTTAATGCAGGTAAAGGAGCTGTATTTACACACGAGGGCACTAATGAACTGGACGCAAGTGTTATGGATGGACACACACTCAACGCAGGTGCAATTGCAGGAGTCACTACGGTCAAAAACCCAATTGACCTTGCACTTGCTGTAATGAACAACTCAGAACATGTAATGCTTAGTGCAAAAGGAGCAGAAAAATTTGCTACAGAACAAGGCATAGAAATAGTGGACCCATCCTATTTTTATACAGATAGACGCTTCAAATCGCTTCAATCCATCTTAGAAAAAGAAAAAAAAGCATTAGAAAAAAATCAAAGCACACCTATAAGCTATCTAGATCCTTTTATAAATGACTATAAATATGGCACGGTAGGTTGTGCTGCTCTAGATAAATTTGGGAACCTTGCAGCAGGAACTTCAACAGGAGGAATGACTAACAAAAAATATAATCGTATAGGTGATGCTCCAATCATAGGAGCAGGAACCTATGCAAATAATGCGAGCTGCGCGGTAAGCTCCACGGGGTGGGGAGAGTATTTCATAAGGGGTATGGTAGCTCATGATATTGCTGCTATGATGGAATACAAAGAAGTCACACTTCAAGACGCTGCTCAAGAGGTTATCCAACAAAAGCTCAAAAATCTAGGAGGCACTGGAGGTATTGTTTCTATAGATAAAAATGGAAATGTGGCAATGGAGTTCAATACTGCAGGAATGTACCGTGCTCATATGAATGCAGAAGGAAAACTCATTATAAAAATATATGAGAATGAATAAAACTGCATTGATTACAGGTGCTAGTAGTGGCATAGGTAAAGCACTAGCCACCATACATGCAAAATGTTATGGAGATTTGATAATAGTGGCACGTACCGGAGACCTACTAAATGATTTAAAAAAAGCATTAGAAAATCAGTATGGAATAACTGTATATGTCATAGAGAAGGATTTAAGTAAGATAACAGCAGCAGAAGAAATTTATGAAGAGGTTAAAAGTCAAGGCATAGAGGTAGACTACCTTGTTAATAACGCAGGTTTTGGTGGTCATGGATTGTTTTACGAAAGAGAATGGGAAGAAGATCTCTCTATGATACAATTAAATATTATCGCTTTAACAGCGCTTACACGAAAGTTTCTACCCGATATGGTTCATCGTAACACGGGAAAAATATTGAACGTATCCTCTACAGCGAGCTTAATGCCAGGACCTTTACAGGCGGTTTATTTTGCTACCAAAGCTTATGTAACCTCCTTCAGTAATGCCATTGCAGAAGAATTGAGTGAAACAAACGTCACAGTGACTAATCTTATGCCAGGAGCAACAGATACAGACTTTGCAGAAACTTCAGGAATGGAAAAAACGGATTTATTTAAAAATCCTCACACAGCAGAAGAAGTTGCACAAGCAGCTTATAAGGGAATGCTTGAGGGAAAATTAAACGTATTAGCAGGATTGAGCTTTAGTCAAAAAATAATGATGAAGTTTATCCCTATTATTCCTAAAAAAATTATTATGGGTCAAGTAAAAAAATTGCAATCATTAAAGAAGTAGCCAATTTTTTTCTACAATTAGAGATTTTAAAATCGTAAATAAATAGAAATATGGAAAGAGCTTGCCCAGAATGCGGAAGTAAAATAATAGGTCGAGCAGATAAGAAGTTTTGTAGTGACGCCTGTAGGAATACCTATAATAACACACACAATAAAGACTCGAATAATATGATGCGTAATATCAATAATAGATTACGTAAAAATTATCGAATTCTTGAAAAACTAAATCCTGAAGAAAAGAAAAAGGTGTCAAAATCTCAACTTGATGCTGCTGACTTTGACTTTAATCACTTTACCTCTATTTATACCACAAAAGCAGGAACTGTTTATTATTTTGTCTATGACCAAGGATATTTACCTTTAGATGGCGACTATTTTGCCCTTGTAAAAAGAAAGTAAAAACCACTTTTCTAGAAAAAAAGAATGATATATCATATAGAAACTCCACGTTTAATATTACGAGAAATACGTATACAAGATACCGGATCCATGTACAAACTAGACAGCGACCCATTAGTCCATAAGTACTTAGGAAATAAACCCATTACTTGTATGGGTAAAGCTAGAGAAAATGTTGATTATATACGGATGCAATACGAGAAATATAATGTAGGAAGATGGGCGACAATTGAAAAATCGAGCGGTAAATTTATAGGCTGGTCAGGGCTTAAAATGAATTTTGAAACCAGTATGAACGGCCACCTGGATTTTTATGATATAGGATATCGGTTTATGCCAGCATTTTGGGGTAAAGGATATGCAACAGAGGCTTCTTTAGCTGCTAGAAATTATTTCTTTGAAAAGTACCCTTCCGAGACTCTTTATGGACTAGCAGAGGAAGATAATCTTGCCTCTTGCCGTATACTTCAGAAAATAGGACTCGAACGTAAGAGCACCTTTAAGCACCCCACACAAAATGTAACATTAGTATGGTTTGAAAAAAATAAGAACTAACCTATTTCCAAGTCTGTCCATTTAATTTTAATGCGGCTTTGAGCACATCCTTTTGACTTATTTGCCCTACTAGTTTTCCGTTTTCTATAATTGGGAAGCGGCGGTGCTTAGACTCTAAAAATTTATTTGCAGCGTCAAAAACATTCATATTGCCATCTATAGTATCAACAGTAGAGACCATATGATCTTGGACCTTCATCGCATCCATAGGCATATTATAATAACGACTTTCAGATATTTGTTTCATACAATCACCTTCAGAAATAATACCCAGCAACTCTTTTTTTTCGTTAACAACAGGCCCTCCAGATATTTTATGCTTGATGAGCTTATTCATAACGTCTAGAACAGATTGATCTGGACTAAAGGTTATTAAATTACGAGTCATGTAATCACTTACTTTTATATCTGTGACAGTGCCTTTTTTATCCTTTACACGCTTACCCATAAAACTTTTAATAGCCATAACTTGTTGATTTTGATCACTTAAATGTAGTGAATTTTATTTTGTAAAAAACTAATTTCTACTTGAGATTGTCTGTTATGTGCTTTTAAGTTTGCTTTACGCTTTCGCGAAAGCGTAAAAAGATCATAAAATCGTATTTTAGAACCCCAATACGATACACAAGCATTAATGAAACGACTTAAACATTTATTATCACTTTTAATTCTAATAGCATTTGCTTGGTGGAGTTTTAAATCTCTTTTACCTTCTGAGGGTTCATCTGCAAATGTTTCTCTAACTCAGTTTTCTACAGAACGAGCGATGAGACAGCTCAGAGAAATTTCTTCAGAGCCACATTACGTAGGTTCTAAGGCTCATAAAGATGTTAGAGACTACATTATATCAGAGCTTACTAAATTAGGTCTACAGCCTCAAATACAAGAAGGTTTTGTGCTAGACTCTTGGGGAGGAGCAAATACGCTAGTTAAAGCACAAAACATTGTTGCCAGATTTAAGGGAACTAGCTCTTCTAAGTCTCTATTGTTAATGTCACATTATGATAGTGCACCGCACAGTAAATCGTACGGCGCAAGTGATGCTGGTTCTGGTGTAGTCACTATTTTAGAAACATTAAGAGCATATTTTTCTGGTGATGAAAAGCCAGCAAATGATATAATAGTACTTTTTACAGATGCTGAAGAACTAGGATTAGATGGAGCATCTTTATTCGTGAGAGAACATCCTTGGGCAAAAAATGTTGGTGTAGCGCTTAATTTTGAAGCAAGAGGTAGCAGCGGCCCATCTAATATGATTGTAGAGACTAATGGCGGAAATGCTCAATTAATACAGGCTTTTCATGAGGCAGAAGTTGAGTTCCCGGTTGCTACTTCTTTGATGTATAGCATTTATAAAATGCTTCCTAATGACACTGATTCTACTGTATTAAGAGAAGAGGGTGATATTCCTGGTTTCTTTTTTGCATTCATTGATAGTCACTTTAACTATCATACGGTTAACGATAGAGTTGAGAATTTAGACCCTCGTACACTAGAACATCAAGGTAGCTATTTGCTCCCATTGGTTAAATATTTTTCCCAAATCGATTTATCTCAAATGAAGACGACAAAAGATGATGTATACTTTGATGCACCATTATTCACTTTTGTTTCTTATCCATTTTCTTGGATATGGCCTATGGTTGCGATTACGGTTATCTTATTTTTATTTTTAACATTTATAGGTGTGCGTAATAAGCGCTTACGATTTGGGTATATAGGAAGAGGTTTCTTGGCGCTCCTATTATCACTTCTAGCTCCATTATTTTTGATGCAACTTTTTAGCTGGATTTGGCCCTCTTTATATCCACAATATGAAGATATGTTGCCAGTTTTTATTTATAATGGTCACTGGTATACAATTGCCTTTGTTGTTATGACCTTATCAATTTGCTTTGGTCTATATAAATACTTTTGTAAATCAGATCAAACAGCTAGTGCATTTGTGGCACCGCTCTTCTTCTGGATACTCATTAATATTTTAATTGCAATTTTTCTAAAAGGAGCAGCTTATTTTATCGTACCAGTAATGTTTGGTCTTGTTTCTTACTATGCATTAGTAAGTCAGAAAAAGCCCAATATCTTTTTAATGTTGTTTTTGTGTGCTCCCGCCATCTTTATTTTTGCCCCACTTATTCAGTTTTTTCCAGTCGGTTTAGGACCTGAAGCTTATTGGATTTCAATTGTATTTACAGTATTACTTTTTGGGTTATTGCTTCCAGTTGTAGGGCGTTATAAAAGTAAGAATATGTTGAGTTATGTTGGTTTTGCTATTACTTTAATTCTCTTAGGTATTGCTCATGGAAAGTCTGACTATACACCAGAACGGCAAAAACCCAACAGCTTAGTTTATTATATTCAAAACGAAAGTAAAAAAGCGTACTGGCTTACGTATGATACACATCCTGACCCGTGGGTTAAAAAATACCTTGGTGACACACCAGAGAAGGCTAGTAAGTACGTTAAAAACTCGTCAGGTAGCAAGTATAATTCCTCATTTCAATATGCTAATGAAGCACCAATGGTAGCATTAGAAAATGCTACTATTATAAAAACAAAAGATCAATTAGTAGGTGAAAATAGAGAGGTAACCCTTTTAATAACACCTCAGCGTTCTGTCAATAGGTTGCGACTCTTTTCGAATGTAAATACCCCTTTTAGAAAACTCATATTCAATCAGAAAGAGTACAAACCAGATAGTACAGAAACTCTTTTTAAAAAGAGACGGAATAATGATTTACTAGGCTACTACCTAGGAGATGGCGAAGAGTTAGAGTTTACCTTTGCTGTACCCGCAGGAATTAATCCAGAATTGAGGTTAAGAGAATACTCATTTGATTTGTTAGAGAATCCAGTCTTTAGGGTAAGTGATAGGCCAGATTTCACAATGCCCGCACCCTTTGTAACGACAGATGCCGTTATTGTTGACCGTGAAATTAATCTAGATTTGCTTACGCTAATTGAACCAAAAAAAGACTCGGTATCTGATATTGATCTCAGTCAGATAAACCTTGAATAACAATATGTAGCGCAAACCAAAAAAAATGATGAGTAAAAAAATTACTATCGCTGGATTAGGTTGGCTAGGAAAACCTTTGGCAAGCACATTAAAATTATATGGATATTCTGTAAAGGGTAGCGTAACAGATGCTGTGAAGGCAAAAGAGATTACAAAGAGCGGTATAACGTGTTATCCTTTAGTGATCTCAGAAGACAGTGTATCTGGTATGGTAACGACTTTCCTTTCAGATACAGAAGTGCTAATTATTATGATACCGCCTGGGTTGCGACGTAATACAGGTGCAAATTATGCCTTAAAAATGGCCGTATTTCTTAACGAAATTGAGAACGCTGGTATACCTAATGTGATACTCGTGAGCAGCACTTCAGTTTATGCCGATGATCAAGGGCAGGTTTCTGAACATATTGTTCCTATGCCTGACACCGATGCTGGTAGGCAACTCTATGAAGTAGAGCAATTGTTTTTTAATTCCCCATCTTTCGAATGTACAATTGTACGTTTTGGAGGATTATACGGAGGCAGTCGTAATCCTGTAAAATTTCTTGCGGGGCGAAAAAACCTATCAAATGGAGAAGCTCCTGTAAACCTCATACATCGTCAAGACTGCATAGGTATTTTGATGGAAATTTTAAAGCGAGATGCTTTTGGTCACATATTTAACTGTGTACACCCTATGCATCCATCAAAAAAAGAATACTACACCAATAAAGCAAAAGAGCTAGGATTAGAACCTCCAGAATATCAAGCTGAAAGCAAAGAGGTGTTTAAGCAAGTAGAAAGCAATTTAGTAAGAAAAGTTCTAAACTACCATTTTAGAGATACCTTTTAATGTCTACTCCATTCTTGTATAGGATAGCGTATTCCCTCTAGACATGAACGTAAGTTCAAGATTTTTTTTATTTAGCGTATTAATGGACCAACAGCTTTCATCTGATATTATATAAAGTGTCTTAGCGTTTCCTTGTGCTGATAATTCATCATCTACACATGAAACGTTTAATTCATATGTATTCGAGCTTACAATGTCGTTATCGTAAATTTGCTTTAAATGTGTGGTTGTATAAATTACACCAGCCAGAGAATCCTCATTACTTTTCCACCTCCCAATAAGCTTTTCAGTAGTAAGATTAAAGTTTTTAAGAGGTTTTTCTATGATTACTTTAGTGATCTTTTTAGTATCATTTTCTTGACAAGAGACACCTAAAATTAGGATTATAAAAGTTAAAAGACCAATTTGAAATACTTTTTTTCTCATTTTCTAAATATAGCAAGGATTAATTTGTTTTAAAATGATGAATACGCTTTCGCGAAAGCGAAAATAATTTCATCTAGAAATTAAAAACCGTCTCATTTCTGAAACGGTTTTTAATATAATTAAGATTCTTTTGTAGAGAATGTCTTTACCAGATACGAACACGTTTTTCTGGAGCTAAATATATAGAATCTCCTTCTTTAATATCAAACGCTTCATAAAAGGCGTCTACATTAAGAAGTGGTTGTACAGCTCTTACCATGCCTGGAGAATGTGGGTCTGTTTTAATTTGAGTACGTAACGCCTCGTCACGACTTTTTGTTCTCCACACTGTTGCCCATGACATAAAAAAACGTTGCTCAGGCGTAAAACCATCTATATTATCTGGACGTCCATTCTCTGCATAATATTTCTGTAACCCATCATATGCTCCTAAAACACCTCCAAGGTCACCTATGTTTTCGCCTAAAGTGAATTTTCCATTCACAAAAACGCTATCTAATACTTCAACATTATCATATTGCTCTGCAAGTGCGTTACCACGAGCAGTAAACGCTTTTAGATCTTCTTCTGTCCACCAATTTTTTAGATTTCCATCTGCATCAAAACGAGCTCCACTATCATCAAAAGCATGTGATATCTCGTGACCTATTACAGCTCCTATTCCTCCATAATTTACAGCTTCATCTGCTGTGTAATTGTAAAAAGGAGGTTGTAAAATAGCTGCCGGGAATACAATCTCATTGTTAAGAGGATTAAAATAAGCATTAACAGTCTGAGGAGACATACCCCACTCCGTTCTATCAACAGGCTCCCCAATTTCTGAGAAGTTTTTCTCTTGACCCCATTTTCCAACTGCGGTCATATTATCAAAATATGTTTTATCTGATGAAACTTCCATGGTCGAATAATCTTCCCACTTATCTGGATATGCAATTTTAACAGTAAACTTATCTAATTTTTCAATCGCTTTTTCTTTGGTCTCTGGACTCATCCAGTCTAACTTCTTGATACGGTCTTTATACGCAGAAATGACATTTGTAATCATTGTTTCTGCCTTTTGCTTTGCTTCTGGTGGAAACTTTGCATCAACATATAATTGACCTAAAGCTTCTCCAACAGTACCATTAACTGTAGCTAACGCTCTTTCGTCTGCTGGTCGCTGTTTTTTATCTCCACGCAAATATTTGTTGTAAAACTCCCAGTTTGCAGTTTCTATGGCAGTGCTTAACCTCCCGGATGCACTATTAAATGTATCCCAGCGTACGAGTGTTTTGATATCTTCAATAGGTGTGTTTTTTAAGAAAGCATCTAGTGATTTTGTATATTCTAGTTGTGTTACTAGAAGCGTATCAAACTCTTTTTTAATTCCTAAATCTGTGATCATCTTCTTAAGATCAATGCTTGTAAGCATAGCATCGGCTTCAGCGATAGATCGAGGGTTATTATAATTACGAGCATCTCTACTCTGTACTTTATCAAGTCTAGGAACAGCGAGTTGCGTTTCCATTTTTAAAACTTTATCTGCAGCTGCTGTTGCTTGAGCTTCTGTATCTCCTAGCATTTGCAACATTCTAGAAATATGCTTTTTATATTCTGCGCGTATTTCTTTTGACTTTTCGTCTTGATCAATATAGTAGTCTCTGTCTGGAAGCCCTAGACCATTTGCACCTAGATATACAGTATTCATTGAGCTGTCATTTAAATCTGCTCCAGCTCCTAAACTCAAGAAAGGAGAGCTAACCGCTGGGTTTGTGGCAAGTACGGTCTGTAGATCGTTTAAGTCTTCTATTGCAGCGATTTCGTCAAGTGCAGGTTGTAAAGGATTAATTCCAGCATTGTTACGAGCGACAGTATCTAATTTACTATTAAAAATAGCTAGCGCTTTTGCTTGATCTGTATTCGCATCGTATTTTCCGCTCTTTTGAGCTTCATCTATAATGGCTAAAACATCTGCATCTGTTGACTTTCTCAAAACAGAGAATCCTCCCCAACTTGATCTATCATCTGGAATTTCTGTGTTCTTCATCCATGTGCCATTTACGTAATTGTAAAAGTCTTCGTTAGGAGTTACAGTAGTGTCCATGTTAGTAAGAACAATTCCAGGGATTTTCTCCACTTGAGCTGTCTCTTGTTTCACTTCTGTTTTACAACTAGTGATGGCTACTGCAGAAAGTACAGCAATTGCAGCCAGGTTAAAGTGTTTCATTTTATTATTTGATATTTTTGGTTATATATTATAGGACGTAGATCTAATCAGAACGTTACGTTTTTTAGCTTATTTATCTTAATTTAAAATAAGTTTCTTAGTAAGCTGCTTATTTGCGGTATGTATCTTTAATAAGTATAGACCCGAAGCAAATTTATTTAAATCTAACATATACATTTTTTCACCTTCATTTATATTAATTTCTTTAGTGATTGATTTTCCTAAAACATCAAACACTTCTAAAGTCACAGGTGTATTTTCTGCCCAATTTACTGTAAACACCCCATTAGATGGGTTGGGATATATTGCTAAACCATTTATGACTATATCATCAGTAGATAAAGGAGCTTGCCCTATTTTAAGATTGTCTATGATGACTCCTTCTTCGGCAACTCCTTGATCTGAGTGAAATACAAATCTAAACATCATATTTGTTTGTGAAGCAAAATCACTAAGATCATAACTATATTGTTTCCAAGATGTGTCATCCTTTCCTGTCCACTGTGCTCCCTTACAGTTTACACAGTTAGTATAATTACTATTATACCAATTAGGATCATTTGCACTTCCTAAAACGCTCCAAGTATTTGCGTCATCTGTTGTATATTCAACATATAAGACATCAAAATTATTTTCTAACTCAAATGCCATGTAGAAAGTTAAAACTGGTATTTCTAGAGAGGAAATGTCATAACATTTTGTTGTGAGATATTCTTTCACATTATTTGGATGATCTCCGCTAAGTGTTGTACCATAAACATTTTCACCTGATATAGTGGTATTTAAAGAAGTACCTGATGGAATTCCTCGTTGCCATACACTTTCAGATGCTGCACAATTAATATTATCGCTTGAGGAAATAATTAATAATTCATCCTCTTGAGATTCAAACTCGTTAATGATATTTCCTGCACTTTCTTCATTTACGTAAATTGAAACACTTGCGTCATTATTGTCAATTCTTTGATCTCCATCTACTGTTATACTTGCAGAAAGTATATATGATCCAGCAGATAACCCAAGTGGCGGTAGTTCAACAGCAGTAGTTTCCTCTGGTTGTAATGAGCCACTCCACTGAACGTTATTGGTTATTCCTGCAGCATTATATAGAATATTAGCAGCGGTAACGACAGATGTGCCATTATTTTCAAATGTCAATATTGTTGCAGTTTCTGAGCAACTCAAAGATTGATTATTCTTTATAACAAGACTTGTTGAGCTTAGATCATTTGTAACTGGAGTGATCTCAATAGCAGATTGCCAAATACCTCGGCCGTATGTACCCGCAGTCAGTATTCCATTCTTTTCATTAATGTCTAAATCTCGCACAGCAGTATGAGGCAAGTTATTTTGAAAAGGCTCCCAATCAGCTGTAGTATCGTTATATTTCCAAACACCAAGCGCCGTTCCTAAATATAATGGATTATTGCCTTCATAATTTTGATGTTTAATAACTAGTTTTGGTATAGATGGTAAAGATCCCGTTATATCAACAAAATCTATAGAATCGTTAGTAATGTTACCTTTATAAATGCGTCCATTCGATCCTCCTGTAACAATATATAATATACTACTATTATTATTGTTGACTTCTATTGAAGAAATATTTCGATTAAAAGATTCAACAATTGAAAATTCAGCACCGCCATTTGTACTCATTCTTAAAGTGGATCCGGTAGCTATAAACATTGTATTTTGATCATTAGGATCAGTTTCTAGCTTATCAATAGCTTCACTAAATCTTGATGATATTGCAGTCCAAGAATTTGAACACAAATTCAACTCATAGATTGCTCTGTAAGCAGCATAGAGCTTTTTATCTTTTGAGAAAGCTAATGGTGTTATCCAATTACCTTCTTCTGGACCTCCAAAGGAACCATCGTTAGAGGCACCGCCAGTTATTGAAGTATATAAACCACCACCATTTTGTGTAAATCCATAAACTTTTGATGGATCTTGAGGGTCGAAAACATTCTCCATACCGTCGGCTCCATAATAATTCTGCCAAATATCATTAGCTCTTGCATATCCACCATTATCTTGTAGACCACCAGCAATTAATGATGCATCAGATGTTGCAACATCAATTTTATAAAACTGACCAATTGCTAATCCATCTGTATAGCTCGTAAAAGTAGTTCCTTGATCAGTTGACGCATAGAAACCTCCGTCGCTTCCGCAATAGAGAATGCCATCAATAAAATTTAGATTATGAATGTCAGCATGCGTGTAAGATGCGTCATTGGGAGAATTCCAATTATTTAATTTAGTAAAATTTGTTCCACCATCAGTAGATTTCCAAATATTTAAAACACCTGTATAAATTTCGTTTTCATCAGTATCTGAAACTGCAAATGCCATGTCATACCACGCCTGGGTTGATTCAAAAACATTTGGGCTTCCATTATATGTTTTAGTGAATGTATTACCGCTATCGTCAGACTTGTATATCTCCCCTGCGCCGTAAGAATTGTCAGACTTAAATGCATATAAGACATCTGGATTTGCAGGAGTTACATCTAAAACAATACGAGAGGCTCCAGTGATAAAACCAGTACTTACGGGCTCCCAACTATCTCCAGCATCTGAAGATTTGAAAATTCTACTAGAAGTTGCTGCATATAAAACATTAGAACTACCTGGCTTTATTTTTAAATCTTGAAAATTTCCAGAAACAACATTTACCCAAACATCACCTCCATTTTCAGTTTTGAAAATACCTTGGTTAGTTGATACCCACAGCACCTCATTATTAGAAGGATCTATTATAATATCATTCATAGAAGATGGTGAGTTGTCAACATTTAAATCTGTAAACTCCCAAGTGATCCCTCCATTAATTGATTTTAGAACCCCAACGCTATAAGAATCGCCTGCATCATCATCACCAGTAGCGATGTAAATTATATCAGAATTGGTTTGATCTATGGCAATTCCAGAAACACCTATTTGGGGAAGGTTATCCGTTAATGGAACCCAAGAATTTCCAGTATCATTAGATTTCCATAATCCACCAGCAGGAGCTCCTACATAGATAGTTGCTGGATTATTTGGGTCTACAGCCATTGCATTAACTCTACCTTGACCAGCAGACCATGATCCTGTATTAGTATGTGTAAGTGGCCCAATGTTTTTCCAATCACTATTATCTAATTGAATTGATCTAGTTTCATTAATAGATTTCCAAGCATCCCACAGTTGTGTGGGTTTCATAACGGCACCATCAGTATTTAGATAATATTGATATAAAGACTCCCACCTTTTAAAGGGCTTATATCCACTACCTTTTGTAGTTTCATCTTTATCACTCCAATAAGCCTCAAAAGAATTTACAATTTCCTTAAATGTAGGTTGATCTAATGAGCGCGTTTGTGAATCTAATTTATTCATCCATGGAGCTTTACTACCTAATTGCGCATTACATACTCCAGAAACAAAAAGGATCAACAAAAAATAAAACAATCTCATCATATTAACTTTTTTTTAAGAACAGCAAATATAATTGATTGAGATTATAAGTTTCTAATGTATTGTCATAATACTATTTAGAAGACGGAAAAAAATTAACTAAGGTTCACTGTGAATTTTCAATTCTCAATTTTTTTTCTAAACACAGCATCCCAATCTTTCTTTATTTCTGTAAGCTCAGAAACATGTTCATTTGGTACGGCAATGGATAGGACATAATGTTGAATTTTCCATGATCCATTTTGCTTTCTCATTACACCAGATCCTCTACAAATTCCCATTTGAGTGTTAAGTAATTCGTCAAACCATGCTGTTGTAGGATTAGTTGCGTCTTGAAAAATATTACGTTCTAAGGCTTTGAAAGACCAGGCTTTACCTTTATCAAAATAAGGTTTTGAAAATGTTTTGAATTCTTCAAGTTTCCAATTTTCTGATGCATCTGTTCCAATGAATACAGCATCAGAGGTCATTAAATCGAAATATTGATTGTAATTTGCTTTAGAAGCGGCTTCATGCCACTGTGTTAAAGAGTTTTGAATAGCCTCCTCTTCCTCAATGATATTTTTATTTGGTATGCAAGATGCGCATAATAAAATGCTGACGTATATAATGAGAATTTTCATAATTGTGAGGTTTATTTTTTTTCAGATGGGGCATTTATAATTACTGTTTGATTATCATCCATTTGATCTTTTTCATTTTCTGCTTTGATCTCCTCTAGTAAGTCTTTTACACTTGTATTGTAAACTTCATTTAACTGTAGGTTGAGATCTTGGTATGCATTTATTAATTCACCTATTTTTATGGATAATTGTGAAGCACTTGGGTTGTTGAGATCTGCTTCATTTTGCAGTGCATCAATTCTGGTTTTCACTGCTAGAAGGCGTGCATTTATGGCGTTAGTTTCTACTTCTTTTGGAGTTACAGATACTTCAGCTTCTGTGGCCTCTTCTGAGACTTCATAAATGGTATTAAACCCCTCGAGTTTTTCTCTTAATTCATACAATGTTTTTGCATCAATATTATTAATAGCTGTTGTAAGCTCCTTGTAAAAAGACCAGTCTTGAACGGCAGCTTTTGCTTTTGAAGTGAGTGGGATAGGTGATTTTAGATTTTCTGGAGGTAATAATCTAAGCGTATCTAAGGTAACTTTATTGACTTCAAGTTGTTTGGGCGACTCAGTATTCTTCTTATTGCAGGCTGCTAGAATACTAACAAATAAAATGAGGATAAATATTTTAGTGTAATTCATAAGATTTAGACATATTACCACTACAAAAGTAGTTCAAATCGATAAATGGAAGTGACATTAATCCGTAAGTTTGCTTATTCGCTTTCGCGAAAGCGTACCCATTAAACGTTATTTATGAAATCAAGAATTTTAATTATAGGAGCCTGTGGACAAATAGGTACAGAGCTCACACTAGCTTTGAGAACACGTTTTGGAGCTGACAAAGTGGTTGCAAGTGATATAAGAGAAGGAAATGTAGAATTAATGAGTGAAGGGCACTTTGAATTGCTCGATGCCACAGATTTAAAAGCAGTTGAAGATATAATTTTGTTTCACAATGTGGAAACCGTTTATCTCATGGCAGCAATGTTATCTGCTGTAGCAGAGCGTTTTCCAGCAAAGGCGTGGCACCTTAATATGACATCTCTTTTTAATATTCTTAATTTAGGGAAAGAAAAAAAGATAAAGAAAATTTTCTGGCCTTCAAGCATCGCTGTATTTGGTGAAACTACCCCAGCACACAATACGCCTCAACTAACAGTTATGGAACCTTCAACGGTTTATGGAATATCAAAACAAACAGGTGAGCGCTGGTGTGAGTATTATAATAAAAAATTTGGAGTAGATGTGCGTAGCATAAGATATCCAGGACTTATAAGTTATACGACAGAGCCAGGCGGTGGAACTACAGATTATGCGGTAGATATTTACCATAGAGCACTTAAACATGGCAATTACCGTTGTTTTCTTGAAGAAGAAACTGTTTTACCTATGATGTACATGGAAGACGCTATAAGAGCGACGATCCAAATTATGGATGCTCCTAAAAAAGCAATAAAAATTAGATCTTCTTACAATCTTTCAGGAGTAAGTTTTGCTCCAGAAGATGTAGCAGAAAGTATTAAAAAACACCTCCCTGATTTTTCAATTACTTATGAGCCAGATTTTAGACAAGCAATTGCAGATACGTGGCCAGCATCTATCGATGATAGTGCAGCAAGGAATGATTGGGGCTGGAAACATGAATACGGCTTAGAGGAAATAACAGATGTGATGCTCGAAAATTTGAGAGGTAAATATTAGTGTAATAGCCTTAGTGTGAAAAAATCAAATCTTCCCATAAAAATATGTCCCGTGTGTGACAGACCCTTTATGTGGAGAAAAAAATGGGAAAAGAATTGGGACAAGGTTATATACTGCAGTGAGCGATGTCGTAAAAATAAATAATATTGAATAAGAAGCAACTTCTTTCAGAACTACATTTTAAAGCTACCAGAAGTAGTGGAGCAGGGGGACAACATGTAAATAAAACGAGTTCAAGAGTGGAGCTCTCTTGGAATACAAGCGAGACAGAAGCCTTTACAAATGAGGAGCTTGTGCGTATTAAAGAAAAACTTTCTCACCGTATCACAAAGAATGGTTTGCTGCAGCTTTCATCAGAAGCTTCAAGGAGCCAGCATAGAAATAAAGAAGAAGTAATCAACAGATTTTTCGGTTTATTAGAAGTTGCTATAGTACGGCCAAAAGTTCGCAAAAAGCGACGTCCGTCAAAAGTAGCAAAGCTCAAACGGCTGATGGCTAAGAAACAACAAGCAGAAAAGAAGCAAAACAGAAAAAAACCTACTCTATAAAATTTAAAGATCCTAAGGCAATAAACTTCACACCTTAGGATCTTTTGAGTTTTTTATTTTACAATAAATTTTCCCTTCATAAGTCCAGAGTGTCCTGGAAAACTGCATATGTAATCATATGTTCCAGCTTTTGGGGCAGTAAATGTCACCGTAGTAGTTTCTCCTCCACCTATCATTTTTGTATGAACGATTACTTGGTCACCTTCTGGAATCCAATCTTGAGATTCTCCAGCAGAAGCGGCTTTTGCTGCAAATTCTGGAATAGAAGTCCCAGGCTTGAGTAGCACAAAATTGTGCCCCATTATCTTCTTGTCTATTTTTCCAGTATGTCGAAAAGTAAGACTAACCTCTGCACCAGCATTTACAGAAAGTTCATTCTTATCAAATTGCATTAAATCATTGCCCGAGAGCGCGAGATTAACAGTGTTGTCGTTGACTTTTGGGGTGTTTTTTTTGGTGCCAATTTTAATAGATTCGTTAGATTCTTTTTTTGTGTCTTCACCACAGCCTATTAGTAATCCTCCTATAGCTAGAACTATTAGTATACGTTTCATAAAATATTTTTCTATTAGTAATTAGTATATAAAGATAAGTAACTAAGAAGAATGTTCTTCAAAAAACTCTAATGATCTAGTTTCATTATAGTAAAACGAACTTCTTGTATAAAAACCTACGTGACCTCCATGCGCTGGCATTTCTAAAAATAAATCGTCATTATTCTTTGCCTCTTGTGTCGGATAACAATTACCGTGTAAGAAACTATCATTTTTAGCATTGAGTATAAGGGTAGGTATTTTAATTCTGTTTAGATATTGATAGCTGCTCGCTTTCGTATAATAATCAAGCGCGTTTTCAAACCCATGAGCAGGAGCAGTATATAAGTCGTCAAATGTTTTTAGACTATCAATTTTGCGATAATCTTCTAAGCGCATCAGTTTAGGAAAACAGTTCATTTTTTTTCTAAACTTAGTTCGCAAGTGAATAAGAAAAGAGGTTCTATAAATGATGTTTTCTCTTTTTTCTAATTGTTCTAGTGATGCTTTAAGGTCTACAGGAACTCCTATACAGGCTGCTGCTTTAACCTTATTTGGAATGATATGCCCTTCACCCAAATATTTTAGTAGTGCATTGCCACCTAAGCTCACACCGTACAAATTTATCATACTGTAGCTTAGAGATGATAGCATATTGACCAAGTGTGAAATATCTCGTGTGTCACCACTATGATAAGAGCGATAGAGACGATTTTGGGAACCGCTACAACCTCTAAAATTAAGCGCCGCGACATCATAGCCATTATTAACAAGCAGTTTAGCCATCCCTAACATGTAAGGGCGCTGTGCATCACCCTCTAGCCCGTGAAGTAGTAATGCTACTTTTGAGGCACGCTTACGCGAAAGAGAACTATCTGTATATGACCAGTCAATATCCACAAAATCACCATCTGGGAGTTCTAGTCGTTTACGATTTTGTGACACTCCATGTACCCGCCGTATTTTTGCAGAATATATAGTTGAAAAATGAGCATTTTTAAAAAGCCCTATTGCTTTGTAAGGAGACTGTATAATAGGCATTTATAAGGTGAGGTTTCCCAATGTTAGTTTTTGTGATAAAAAATTTAAATTACATCTAAAGGCAAAAAAATAAAATTATAGATTTAAACTTTACTTAATAATAACAATTCGGAATAAATTTTGAATACTTTTATAAAAATTCTATAATTATGATGACATCAAAAATTTATATAACAGCTTTTTCAATAATTTGTGCACTAGTTTGTATTCAATGTAATTCTACAGAAAGTGCAGCGAAAAAACAAAAGGTCGAACTTTCGAGTCCAAATTTTGTAAACGAAACCATTTATTTTAATTCCTATACCGCAGGTACTAAGGAGGGTGGTACTGGCTATGAAATCCATCTAGAGAACTTTGATCTTCCAGAAAACGTAAAATTAAATAAAGTTTATTTTGCAGGCCAGTCTGGTGATGTATACCCAACATCAATCGGTTATAGTGCGCGTACTAAAGAAATGAGCACAGGAAAAGAAGATGTGATTATGTCAAGTGATGTAAATAAGGAGGCTGCAAATAACGTTCCAAGCACTACCGTGAAATTCCCTTTTCCGTTAACAGAGAGTCAAGCAGGTATTCAGTATACAGAGAATGGGGTTGTAAAATATACTATTATGAATAGTGTGCTTCAAAGAGAGCCTATCTACTATCCTAGTGCACCACCAAAAGAGCAGAACCAATAGACGTGACTAATTTCTGTACTTTTGTGCTTCATAAACTGAAACATCATTGGGTACGCTTAAAAGTCTCTTCAAACATACATTCATTTACGGTCTAGCAACCGTATTACCTAGAATTCTAACAGCACTACTCACGAGGTTGTATACTGGATATCTTCCAGATACAGATGCATTTGGGGAAGTGACGATTGTTTTTTCATACGTAATGTTTTTAAATGTGATTCTTACCTACGGTATGGAAACTGCATTTTTTAAATTTTTTAATGAAAAAAAACATAAAGAAAGCACATTATCTACCTCGCTAATTTCTCTTCTTGTAACAACTGTATTTTTTGCAGTATTAGCATTTTTGGCGATTGATTTTCTAGCAGGTATTTCTGGAGTTCCTAGTGCATATTGGAAATGGGTAATTTTAATTATTTCCTTTGATACACTTGCCGTCATTCCTTTTGCCTACATGCGAGCACAAAGTAAATCCACTAAATATGCGATGATCAAGTTGCTTAACGTTGTGATATCAACAACATTATCCGTGATTTTACTAGTGTGGTTGCCTAGGTTAGACATCATTAAAAGTTATTTTCCTTCAGATAAAATAGAACTCGTCTTTATAGCCCTTTTTGCCCCAAGTTTAATAACATTACTGATAGTTATTAAACCGTATTTTCAAAAGTGGAATTTTGATAGGGCTTTGCATAAAAAAATGCTTAGATATGGAGGACCTATACTCATTGCGGGTCTTGCATTTGTTGTTAACGAATCTTTTGATAAAATACTTTTAGAGAGACTCTTACCAGAGAAAATAGCAGATAGCCAAGTAGGAATTTATGGGGCCTGCTACAAATTGTCTATAGGAATGACCCTTTATGCAACCGCATTTAGAATTGGGATTGAGCCATTTTTCTTTAGTGAAGCAGGTAATAAAAATGCAACTCAGATGTATGCACAAATCACAAAG
Source organism: Dokdonia sp. Hel_I_53 (assembly GCF_007827465.1). Taxonomy (NCBI): domain Bacteria; kingdom Pseudomonadati; phylum Bacteroidota; class Flavobacteriia; order Flavobacteriales; family Flavobacteriaceae; genus Dokdonia; species Dokdonia sp. Hel_I_53. Next base: position 2,088,266 of record NZ_VISL01000001.1, read on the forward strand.
ACCTTTGTAGTCTTTGGGGCTATCGCTCTTTTTATATATGTGGTTTTAGTAGATGTTGTGAAAGTGATTTTACTCAATAATACAGATTATTGGGAAGGTATGTACATCGTTCCTTTGATTTTGATAGCTTATTTATTTTTCGGTATTTATCAGACTTTATCTGTTTGGTATAAAACCACAGATAAGACGAGATATGGCGCTTATATTTCTGCTGGAGGTGCTGCCTTCACTATTCTTATTAATGTGTTATTAATACCACAAATAGGATATCTTGCTAGTGCTATTGCTACATGTGTTGCTTATGGAATCATGATGATTATCTCCTATTATATCGGAAGAAAACATTTAGCAATTCCTTATGATGTAAAAAATATACTTTTGTACCTTATCATAAGTATTTCTTTTTCTTGTGTGTTTTTTTACGGAGTAAGATCATATTACGGCGTGGGAACTCTAACTACTTATACTATTGGTACATTTATGACCTTAGTATTATCCGTTCTTATTGGATTTAAGGAAAAAGATATGTTGTTATCACTTTTTAAAAGAAAGTGATTTTGCTTTCGTAAAAAAAACTCAAATAAATAGATAAGTTAGTTATAATTAAAAGAAACAGATGAAAATCAAAGTCATAAATAAAAGTAATCATGCACTACCACACTATGAGACAATAGCTAGTGCGGGGATGGATCTACGTGCAAATCTCACGGAGTCAATAACCATTGGTTCACTAGAACGAGCAATCGTTCCAACTGGAATTTTAATAGAACTACCTGTAGGTATTGAAGCGCAAGTAAGACCTCGAAGTGGTCTTGCTGCAAAAAAAGGAATTACCGTTCTAAATGCACCAGGTACTATTGATGCAGATTATCGTGGAGAAGTAGGTGTTATATTAGTAAATCTATCAAACGACCCATTTACTATTGAAAATGGTGAACGTATTGCTCAAATGGTCATCGCAAAACATGAACAAGGGCAGTGGGATGAGGTAGAAGAACTCTCTACAACAGATCGTGGAGAGGGAGGCTTTGGCTCTACAGGTGTAAAATAATAATAGAAATTTTTCGCGAAAGCGAGAATTATAAAAACATTTTTAATGAAAATAATAGTACCTATGGCGGGATTAGGTTCCCGTATTCGTCCACACAGTCTTACTGTACCAAAACCTTTAATTCCAGTAGCAGGATCTCCCATTGTACACAGATTAGTGCGCGACATTGCTAAAATATTAGACCAACCTATAGAAGAAATTGCTTTTATCTTAGGTGACCCAACATTTTTTGGAGATGAGGTAACCACACAATTAGGGGAGCTAGCAACTAGTCTAGGGGCAAAGGCATCAATATATCGTCAAGGAGAGGCATTGGGAACGGGACACGCTATCATGAGCGCAGAGCCATCCTTAAGTGGGCCAGCTGTAATTGCCTATGCAGATGCTTTGATACGTGCAGATTTAGAGCTAGACCCAGATGCAGATAGCGTTATTTGGACAAAAACTGTCGCTAATCCTGAAGCATACGGGGTGGTAAAACTTAATGAAAAACAAGATATTATAGAGCTTGTAGAAAAGCCTTCAACTTTTGTTTCTGACCAAGCAGTGATAGGAATATATTATTTCAAAGATGTAGCCGTTCTTAAAGAGAAGCTACAAGAGGTAATAGATGAAAACATAATGAATGGTGGCGAGTATCAGATTAATGATGGCATAAAAAAAATGATGGCAGAGGGCCGTATATTTAAAACAGGTACGGTTGATGAGTGGATGGATTGTGGTAACAAGGAAGTGGCGATAGAAACAAACAGTAAGATGTTACAATTTTTACACGATGATGGTCAAGAACAACTCGTTGCCGACAATGTAACATTAGAAAATTCTAAAATCATTCCGCCTTGCTTTGTAGGAGACAACGTTGTGTTAAAAAATACTACCATTGGTCCAGGTGTAGCAATTGGAGCAGGCACAACAATTGAAGATAGTACAATCACACATAGCTTAATTCAAAAACAGAGTTATATTAAGAACGTACAATGGACAGAGGCTATGATAGGTAATAAAGTGCATTTCGATGGTTCATTTACAAGAGTAAGCCTCGGTGATTACAGTGTGATGAAATAAATGATATTTAGAGGATGAATAAGAAAATCTACATACTCGTTTTTATAGTGTTGGTTACGCTTTCGCGAAAGCGTATCCTCGCACAGCAACCACTAGAGCAAACTCCATTTGAGGATGAGAATGTAGATGACTTAGGCAATGTTTCAGATGCTTTTCAAGTTTCATTTTTTGAAGCATTAAAACAAAAGGGCATAGAAAACTATGACCGTGCAATAAGTGCTTTAGATAAATGTATTTTGTTAGAACCAGAAAAGGCAATCCTATACTTTGAAAGGGGTAAAAATAATGTGTTTTTGAAAAACTATGATCGAGCTATAGAAGATTTCAAAAAATCCTTAGAAATAAACCCAAATGACAAAGATGTTCTAATAGTCTTGTACGACGTTTACTATACACAGCGAGATTATACAGCTGCAGAGAAAATAGTAAAGGAACTAATGGATTTTGATATTCAATACAAAGAAGATCTAGCCCGTATTTATACTCAGACTAAACGTTACAATGAAGCTCTTGACCTCTTAGATGAGTTGGAAGATGAGTATGGACCAGATCTTTATCGTGATCAATTAAAAAATAGACTTTACATGCTCTCTGGAAATACAGAGCGACAAGTGAAAGAAATTGAAGAAAATATTGTTTCTAGCCCAAAGAGTACAGCCGAGTATTTGAAGCTTATCTTTCTTTACAGTGAACAAGGTAATTCTAGAAAGGCATATGAAACTGCGTTAGAACTTCAAAAAGTAAACCCAGAAGCAGATGAAGTGCAACTAGCTCTTTACAAATTTTATCTTATTGACAACAAAACAGACCTTGCAGTAGCAGCGATGCAAAAAGTGCTAGAAAGTAAAACAATCGCTCTAGAAGGTAAGCATAATGTTCTCAACGATTTCTTGATTTTTGTAAATGAAAATCCACAGTTTGAGATGCAGTTAGAAAATGCTATCACCGTCTTTGATAAACAAGTGGGAAGTGCTAATATCTTCTATGAATTAGCAGTATATTATTTACAAAAAGGGGATAAAGTAAAAGCATTGCCATACTTCAAAAAAGCCTTAGCTACTAGCCCAGAAGATCTTGAAATTATTAAAAACATTATACTTCTCCAGCTAGATGAAGATCAGTTTTTGGACGCAGAAAAAACGGTCTCTGAAGCCTTGGACTTATATCCTTCACAACCTTTATTATATTTAACATATGGAGTAACTTTAAATAAGCAAAACAAATTTAAAGAAGCAATAATACAGTTAGAAACGGGAATTGATTATATCATTGATGATGTAAAAATGGAAGCAGATTTTTATAATCAACTGGGCGATGCTTATTCGGGGACTGGAGATTCTTCTAAAGCAAAAAGTTATTACGAGAAGGTTAAAAGCTTACAAGCAAAAGAAAATTAATGAAAAAATATAGCTACTTATTCATATTTATACTTCTAGCAAGCTGTAGTGGAACAAAAAAGATTGCAACTTCAGAAAGTGCAGAAGATATAACATCTTCAAGATTGATCAATGAATATTATGCAAATGCACTTGAGTATAAAACCATGGATGCTCGTACGCGTTTAAGGTATGAAGATAAAAACAATAGCCAGTCTGTCACTGTAACGATTCGTATTGAAAAAGATAAAAAAATATGGCTCAATGCTTCTCTATTAGGTATTTCAGGAGCTCGTGCATTGATTACCCCTGATAAAGTTCAATTTTATGATAAGCTTAATCGGCAATATTTTGAGGGTGATTTTAGGTTTTTGAGTGAATATCTAGGAGTTGATATTGACTTTTTTCAATTGCAACGCTTATTGTCGGGACAAACAGTGTATGATTTACGAGAAGGGAAGTATGATTTTAAAAAAACGGCAGTAGGATACACTATCACTCCTAGAAAACAATTAGAGGGTATAAATTTATTATTTTCCATAAGTTCTGAAAATTTTATGGTAGACAGACAACGAGTTGAACAACCTGCAGAAAATGTCTCGTTAGACGTAGTATATGGCGCTTATCGTAATGTAGAAGGAAAACCTTTTCCTACACAAATAGATATTCTAGCAAATGATAATCAAAATCAGACTCGAGTAAGTATAGATTTTAGAGATATAGATATAAATGTAGATACTAATTTTCCATTTTCTATACCATCAGGATATTCTAAAATAGAGCTTCATGCAAGATAGTTGTTTCTCTTATAAAGCTATTTTGAGCTGTTTTTTCCTCTTTTTTATTGTCTCAACAGTAGTTGGTCAATCTGCAGAGCAAAAGAAGCTAGAAAAACGCCGAGAATCGCTCAAGCAAGAGATGGCACAATTGCAGCGTTTACGGGATACAAATAAAAAGAAAGAAATTTCTATTCTTACACAAGTAGAGGACCTAGACACAAAAATAAAACTGCGTACAGATTTAATAAAGGTTACAAATAGACAGGCAAATTTACTTACACGGGAAATTAACGAAAACTTATCTAAGATGGAAAGCCTGAGAGAGGAGCTAACCATTTTAAAAGAAGATTACGGAGAGATGATCCGTAAATCATATAAAAGTAAAAGCGGACAAAGTAAAATAATGTTTCTCTTATCTAGCGAAAGCTTTAAGCAAGCTTATAAGCGTACTCAGTATATGAAACAATATGCTAATTACCGTAAGAAACAGGGAAATCAAATAAAAGAGCGCACAAAGCTTTTACAACAAACTAATAAAAAGCTCGTACAGCAAAAGAAAGATAAAGATGTCTTAATAGCAGAAAATCGAATTGCAAAAGCAGCGCTAGATAAAGAAAAACAAAGACAAGCAGCACTTGTTAGAGAAATCAAGAAAAAATCGAGTAGCTATACAGCACAGTTACGTAAAAAGCAACGAGAAACAGATCGTATAGATCATCAGATAGATAAAATAATTGCAGATGCAATTAAAGCTAGTAATAAAAAAGCAGGTAAGTCAACCACAAGCAATAAAGGTTTTGCCCTAACACCAGCAGAGGTTACGTTAGCCAGAAAATTCTCTAGAAACAAAGGAAAGCTTATTTGGCCGGTAGAGCGTGGGCGTGTCACAAGACGCTTTGGGAAATCTGCACACCCTACCTTACCTGGGATTACAACTATTAATAGTGGAGTAGAAATTGAAACCAGTCAAGGCGCTTCGGCAAGAGCCGTATTTGCAGGAGAAGTCACAACCATACAAGATATGCAAGGAGGCGCCGCAACTGTTTTTATAAGGCACGGAGATTATTTCACAGTATATACAAATCTTAAAAACATAAAAGTCAAAACAGGTGATCAGATAGCCTATAAAGAAACACTAGGTGAGATCACTCGCAATGCTTTTAGTGGCAAAACAATTTTAAAATTTTCAGTTCGTAGAAATACTTCAAAGCTCAACCCCGCAGACTGGGTATTAGGAATGTAATTTTTTTCGCTTTCGCGAAAGCGTAATTATATATGTCACTAAGCAGTCCGACTTTAATTTTAGCATAACACTAAGTTTATTTTAATAGTTTCTTATTACAGCAACCTTTTAATTATAAGTAATTTAGAAGTGAACAAAAAAACAAATAAAATTATGAACTCTACAGAATTTGAAGGAAAATGGAATCAAGTAAAAGGAGAATTCAAACAGAAATATGGAAAAATGTTTAATGATGATGAAACCTTTGCAGAAGGTAAGTTTGATGAAGTAGCTGGACGTATCCAAGAAAAAACAGGAAAATCAAAAGAAGCTATTAGAGAAGAAGTAGAAAAGTGGTAGCCACTTTTATTAAGTTTAAAATAGTAAAGCCTCCCAATGGGAGGCTTTACTATTTTAAGAAGGTAGCAATTATGTAAATAAAGCTTTCAACTCTGTTGCTTCATTAGGTTTCATCTTTCCAGCAAGCACTAAAGAAAGCTGTTTGCGTCGCAGAGCGGCATCAAAGCGTTCCTTTTCTACTGTACTTTCTGGAATTAGCTTAGGTATTTGTACAGGAATCCCTTGGTCATCTACAGCAACAAAAGTGTAAATTGCTTCATTTGCTTGAGAGCGTTGCCCACTCTCACGATCTTCTACCCAAACATCTATAAATACCTCCATAGAAGTTTTAAAAGCACGAGATACTTTTGCCTCCACAGTAACAACACTACCTAAAGCAATACTTCTGTTAAAAGCAACGTGATTCACAGAGGCAGTTACAACAATACGGCGACAATGTCTTCTTGCAGCAATACTAGCAGCACGGTCCATACGCGCGAGTAATTCTCCACCAAATAAATTATTTAATGGGTTTGTTTCACTAGGAAGTACAAGGTCAGTAAGTATAGTTTTTGAATCACTTGGAGTTCTCGGTTCCATATTTCATATTTTAGACAAAGGTACGTAGGTCTCACAAGACGAAAAGACTCTTTGTAAAAATTTAAGATGCAACTAGGATATGTGTGTAATTTTAAGAATAGCTTTAAGAATACACTAGATCTATATATGTAAATGTATTATTTTGAAAATAGTCTATTTCTAGACTCGCTACTTAATCTTTTGTACGAGTAACCAAGCAGAAGAGTTGTCCTCTTTACGTATTTTTCTGAGCATATTTATTGCCTCATCACTATCAGTAAAACTACCATAAACAACTTGGTGTAAACCATATCTATTAATACCTATTTGACGTGCCTTGTAGCCTTTTTCACGTAGTTGTGAGACACGAGTTTGAGCATTTTCTTCTTGTCGAAATGCTCCTGCAACAATATGATATTTACCCGTAGGTTTTGAAACTGCAAGTGTTATTGCAGGTAGTGGATTTTCAATTACAAAAGTTGCCTCTTGAATTTTATCCTCTAGTTGTATACTTGCTTCTTGTTTTGAAGCATAATTAAACTCCTCTACATCTCTCAAGTAGGTGTAACCTAATATTCCTGATACTCCTAGAATCACTACGGCCGCCGCCGCATATTTAAGCCAATTACTGTTTCTTCTTTCTGGGGTAAAAACTATCGGTGTTGTAGCCTCTATAGATTTTACCTCTTCCTTATAAACTTCTCTGAGCACTTGAGAAGAAGTAAAGGAAGATAATCCAAATGAAGACGTTAAATAATTGAGATGGTACGATGGTTCAAAATGTAATTTATTTTCTTCATCAAGAGAAAGAGATCCTATATTTTGTAACGTTTGACTTTCCCCTTTATGCAATCCATCATATAAATAGCGCACATAGGATGCAATTTTCATAGTTGCCTCCTCATAAGGAATCATCTCTGTTTTTGAGATATAGTTTGCTAATAAACCATCATTATCTATAAGCTGCCTATTAAAAGATAATTTTTTCTTAGGTGGATAAAAAGCGTTAGTACTAGAATGCACTTGAGCACTCTGTAACTGTGTTAGAAAGGCACCAAATTCTGGTAAAATTACACACTCATATCTATAAAGAAGGTCACTTATGTACTGGTCTAACTGCATAAGCTCAAATTTAGAAAAAATCAACTTCAGCTGGAGACATCTTTCAAGATTTTATTAACACATTTTTTTGTTGTTTCTTGTTACTCCCATTAATATGTCATAAATGTCAGAAAAAGAACTTCTTGCCTTATTAGTTTTACAATACACTCCACATCTAGGAGATGGTTCTATAAAAAGGCTTATACAAAAATTTGGTAGTGCTCAGGAGGTGCTCTTACAGAAAAAAAGCACTTTATTAGCTATCGATGGGATAGGAGAGCATAAATTAAGTGCTTTTGGTAAAGAAGAATACTATGCTTTCGCGAAAGCAGAATTAGAATATATGAGTAATGACGGTATTCATGCCGTATCGTATCTACAAGACGAATATCCACTGCGACTCAAACATTGCATCGACAGTCCAGTAATACTATTTTCTCGCGGAAAGATTAATTGGAACAATCCACGCATACTAAGTATTGTGGGAACGCGAAAGATTACAACCTATGGAGAAGATTTCATTAAAAAATTTATAGCCGAAATTGCACCACTCAACCCACTTATTATTTCTGGTTTTGCTTATGGAGTTGATATAACAACTCACAAAGCATGTATAGCGCATGGATTGCAAAACGTGGGTGTACTAGCACATGGGTTAAATCAAATTTATCCAAAGGTGCATGCTAGATATGTTAATGAAGTGGAAAGAAATGGGGGTTTTGTGACAGATTTTTGGAGCTCGAGTACATTTGTACACACAAACTTTTTACAACGTAATCGCATCATTGCTGGCCTCTCTGAAGCAACTATTGTTATAGAGTCTGCCGCAAAGGGAGGCTCACTGGTGACCGCAGAGTTTGCAAATGGGTATAACCGAGAGGTATTTGCTGTACCAGGTAGAACAAATGATAAACAAAGTATAGGCTGTAATAATCTTATAAAACAATCTAGAGCACACTTACTAACTAATGCAGCAGATATCGTGTACATGCTTAATTGGAAGCTGGAAGAAAAAACAAAACCTGTTATACAAAAACAACTTTTTGTAGAGCTTACAGATGATGAAAAACTAGTGTGGCGCTTTCTTAGTAATAATGGTAAAGAACTTCTAGATAGTATTGCTTTACATTGTAAAATGCCCACCTTTAAAGTTGCCAGCGTATTATTACAAATGGAATTAAAGGGAGTGGTAAGGCCATTACCAGGTAAGCTATTTGAAATCATATAATGTAATATGACCTAGTAAACTTTCAAGTGATTTAAATTCACTATTCTAAAATTATAATTTTAATACAACATAAATAACTGATTAACAGAATTTTAAGTTTTTGGCACGTGTTTTGGTTTGTATTTAGGGAATCAAAAAACGAACACTTATGAAAACGATCAAAAAACTTTTCGGATTCGTGCTAATTGCAGCTCTCTTTACATCATGTTACTCAGAAGTAGTAGTCACAGATGATTATATAGAACCAGCAGGTCCCACACTTAATCAAGTATTGAATCAATATGAAATATGGTACATTGACATAGACCGTTCATCTGGTGACACAGTGGTACCATTTTTACAAAAAGCATTTACAGTATCTTTTAGAAATGGTACCCTCTTTGCAAACAATAACCTTTCTGGTATTGGACAAAATGGTGGAGGCTTTGGTATTGCAGTGGCTGGGTATGATACTTTTAATTATGAGCTAGATGTTGCTCATGATCTAGATGGAGATTACTCTTTTGATGTAAGAGTGTTATCTAATTTTGAAATAGAGCTTTATCATCCATTTACTGGCGCGCGTTACATATTAGAAGGTTTTCAACGCAGTAGCTTTGATTATGACCTTGTATTCTATGAGAACATACATTACTTTCTTCAAGAGTTTGAGGCATGGGAGAAAATTTACGCAAGTGATGAAGGAGAGGTAAATCCTTTTGACGATGAAAACTTTCTACAGTTTTTACCTGCAGGCAACTCAGGAAACTTTAGAAGTTCAATAGATCCAAATGGAACTTATATAAATGATATTATTTGGGATTTCAACGGTATTTATGATGTAGATGATATCCCAGGTGAGTTTTACCAGAAGACATTGTTTCTTGAGTATAATACACTAGAATTTGAAGACTTTGACTTGACTATTATTGATGATACGACCATAGAGTTATATCAGCCTTCAACTGGAACAACTTATGAATTTCGAGGTAGAGGGTACATAGAATTTAGAACGTCAACAGACGGTAAATCTACCAAGTTGCCTAAATACCGTAAGAAAACGGCAACAATTAAAAAAGAAATAGAAGCTCTTAAAGAGAAAAAGCTTAAGGCGCTTAAAGAATAAATGGTTGCTCAATAGACAGCAACGGGATTGACGAGTTTTTGGTTGGTTATTTAGTTGAAGAATCCTTACCTAAGGTGGTACTTAGAGTGAGGGTTCTTTTTTTTGGATGTTTGTGAAGATTATATGTATTGACACAAAAAATAAAAACGAAACACAAAATTTATTAATAATAGTTATAGTTCGCTTTCGCGAAAGCGTACACTTCTTTTTACCTTAAGCTATACCGCTTTAAATATTTGTTTCTTTTGCCAAACTAGTCTTAATATATGGATACAACCACTCGTTTTTTGTAACTTTCTAATTCAATTGAAACACTAACTAAAAATCAGAATTATGGGATTATTTTCATTTATTAAAAATGCAGGTGCAAAAGTATTTGGTATAGGAAAAACAGATAAAGAGGAGGCAGCAGAAAAAGCAGCTGCAGCCGAAGAAAAGATAGCATTGCGCAATGCACACGCGGCTAGAAACATGACAGAGACAATACGTGATTTAGGGTTAGATGTAGACAATCTTGATATTTCAATAGATGGAGATGTCGCTGTAGTAACAGGAAGTGCACATGATCAGTCAACTAAAGAGAAAGTTGTTCTTGTGGTAGGAAACTCAACAGGAATAGCTACCGTAGATGATAGATTAACTGTTGAAAATCCAGAGCCAGAAGCGCGTTTTTACACAGTAGAAAGTGGAGATTCTCTAAGTAAAATCTCTAAGGAGATGTACGGAGATCCTATGAAATACCCTCAGATATTTGAAGCAAATAAGCCTATGCTTTCAGATCCAGATAAGATTTATCCTGGTCAAGTATTGCGTATACCACATTTGGATAAGTAATAAACAGTATCAGGATACACGTTATATAAAAGAGTAAACGCTAGTAATGTTTGCTCTTTTTTTATGAGGTGAAATTAAACCAAGGGTCATGTATAATTTCAGGGAAGCACTGTTTTAAATATTTTAAAAAGCACTAACACCCAGAAGATACACGCTAGGATTGCAAAAATAGTTGCTTTATTACGTTGAGTAGTCCTTGGTTCCTTTCTAGACTTAACGTATTTTATAATAGTGATAATGCTGGACAATAAACATAATACTACCGAAAAACCTATAAGAAAATCAGGTAAGTCAGACTTGGTTTGCATTACTCTATCTATAATATACCACGCAAGAAAAGAAACTACCATTATAAGCCCATAATAAGATGCTTCTTTGGAGTTTTGGGCAGCGAGATCTTTTTTAGGCATAAGAAATATGCTATCTATAAAAATTCATTTGATCTATGTAAGTATACACCTCTGGAGGGAGTAACGGGCGTATGCTTTTACCTAATGCAATTCCATTCCTGATCATTGTAGATGAGATCTCCATAATAGGTGCTTTTACCCTATGTATTTTTGGGTGATTGTCAAACTGAGTTTCTATTTGCCCTTCAGAAATACGGGGGTATACATAGATATGATAGCGCTCAAGAATAACATCATGATTTTTCCATTTATGAAGACTTTTTAAATTGTCTTCACCCATGATTAGACAAAACTCATGTTGTGGATACTTTTCTTCTAAATAGGCAAGGGTGTTAATTGTATAGTTAGGTTGCGGTAGATTGAACTCAATCGTACTGGGCTCAATTTTATCATAGCTTTCTACGGCCTCTAAAACCATTTGATACCGATGGTTATTATCTAGTAATGAGCTTTTTTTCTTGAAAGGATTATGAGGTGTAATTACCATCCATATTTTTTCAAGGTCGCTATATTCTGCTAAATGATTTGCTATAGCAAGATGCCCAATATGAATGGGATTAAAGGTTCCAAAATAAAGTCCTATTTTCAAAGAGATATAAATTTATGATTTACATTACAAAACAGCCCCATCAGCAACATCAAGTATATGCTCTGCTACAAGTGTATGAGCTGCAGCGAGTGCTTTATCAAGATTATCGTTTAAAATAATATGGTCAAACTGTGGTGCTGTAGCAAGCTCTACAGAGGCTTTTGCGATACGCATATTTATTTTATCTTCACTCTCTGTGCTACGTTTTTTCAAACGTATTTTTAGCTCATCTACACTTGGAGGTTTTACAAAAACTGCAAGTGTCTTATCAGGAAACTTCTTTTTAATGCGTAGCCCCCCTACAACATCTATATCAAAAATAACATGCTTTCCCATAGCCCATATGCGCTGCACTTCTTTCCATAAAGTACCATAAAAATTATCACGATACACTTCCTCCCATTCTAAGAACTCATCTGCTTTGATGTGATTTTTAAAATCTTTAAGGGATATAAAGTAGTAATCTTTACCATGCTTCTCTTCCCCTCTTGGCTCACGACTTGTAGCAGAAATACTAAACTCAAGATTTAACTCTTCTTGTTTAAGTAGATGCCGTACAATCGTAGTTTTTCCGCTCCCAGATGGTGCTGAGAAAACAATAAGTTTGCCTTGATGTTCTAAGTTATTTTCTTCTGGTTGTTTTCCCATTAGAGTACGTTTAAAACTTGCTCTTTTATTTTTTCTAACTCGTCCTTCATTTGCACTACAAGCTGTTGCATAGGTGCATAGTTAGATTTTGAACCTATTGTATTAATCTCTCTTCCTATTTCTTGACCGATAAAGCCTAGTTTTTTTCCATTAGAATCTGCAGAGTTGAGAGAAGTTGTAAAGTAATCTAAGTGATTTTTTAATCTCACTTTCTCCTCTGTGATGTCGTATTTTTCTAGATAGTAGATGAGCTCTTGTTCAAATCGATTTTCATCTAGTTCAGCTTTAAGATCAACTACTGCTTTTTGAAGTCTTGTTTTTACATCTTTTATGCGGTCCACGTCAAGTGTAATGACCTCGCTTAGTAAGCGCTGCAGGTTTGCAATACGTAATTCAAATTCACTTTTTAATGAATTTCCTTCGTCCAGTCTGTAAGCATTGATCTCTTTTAATGCTGCTTGTAAGTTTGTAACAATAGACTGGTACTCATTTTCATCCAGTTCTTCCTTTTCTGTTTTAAGAACATCAGGCAGTCGCATCGCAATTTTTACTGCTTCTGCATTTTCCATGCCTCCTGGAGTTACCTCTTGGAGTTGCTGCGAATAAGCAAGGACCACAGATTCATTAATAATCGTATTAGTATTTTGACCCGTACTTTCAAGGTAGAGACTTACATCCACTTTACCGCGTTCCAGCTCTTTAGCGACCATATTACGTAGCGCTAATTCTTTCTCACGGTAGGTAGAAGGAATACGCGCGTTAAGGTCTAAGTTTTTGCTATTAAGCGACTTAATTTCTATAGTAATTTTTTTCCCAGGAACTTGTACGACACTTTTCCCAAAACCAGTCATCGATTTTATCATAGCCGCAAAGATAACAGTTCAAACTATAAATCAGAATGATAAAAAGTAGATTAGATACGCTCGCACACGCTTTCGCGAAAGCGTAACAACTATTTTTTGTTCCCATTCTTATCAAAATGACTGTCTACATATTTATAAGTAGTCCAGATAGAAATGGCAAGCCCTACAAATAGAACAACTAGAAATACAATCATAGGGTGAGGAATATCTAAGAGTAAAATTAAGATGCCTACAATCGTAAGGATGATGGAATACTTCCACATATTATTTGCGGCACGATGGTTTGCAACATCCCAAATCTCTTGGTTTGCCATGGTGCGTCTGGTTCTAAAACCATATAAGTGATTAATTTTTTTAGGTGGAAATTTCTTATAACAAAAAGCGACGATGAGAAATAATATGGAGCACACTATTATTCCAATTGGTTCTTCTAAATGGTTATGAAATAGACGGTGTATCATTTTTATAGTTTCCTAAGCCATATATTTCTAAACCCTACGCCACTCATATCTCCATGATCTTGCAATATTATAGGGCCATCACCATGAGCTTTGTTTTTTGGGTAACCTATATACTCAGTACTTCCTAATAGCTCAAAATGGTCTTGTATAAGGACTCCATTAAGAAAAACGGTAAGAATGCCTGCCTTAACGCGATCTCCAGAATTGTCAAATTCTGGAGCGTGAAATATAATGTCGTAACTATTCCATTCTCCTGTAGGCTTTGCAGCCATAACAAGCGGCGGATTTTGCTTGTAAATAGAGCCTACCATGCCGTTTACATAGGTGTCATTATCATTATTATTTAAAATTTGTACTTCGTACAATCCTTGAAAAAACACACCACTATTACTTCTGTTTTGGTTAGTCTGTGTGTTGTTTGGGTCACTACGCCATTCTAAGTGTAATTGCACACTCCCGAAGTCTTCTTTAGTTACGATATCTCCCGTTTTATCTTTTACGGTCATACTGCCGTCTTTATTAATCGTCCATTTAGGAGCGCTGCCGTCGTTTTTACTCTTCCACGCGTTGAGGTTTGTACCGTTAAATAATATCACAGCATCGCTTGGGATACCGGTCTGGCCATTGATAGCGACTTTAGCCGGTTTAGGTTGCCAAACTTCAGTAGCCTCAGGATTGGTTGGTTCGACTTTTTGTTGAGAAGGTCCACATGATATAGTTGTTACAGTCAGTGCAATAATTAGAAATATTTGTTTTCTCATAATTTAATTAGTTTTTTGAATAGACATATTATAATATAATGATTTGTCCTCCCTGTAATATTGTAGCTAATGTGTATTTAGGGATATTTATCAAAGCTTCTCCATTCTTTAAATTCGGTATCAAGAGATTATTGTTTCTAATATCTTAGAGTGATTTATAGATAGGACAATATCATTTCATTCATCATTGAAATTTATCATTCCATCTATAAATTTTATATCATCATAAACAGTACCTGTTTTATATGTGTCGTTCGTTACTTTTGCATTTGGCCTTAGGCTCATTTTTCAATATGTCTATATTCTCCTTCAGAAAATCATAATGTTTAGTGCTAGTATCATCTATGACTCTTTCTAATTTCTCAAAATCTATGGTAAGTGAACTATGTTCTTCTTCCCATTTCCATTGTTCTTAATAGAAGTAAGATCATTTTCTACATCTTTATAATATATACTATTACGAGGTAGATCATTAGGTATATTATGAATAGGTATAATGGTTTGCGCAGTACCACTTATTGTGAACATTAATATTAGAATGTTATTATGCAACATTTTCATTTACTTATTTATCGCTTATGTTATAGTTACTGTTTTAAAAAAGTATAAACCCCTTCTGGAATACTCAAAAGTTCTGGTCCCGTGTAATTATCTTGGGTAAGGTAATTCTTGTTAAAGGTTGTTAAAATACGTGCCACTATTTTTTCTTCTCCATTTTCTAAGTATCTAGCAAATACCATAGACCCTGATATACCAGGTCTCGTTGGGTCATCTAGATTTACACGTATAAACCGAGTGTCTGTTGTACAGGCATCACAAGGAGGTGCACCCACGGTTACATTTACAATACCTCCTACAATACTATGTCTATACACGTCATTAGGATCTGCTGTAAATGGGATGGCATCTACTAATACAGTTCCGTTTTCTATATATCTATATTCTCCTACCAGAAAATCATAATATTCAGTGCCAGTATCATCTATAACTCTTTCTAATTTCTCAAAATCTATGGTAAGTGAACTATGTTCTTCTTCCCATTTCCACTGTCCTACAATACGCGTTAAATCATTTTCTACATCTTTATAATATATATTATTAAGAGGTACATCATTAGGTATATTATGAATAGGTATGATGGTTTGCGCAGTACAGCTCAAAGTAAGAATGAATAAAAAGCCATTAAAAATTGTTTTCATATTAGAGTATATTAGTTGCAAGGAGTATTTTGGGTACTGTTTTCTGTGGGATGGAGACTTACTTTCTCAAACTGACCGATTGCTTCATTAAAATCATAAAGAGCTATGGGACTAGTGTGTATATTATATTTTAACGATAGCCTTTCTATAGTCTTTAACAATACCTTTTTATAATTAGGAAAACTTCGATTCATTTCTACATTGTAAGCCCTATCTAACTGATCTTTAAAACTCTTAAAAGGAACTGCATTAATTAAACGACCTAGTGCTAAGATATTATTTATTTTAAGCAAATAAGTATTTGTGCTTTGTGTACCTACTGGCACCACTAGTCCAGAAAACACATCACTGGCTTGTATAGTCTCATCCCTACGGTGGTCGTTCTTTATATAGGTAAAGAATAGCGTGACTACATCTTCGGCACTATACATAGGATATCCAATGTTTGTATGATGATGTATTCCTCCTATAATATTACCACCTACATTTAGTTTTAATCTATCAAAGCCCCCTTCTACAAAGTTTGTAGTTGACTGGGTTGCCTCTGGGGCTTTTGAAATCTCATAACCGCTCTCACTATCATTATGAGCTCTGCTTTGTATGTTTGAAAGTGATTGTCTAAACTGAGTATCTGTAAGTAGCTCGTTGGCTTTTGTGCAATTTGTGAGATCATTTAGAATTTTTTTATAAGTAGGGTTGTCTCCATCTTGTCCCTCATATATCTCAAAAGCATCTTCAATGATTGCTCTTGCTTGTGCTGAGAATCTCTCTGCAACTAGATAATCAAAAACCACATTATTGATTGTACTGTCCATAACTAGCAAATCTCTAAGGTCTTGTGGCATATTAAGCATAAAAAAATTCCAAGATAATATATCTGGATCTACAGGGGCGGTAATTGTTTCTTTAGAACCGCCACCGCTGGTGCCTCCTAAATTTCCATAATTAGGTTGTGGAGCAGGACCATCAGATAGGTGTCCACTTGTTGTGTTTCCATTTTCAGTATCGTTACAAACATAGACCATTACATTATTACAGCTCCAAGTAGTCCATTCTGAGTCCCAGCAACCGTCTACCGTACAAGCATTTTCTACACAAACTTGATCTACTTCATAAGAACAGCTGTAATCTCTAGTATCTAATAAATCTAGTACTGTTTCTTCATCTATATTGAGAATCGTTACATCTTGGGTTGCATCTATAGCTATATTTTTTCTTATATTCTCTAAATCACCGGGACTAAATTTATAAGAAAGCAATAATGCACTTTTAAATTCATCGTTTTCAAAACTGAACACAGCGTTTTCTAGTATTTCTGTAACATCTTGGCGTATTACTGGAAATGTAAATGAATAAAATTTACCGTCATCAGAACTTATATATTGTGCATAATTAGTAAGTATTGTAAAGCCAAGACTTTCTGAATGCACAGATCTTGTCCCACTGGTAAAGGACTTTTTACTTATTTCTTTTAGTTTAGTAGTTAAGGATATTTCTTTGGATAATTTGTCAGAACTATACAACTGGCGAGTAAACATATTTAAATGTTCGAGATCATTACCTTCTACCTTTTTATGTTCTATTATTAGTTCTTCTTTTTCACAACTTGTAAAAAGACTTACAAGTAGTAAGTAAAGTGCAAAGTTTTTTAAAGCATAGTAGTTTTGCATTAAATTCACTTAAGTTATATATTTTTAGAAAATACGGATTATAATTCTAATATCTTTTTAAGCTTTTCTTTATCAATATCTTCTCCAGCAAAATCATCAAATCGCTTTTGTGTTGCCTCAATAATATGTGAGGCGATAAAAGGGGCACCTTCTCGAGCGCCTTGTTCAGGACTTTTTACACAGCATTCCCACTCCATCACTGCCCAAACATCACAACCGTATTCTGTTAGTTTTGTAAAAATGGTTTTAAAGTCTATCTGTCCATCTCCCGGAGAGCGGTAGCGCCCAGCACGATCTTGCCAGTCGCTATATCCGCCAAAGGTTCCGCGTCTACCGTCAGGTTTAAACTCAGAGTCTTTTACGTGAAAGGCTTTTATAAACTCATGATAGTGATCAATATAGGCTATATAATCTAGTTGCTGCAATACAAAATGACTAGGGTCATATAAGATATTACAACGCTTGTGATTCCCTGTAGCTTCTAAAAAACGCTCAAAAGTGACTCCATCGTGTAGATCTTCACCAGGGTGAATCTCATAAGCCACATCTATACCACACACATCGTAAGTGTTGAGTATAGGTAACCAGCGTTTGGCGAGTTCTTCAAAACCCATCTCAACAAGTCCTGCAGGTCGCTGAGGCCACGGGTGCATGGTGTGCCAGAGCAGCGAACCACTAAATGTCGCGCTCACCTCTAGGCCTAAATGCTTACTAGCGTGTGCAGCGCTTATTACTTGCTTACGAGCCCACTCAGTACGCTTCTTTGGGTTGTTTTTACAATCGTTAGGTGCAAAATTATCAAACATTAAATCATAAGCAGGATGCACGGCCACAAGTTGTCCTTGTAAATGTGTAGACAGTTCTGTAATCTCAAGCCCATAGTCGTTTACTTTGCCCTTAAGCTCATCACAGTAGGTTTTACTCTCTCCTGCTGTGGTGAGGTCAATTAATCGGTTTTCCCAAGTTGGGATTTGTATTCCTTTATACCCAAGGTCTGCGGCCCATTTACATAAACCGTCTAGCGAATTAAATGGTGCTTTGTCGTCCATAAACTGGGCGAGAAATACTGCGGGTCCTTTTATTGTTTTCATATCTAAAAACTTCATTTTATTGTACTCTGGCAATAGTTACTTTATGCTCAAAGTAGTTTGACCTTGTAATGTTTTGCTTTCGCGAAAGCATTATCGATTCATAAATAATAAAGTAGAACACTTCATAATTATAGGAGAGAGATCCAAACATTACCTTCTTTATGACTCTCTACTGCCTTTTCAATAAATTGCATACCACGTATACCATCTTCCATCCCTGGAAATTCTGCTGGATGAAAATCTTCACCCCTAATGGCCTTTGCCACGCCCTTATAGATATTACCCATTGCATCAAAAATACCTTCTGGGTGTCCTGGAGGTAGTTTTGTGCCGTCTAGCGATAATGAGCTATTGTACGAGTGACCTGGTTTTAATACACGTATAGGCTTGCCATCCTCTAAAAAGGTAAGGTAATTAGGATTTTCTTGTTCCCACTTGAGACCTGCCTTTTTTCCATAGATAGCGACTGTAAAATTATTTTCTTCACCAGTAGCAATTTGACTAGCACGTAGCACTCCCTTTTGATGCTCACCTAAACGTAGTAGTACCGTCCCATCAATATCCATTTGATTATCATCGTATAAATGATTGAGATCTGCAAGTATGGATTTTATTTTTTGACCTGTTACAAATTCTAGCATTTGATAAGCATGTACGCCTATATCTCCCATACAGCAAGATATCCCAGATTTTTCTGGCATTAAACGCCAGGTTGCATTGCGCTGCTCTTTATCGTGTATAATAGGATTGATCCAGCCTTGATAGTACTGTGCATCTACCTTTTGAATCTCACCTATCTCTCCATTTGTAATCATCTCCTTCATTTGGCGTACCATAGGGTACCCGGTATACGTATGAGTGAGTCCAAATATTGTTTCGTTTTTTTGGTGTATTGTTTGTAAAATGAGGGCTTCCTCATAAGTCATAGTCATAGGTTTCTCACAAATTACATGAAACCCCGTCTCTAATAGCCTTTTTGCCATGGGGAAGTGCAAGAAATTGGGTGTAAGTATGGAAACTACCTGTATGCGTTCAGCTTCAGGTAGTGCAAGTTCACCCGTAATGAATGCTTCTATATCTTTGTAAATTCTATCTGTAGAGATACCTATTTGTGTTGCAAATGCTTTGCTCTCTTCTATATTTGGGTTAAAAGAACCACCGACCAGTTGGTATGCATCAAACATAGTAGCTGCCACGCGATGTACTATTCCTATTAAACTATCACCACCACCACCTAGGACGCCCCATCTAATTTTATTGCTCATAGTTGTTGTATTATTCTTTTACTTCAATTTTCTCGTTTTTAAATGTAATAAGGAAAAATAGAAAAACGCCACCAGCTATTATTGCAGGTATGGTCCATATAGCTTCCCAACTATGCCCACCATCTGCTAGTGCGTTTAAATCTGTGATTTTTCCAGCAAGGCGAAAACCAATGAGCATTCCTAACCCGTATGTAGCAAGTGTAATTAGTCCTTGTGCTGAGCTTTTAAATTTTTCTCCCGCCTTATAGTCTGTATAAATCTGACCAGATACGAAGAAGAAATCATAACATATACCG
Source organism: Dokdonia sp. Hel_I_53 (assembly GCF_007827465.1). Lineage (NCBI taxonomy): Bacteria > Pseudomonadati > Bacteroidota > Flavobacteriia > Flavobacteriales > Flavobacteriaceae > Dokdonia > Dokdonia sp. Hel_I_53. Next base: position 2,108,198 of record NZ_VISL01000001.1, read on the forward strand.
TGTAAGATGATCCCAAATATGAGCATCCAAGTGCCTTCTCCTGCATCGCCATAAGCAAATAAAATATAACGCACAACCCAGGCTAACATACCAACTAGAAGCGTAAGTTTAATACCATATTTCTTTAAAAATATAGGAAGCAGTAACATAAATGCTATTTCTGACATTTGCCCAAAGGTCATTTTACCCGCAGCACCTTCCATACCTATTTCATTTAAAAATTGATTTGCGTGTTGGTAATAAAACGCCAGTGGAATACAGATAAGAATAGAGGCTATAAAAAAGACAAGGTATCTTTTGTCCTTTAGCATCCCAAGTGCATCTAATCCTAATATGTCACGCACGGTAACTTTTTCGTTTTTACTTACCACAGGTGGAGTATCGGGTAGCGTAAAACTAAATAAGCCAAGTATCGCCGCTGCTACAGCAGCCATAAGAAAGGTGTTTTGTAAAAGATTTTCAGATTCCCAAGCTAAAAATCCAATAGCTAGACCAGCTACAATCCACCCTACGGTGCCTAGTACACGTATCAACGCAAAGTCTTTAGCGGGATCTTTCATTTGTCTAAAAGCCACAGAGTTTACTAGCGCTAGTGTAGGCATATATAATATCATATAAATTAAAATATATGGATAAAATGAGTCAAAGCTTTGCGATGTACCAGCTAGATATAATAACACAGCGCCTATTAAGTGTAAAACGCCTAATATCTTTTGGGCAGAAAAGTATCTATCGGCAATGAGCCCTATTATAAATGGAGCTATAATAGCCCCTATAGATTGGGTTTCGTAGGCCATAGCCAGTTGTCCTCCATCTGCACTAAAAGCTTGAGCTAAAAAAGTACCCATGGTCACAAACCATGCTCCCCAAATAAAAAATTCGAGAAACATCATAACCGATAATTGAATTCTAATCGTTGATTTCATATAGTTTATTTAAGGTTTTCGATCGAATTTTCAACCAGTGCTTTTGTAAGCTTTACACCCTCCATTGGGTCGTCTAGCGAGCCTTCATACTCAGTACCTACATACCCCTCAAAACCACTATCTTTTACTATTTGCATTAGTTGCTGGTAGTCAAGAGTTGTTTCATTACCATCATTGTCAAATTCGTATGATTTTGCAGAGACACCTTTAGCATAGGGCATTAATTGTTTGATACCCTTATAGGTATCGTAAGTTTCAATACATGGAGCGCCCCATCTGGCTCCTCCTTCACGTTTAATGCAAAAGTTACCAAAGTCTGGTAATGTTCCTACCGTAGGCATATTAACTTCTTCCATAACGGCAACAAGTTTAGTTGCATCGCTAGACCAACCGCCATGATTTTCTATAAGAATATTCACTCCAAGTTCTTCTCCATATGCACCAAGCTCTTTTAGAGAAGCAACAGAAATTTTATGCCATTGTTCAGGATCGAGTTCGCCAAATAGATTTGCCCTTATGGAATGAGCACCCATAACTTTTGCGGCGTCCATCCATATTTTATGATTTTCGATAGCCGCTGCGAGTTTTTCAGGGTCTGGGTCTGCAAGTTCTCCTGCATTATCAACCATGAGTAACACACTTTCAACCTCTGCTTGTTTTGCATTTTTAGACAATGTTGTCGCAAGTTTCATCACGTCTTCTCGGTAATTGGGTCCTACTGATTGTACAGAAGGGTATAGCTGTGTTACGTATTCAACACCGGAGAAGCCTAAATCTCTAGCAATTGCAGGGAAGTTTAAGGGGTCCAAAGTTCCATCAAGAAAAGGTTTGTGTAAAGACCATTGTGCTAAAGAATGTTGAATGTTCATAGCGGTACTGGCTACTTCTTCTTTTTCTGCTTTCGCGAAAGCGTTTTCATCCTTAATTTTTACTTCATTTTTACATGAAATAAAACCTAAAAAGACGATAATAGAGCCAATTATAAAATTTTTCATAAAACTAGAATTAAAAAAGAGGCGTACTACAACGTTTTCGCCTGCGAATTACTGTTAAATATAGGTTTTTACTAAGGTAGTCTTTTTTACATATTCACAAAAAACAACATAAAATTTATATATTTGGTAACAAGCTTCCTAAATAATTTTCATAAATACAATATAACAGTGAATACAGCTAACGAAAACGAAATGTACGACGCAATTGTCGTAGGCTCAGGCATCTCCGGAGGATGGGCCGCAAAAGAACTTTGTGAAAATGGGCTCAAAACGCTTGTCTTAGAACGAGGGCGTATGGTCAAGCATATTGAAGATTATCCTACCATGCACATGGATCCATGGGATCTAAAATACCGTGGGAATAATAGCGCAGAAGTGGAAGCTCGTTATCATAAACAAGCACGTACAGGATATGTGCACAAAGCAGATACCAGACACTTTTTTGTAGATGATATTGATCATCCATACAACGAGACAAAACGTTTTGATTGGATACGAGGCTATCATGTAGGAGGACGCTCGTTAATGTGGGGTAGACAAAGTTACCGACTTAGCGATATAGATTTTGAGGCTAACAAAAAGGAAAATATTGCAGTAGACTGGCCTGTACGATATGAAGATATCTCTCCATGGTACGATAAAGTAGAAGAGTATATCTCTGTATCTGGAGAAAAACTTGGATTAGAGGTGCTTCCGGATGGTAAATTTTCACCACCTATGGAACTTAATTGTGTGGAAGAAACACTTAAGAAAAACATGGCCGAAAACTACAAAGACGGTAGATTGCTCACCATAGGTCGAGTTGCGCATATTACAGGTTCAAAAAGCCATGATGGGCGCTCTGCGTGTCAGTTTAGAAATCGTTGTGCTAGAGGGTGCCCTTTTGGAGGGTATTTCTCATCCAACTCTTCAACCCTACCTGCTGCAGAGAGAACAGGAAATCTTACAGTAAGACCTTATTCTATTGTTACAGAGGTAATGTATGATGATGCTACTGGTAAAGCTACTGGAGTTAGAGTGATCGATCAGGAAACGATGGAGAAAAAAGAATTTAAAGCAAAAGTAGTATTTCTATGTGCTTCTGCTATAGCATCTGCCAGTATCCTTATGCAGTCTAAAAGCGAGCGCTTCCCTAACGGTATGGGGAATGACTCTGGAGAATTAGGTCACAACTTAATGGACCATCACTTTAAGGCAGGAGCCACAGCAAAATGGTCAGGAGATAAAGACAAATATTACAAGGGCCGCAGGCCTAATGGAATTTATATCCCACGTTTTAGAAATTTAGGAGGAGAAACAGAGCAGAAAAACTTTAAAAGAGGATATGGTTATCAGGGTGGAGCAAGCCGCGGTGATTGGTCTTCTTTAGTATCTGAAGCAGGATATGGAAAAAAACTGAAAGAGGTTGCTCAAGAACCAGGGGGGTGGACTATTGGTTTAATGGGCTTTGGAGAATGTTTACCATACCACGAGAACAAAATGACACTCGATTATAATAAATTGGATAAATGGGGATTACCTACAGTTACTTTTGATGCAGAGTGGAAAAAGAACGAATGGGAAATGCGTAAGGATATGATTTCGAGCGCTAAGGATATGCTTAAAAAAGCTGGCTTTGAAGATATTCAAACGATGGATGATCCAAGTGCACCTGGAAATGGCATACACGAGATGGGTACCGCTCGTATGGGACGAGATCCTAAAACTTCTGTATGTAACGGTGATAATCAATTACATGCTGTACCTAACGTGTATATTACAGATGGAGCTTTTATGACATCTGCTAGTTGTGTTAATCCATCACTTACCTACATGGCCTTTAGCGCACGTGCAGCAAATCATGCTGCAGCTCAACTCAAAAAAGAAGCATAAGATGAAAAGGAGACAACTTATAAAAAACTTAGGACTAGGTGGTGTGGCTTTAGTAGCAACGCCTACAGTATTAAGCTTACTTCAAAGCTGCAAAAGTGAACCTGTTTTTGAAACAGTTTTTGTAAACCAGCAGCAAGGAAGAGCATTGCGTCATATTGTAGACTTAATCATACCTTCTGATGAAAGTGTTCCAGGAGCTATAGATGTAGGTGTACATAACTTTATTGATATGTATTGGAATGATGTGCTGGAAGAAGAGGACAAGCCGCAAATAAAATTAGGCTTTGATGCACTAGCAAATAGATTGGAAGACCTAACGGGCAAAACCTTTGAAAATGCAAATGCAGAAGATTTTGATCAAGTACTGGCAAAATATCTCATGGCTACTCCAGAGCAAGCAGCTGCCTATGAAAAAAATCTTGGTTCTTTTTACCAAACATACGCTAAAGACAAATCAACCATTCCAGATCCAGATGCAGCTTCATTTAGTTTATTAGGTAATCTAAGAGGGATGACGCTTTGGGCATGGAAAACCTCAGAAGAAATAGGAGAGAATGTACTAGCTTACGACCCTATTCCGGGACAACAGATAGGTTGCCTGCCAGTGCAAGGCGCTACAGGAGGTAAGGCATATTCACTATAAATAGCTTTACAATTAAGCTGTTTAAATAGTAACTAGAAATTAATCTTTCTACAGTTTTTAATCTTATATTTAAGATATCTATGGATCGAAGAAAATTTATACTAAAAGGAGCCCTTACAGGTTCCTTTTTAGGTTTTGGGGGAGTGGGTCACGCTTTCGCGAAAGCGTACCCAAAAGAGAAAGCTGCTCTTAAACTCAAAAGTGATCATGATTTTAATTTAAATTATGCGCCTCATATAGGCATGTTTAAGGAACATGCAGGAGCAGATCCTATGGATCAACTTGAGTTTATGGCATCTCAGGGATTTACAGCTTTTGAGGATAATGAGATGCGCAACCGTCCTATTGCACAACAAAAGGCTATGGCTGCCAAAATGGAGTACCATAATATGATGATGGGTGTATTTGTGGGTCATAAAATTTATTGGACGGAAGCAAACCTAGCAAGTGGTAAAGCCACCTACCGTGAAGAATTTTTAACGGATATAAGAAAGTCTATCGAGGTAGCAAAACGCATGAATGCCACTTGGATTACGGTCGTTCCAGGGCACGTAGATCTACGACAGGACATGGGTTTTCAAACAGCAAATGTTTTGGAAACTCTTAAGCAAGCCGCTTCTATTTTAGAACCGCACGGGATTGTAATGGTGCTAGAACCACTCAATTTCAAAAACCACCCAGGATTATTTTTGTCAAAATCGCCGCAAGCATATCAAATTTGTAAAGCGGTTGATAGTCCTTCTTGTAAAATTTTATTTGACATCTATCACCAGCAAATTCAAGAGGGTAATTTAATTCCTAATATTGCACAGACGTGGGATGAGATAGCCTACTTTCAAATAGGGGACAATCCAGGTCGTAACGAGCCTACCTCTGGAGAAATTAATTATAAAAATGTTTTCAAATACATACATAGCCGTGGCTATGAAGGAATTTTAGGTATGGAGCATGGGAATAGCATTAATGGAAAAGAAGGAGAGCAACGTGTGATTGAGGCTTATGTAGCGAGTGATTCATTTATTTGAAAAAATAAAAGTAGAGAGTTAAAACGATTGGATAAGGATTCTATAGTATTTACTACTTTTACACGAAACAATTGCCAATGAGTTCTTCTTTTGAAAAATATCAAAAACGACGCTTAATCACTTCTTACTTTTCAGTCGTGATTAGTATCGCGTTGGTACTTTTTTTATTAGGATTACTAGGTATGCTCATACTTAACACTAAAAAAGTAGCAGACTATTTTAAAGAAACCGTAGCGATAGGTATATATTTCAAGGATACCGCGAAAGACGTTGAAATGAAACAGCTTGAGAAATCGCTTTCGCTAGCTCCTTCAACAAAATCAATACAGTTCGTTTCAAAAGAAGAAGCGGCTGAGGCTCATAGTAAAGAGTTGGGAGAGAATTTTGTAGAATACTTGGGAGAGAACCCACTACAGAACAGTATTGATTTGTATCTAAATGCAGATTTCGTGTCGGCAGAAAAGGTTGATGAAATTGCGGCAACTATTTCTAGCAAAGACTTTGTGGAAGAGGTTACCTACGACAAGCCTCTTATCTCCTTATTAAATGATAATATTAAAAAGATAAGTCTATGGGTCTTAATTATCTCGGGCATATTTACGTTTATTGCCGTGTTGCTCATTAATAGTTCGATTCGATTATCTGTATACGCAAAGCGTTTTACTATCAAAACGATGCAAATGGTAGGTGCCACTAAACGGTTTATACGCAGACCTTTTGTTTGGAAAAGTGTAAAGTTAGGAATGATAGGTGCCATCATTGCCCTTGCAGGGATGGGTGGCGTATTATATTATGCAGATAAAACATTCCCACAACTAACGTTGTTAGATGACCCTTTGCTTATAGGTGCATTATTTCTAGGAGTATTTCTAATTGGTATATTGATCACTTGGTTTAGTACCTTTCTAGCAACACAGCGTTTCTTAAATTTGCGTACAGACGAATTATACTACTAAACACATGGGAGAGCAAAAACGAAAGACGGAAACAAAACAGGCTACCGAATTTATATTTGGCAAGAAAAATTTCAAATGGATGCTTATAGGCCTAGGAGTTATAGCTCTAGGTTTTTTACTTATGTCTGGAGGAGGAAGCGACGATCCTACTGTTTTTAATCCAGAAATCTATTCTTGGAGACGTATACGACTAGCACCCGCAGTTATCCTCATAGGCTTTGGTATCGAGGTGTACGCTATATTATTAAATCCGCATAAGCATTAATAGCTTTTAAAATTTATGGATTATTTAGACGCACTTATTCTTGGTGTTATACAAGGACTCACAGAATTTTTACCAGTATCTTCAAGTGGACACTTAGAATTAGGTAAAGCTGTACTGGGAGACACCTCCGTTCCAGAGGAAAGTCTCATGTTTACCGTGGTAGTACATTTTGCTACCGCTTTATCTACTATCGTTGTTTTTAGAAAAGATATTATCGAAATAGTAAAAGGACTTTTTTCGTTTAAGTGGAATGAAGAGACGCAATTTTCTGCAAAAATTATTCTCTCCATGCTTCCTGCTGTTTTTATAGGTTTATTCTTTGAAGAGCAATTAGAAGCATTGTTTGGTAGTAACATTTTACTTGTAGGTTGTATGCTTATAGTAACGGCTGTCTTGTTATATTTTGCAGACAGAGCTAAGGACACACAAAAAAATGTTTCATTTTCAAACGCATTCATTATCGGAGTTTCTCAAGCCGTAGCCATGATACCAGGGATCTCTCGTAGTGGAGCTACTATTTCTACTTCTGTATTGCTGGGTAATGATAAGAGTAAAGCAGCCCGCTTTTCATTTCTAATGGTAATACCATTAATTTTTGGTAAAATAGCAAAGGATTTAATGGATGGGGCGCTTACCTCACAAACAGGGAATGTATCAGTGCTGATTATTGGATTTTTTGCGGCTTTTATAGCTGGTCTTGTAGCTTGTACCTGGATGATTAAATTGGTTAAGAAAAGCAAACTTTCTTGGTTTGCTGTATACTGTCTAGTAGTAGGTTTAGTTGCTATAGGATTCACACTATATAATCGATAATGGTGGAGCCAGAAAATACATTAACAGACCATGATTATAAAGAAGGGCAGGTGTTACTTTTTGATAAGCCATTAGAGTGGACCTCTTTTCAGCTTGTAAATAAAGTACGCTGGCTTATTCGTAAGAATCTAAATATAAAGAAGATTAAGGTAGGTCATGCTGGAACGTTAGATCCGCTCGCTACAGGCTTAATGATCATTTGTACAGGTAAGTTTACTAAGCGTATAAATGAATTTATGGGTCAGGAAAAAGAGTATACAGGTACTATATATCTTGGAGCTACTACACCTAGCTATGATCTTGAAACAGAAATAGACCAGACCTTCCCTACAGAACATATAACGGAGGAGGCGATATACGCTTTCGCGAAAGCGTACCAAGGAAAGATTCAACAACGGCCTCCTATCTTTTCTGCACTTAAAAAAGAGGGAAAACGACTATACGAATTTGCAAGAGCAGGTGAGGAAGTTGAAATACCCACTAGAGAAGTAGAAATCACTTCCTTTGAAATCACACGTATTGAAATGCCAGAAGTAGATTTTAAGGTGAGTTGTAGTAAAGGTACGTACATACGATCTTTAGCCTTTGACTTTGGTAAAGCGCTAGAAAGTGGTGCGCATCTTACGAAGCTTAGAAGAACTAGAATAGGTGATTATCACGTAGATAAAGCACAAACACTAGATAATTTTATAGAAACGTTCTCTCCAGCAGCTTTTGAAAGCTAAAACTTAGAGTAAGAGGTCTTTATAAATTAAGTTTACGTAATTTTACATCCCCATGAAAATTTCGAATTCAGATAAAGCATTATTAATTACAATTTCAAGTGCGAGTATACTTGTTTTGGTATTTTTCTTTCTGGGGGTTAAACCTTACCAAGGAGAACTAGAAGAGGAATTTATAGAAATGGCCGTTCTTACAGAACCCATACCAGAAGATCAGGAAGATCTACTTTCTGAAATGCCAGATATCTCCTCAATTCTATCTAATCAGCTATATGACCCTAATCAACTGGAAGCAGAGTCAAAGGCATTAGACGCAGATGATGAAGTTAGGAAAGCCATAGAGGCAAGACAGGAAGAGAGTATTCAAAACTTAGATGCAGATAATGAAGCTAGGCGTAAAGCACTACTAGAAGAACAAGATGAACATCTTGAAGCTCAAAGGAAAGATCTGGAGGAAGCGATAGCGGCTAGGGAATCAAATCGCGGTCAAAAAAAGCAGAGTAAATACAGACAGAGTACAGTATCTTATAATCTTGTAGATAGAACTGCCATTAAATTACCTAACCCAGTATATACCTGCGACGCAATTGGCAAAGTTGTAATTAATATTACGGTAAACGGTCAAGGATCGATTATTAAAAAATCATTTAACAGCACTTCTTCTTCATCTTCTAATGGTTGCTTGATAGAACAAGCCATGAAATACCTTGAGAATGCTTACTTTGACAATAGTCCTAAATTGCAGCAGCTAGGTACCGTAACCTTTATTTTTCAAGGCTAATTTGTTGAAGTAGCTTTAGTAAATCTTCTGCTGTATTTTGCCCTTTATCTTTAGTATACCAGATTTGTAAATCCTGCTTAAACTCAGGTGTTAAAGAGCCATGTTCTTCTTTGTAATCATTCACAAGTTTAGTCGCCTTTGTAGGTCTAGGACCCCAATCACCCACAATCTTTTTACCTTGAGAATCGTAGGCAATAAGTTTGGGAATTGATCTCCCGCCATTATATAAAAACGCATCCATAAGTTCCTTATGCTCATCTCTCAATACGACCTTGAACTGTATGCCCTCATTTAGATCTGCAAACTTTTGCATTACGGGCATAGTTTGAGCAGCATCCCCACACCAAGTTTCTGTAAGTACAAGCCAAGTTACTTTATTATCATAATTAGTTATGACAGTTTTCACATCTTCAGAAAGTTTGAGAGTTTTATCAAGGCGCTTCATCCGTTTGTGATTGAGCATCGTATAGTTTGCGAGGTTTTCTGATCTCTCGTCACCAGAATTAGTTCCCACAATGGCATGCTGTTCTGTAAAAGCTCTATAGTCTTTGTAGGAGATGGCATCTTTTAGCGCATTTTCAACTAATTGCTCTTTAGTATCTTCAATGACTTTCATATTAGATTATTTAAGTTATTGACAACAAACTTACTATCTTTAAGAGAACTATAAACTTAGATAAATGCTAAAAAACAGATGTGGCTGGTGTGTAGGAGATTCGGTGTATGAAGAGTATCATGATATAGAATGGGGAGTTCCGATAAAGGATGACCAAACTCTTTTTGAATTTTTAGTATTAGAAACTTTTCAAGCTGGGTTAAGCTGGATTACTATTTTGCGTAAAAGAGAAAATTTTAGAAAAGCCTTCGACAATTTCGATTATAAACGTATTGCAAGCTACAAGGAAGATAAAATACAATCATTACTACAAGATGAAGGAATTGTACGCAATAAGCTAAAAGTTCGTGGTACCGTAGTAAACGCAAAATTATTCATGGAATTGCAAAATGAATACGGAAGCTTTTCAAATTACCTTTGGGCTTACGTAGATCATAAACCTATTAAAAATAGCGTGAGAGATTATAAAAATGCACCTGCAAATACAGTTTTAAGTGATACTATTTCTAAAGATCTCAAAAAGCGAGGTTTTAAATTTGTAGGATCTACGGTGATTTATGCTTTTATGCAAGCTATAGGTATGGTAAACGATCATGAAGTAGATTGTTGGAGGTATCATATCGTATAAAATTAAATTGTCAATTTAAGGGCTACTTTAGATATTTCAAGAAACGATCCCTAGAGATCTCATCTGCACCTAGACTTGCGAGATGTTCTGTGTACATTTGGCAATCAATCAACTTATAATTGAGTGCGGCAAGCTTTCGCGAAAGCGTAATAAACCCCGCTTTACTTGCATTGCTCATGGTGGTAAACATGCTTTCTCCACAAAAAACGCCTTTCTCCTTGAGGTCAATTCCATACAAACCTCCTACTAGCTCATCTTCGTGCCATACCTCTATAGAGATAGCATATCCTAGTTCATGTAATCTTAAGTAAGCATCTACAATATCGTTAGTGATCCAAGTGCCTTCCTGACCATTACGTTTTATACGCTTACAAGCGAGAATTACTTCAAGAAAATTTTGATTGTAGGTTACTTTAAAATAATTATCGCGTAATACTTTACGCATAGACTTAGAGACCTTTACATCATTAGGTTTTACTACCATTCTCGGGTCTGGTGTCCACCATAAAATGGGCTGCCCGTCGTTGTACCACGGGAAGATTCCTGAGCGGTAAGCTTTAAGAAGCCAGTCCGGTGTGAGTTCACCTCCTACCATAAGCAAGCCATCCTCATCTGCAAGGTGGTGATCTGGAAACCGAGGCTGGTGATAATGCATGGGGATTCCTATTTAGAATTAGCTTAAAGTTAGTATCACAATATAAAAGGCCCAAAACAATTGAGATCGCTTTGGGCCTTTTAATTTAAAATAAATTTTCCTTAGAAAGGAAGATCGTCGTGATCGTCTGTGTTTAAATTTGATGCAGGTTCAAAGGAGTCTGCTGGAGGCATAGGTGGTAACGGTTGCCCTCCACCTGCATTTGCAGCACTTAAGTTTTCTATTCTCCACCCTTGCACTGTATTAAAATATTTAGTCTCTCCTTGTGGGCTTACCCACTCGCGTCCTCTTAGGTTAATGCTAATTTTCACATTTTGACCTACTGAGTAGCTGTTTAAAAGATCTGTTTTATCTTGAACAAACTCCACCATAATGTGTTGCGGATATTGCTCTTCTGTGGTGACTACCACTTCTCTTTTTCTAAAACCGTTGTTCCCAAAAGTTTGCGTCTCACCTATCTTCTTGATTTTTCCTTGTACTTCCATCTTATTCAATTATTGAGGATGTAAATTTATGAAATTTCTACCGCTTTGCGAGTAGAACCATCCACGCTTTATTCACATTTTTTTCGGCAAGAAAGGCCTGTGCAATTCTGTGTCTAGAAACGTTGTCTTCGTGAGCGAGCACATCTTTTAATTGGGCATTTGCTTTCGCGAAAGCGTTAATAGCATCCTCACTAGGTAAGTTTTCTACATTTCCCAACATACCCAAATCATTACCCGTAAGAACACTGCTATTTCTTATATCTTGAGGTATTTGATCTACTCCTATTCCTGTTCTAGCAACAGGTTTGGGTACTTCAAAGAGCCCTTCTTTTGCACGCCCGTACCAATTACCGCCTAATCGGGAAACTTGATCAATTTTTACAGGATCAATGCCTCCATTTTCATCTAAGATGTTTTTTGAGAGATGTATTTTTAATACTTCACAGATTACTAAATTTCCTGCACCACCCTGATCACCTAGTGGTTTAACCTCTATTACATTACATTCAAACTGAACGGGTGATTCTGAAACGCGAGGAGGTTGTACCATTTCTGAAGCTACGGGAGTAAGACCTGACTTAATAAATTCGTTTATCCCTTTATCATAGGCAGTACTAGCGAGAGACATTTGCTGTACCATGGCATAATTTACAATATTAACGGTGCACTCTGAAACCTCTAGTACATTATCCAACGTATTTTTTGTAGTGTTATCCCGACCACTTCGAGATGGAGAATACACTAAAATAGGAGGGTTTGCGCCAAATACATTAAAGAAACTAAATGGTGCTAGGTTAACATTGCCATCCTTATCTACAGTACTTGCAAAAGCGATAGGCCTAGGGCCTACGGCTCCAGTGAGATGACCAAATAACTGAGATACTGGAATTTCTTTTGGATCTATAGTGAGCATTACTTTTGAAATTTTATCTTGTTTCTTCAAAAATAACCAATCTTTAATGTTAAAGCGCGCTCTTATTTTGAATTGATACAATAAACTGTCATTGCCTGTCGCTTAGAAAAGCAAATTTAAAATGGGGTAAAGAACCCTACTATTTCAAGACATAAACACCCACTATCCTTTTTATAAGTAAATCATCTTTGTAAGGAATTAACCATTTAAATAATCAATTATGAAAACGCAACAAGAAGATTGGGGGCTTCTAGAGCAAATCTGTCAAGATGAAGAATTTGATGTAGCCTATTTTTCAATAGAATTTCCAGATGGAACTTCTTACGAGTATCAAGCTTAATGTCTTGTAACTAAGACATATTATTTAAATTTTGAATCGGCTATAGTTTGGGGGAACAATAGCCGATTTTTTATGTCTTAATTTCATAACTTTAAGACAGAAATTAAAACTACAATTTATGGGGATTTTTGATACAATTAAAGAGAAGCTTAGTCATGAATTTATCGATATCATTGAGTGGCTTGACTATACAGATGACACCATCGCACATCGCTTTGAAAGATATCAAAACGAGATAAAAAATGGAGCAAAATTAATTGTAAGAGAAGGACAAACGGCAGTTTTTGTGAATGAAGGACAGCTTGCAGACGTTTTTAATCCTGGCACATATGATCTTACTACTCAAAACCTACCCATTTTATCGACATTAAAAGGATGGAAATTTGGATTTAACTCGCCATTTAAAGCAGAGGTTTATTTTGTAAACACCCACCTCTTTACAGATGAAAAATGGGGCACAAAAAGTCCTATAACTTTGAGTGATGATCGTTTTGGACTAGTAGAGATAAGAGCATTTGGGACTTATGCTTTTAAAATTGCAGATGCAGGGAAGTTTATTACAGATATTGTCGGCACAGATAATAATTTTACAAATTTTGAAATTAATGAACACCTCAAAAGTCTAATTGCCACACGATTTACAGATACCGTTGGAGAGGCTAACTTACCTATTGAATTGTATGCTGCAAATACCTCTGAGCTTTCAGAAACCTGTAGAGAAGTGATGAAGGCAGAATTTTTATCTGTTGGTATTGCTTTAGAAAAATTTTATATAGAAAATGTGTCTATGCCTGAAGATCTTAAAAAAGAGATCTTTGAATACAGTCGCATTGATAAATTAGACCTAGATAAGCTTACTAAATTCAAAACAGCAAAAGCAATAGAGGCGGCTGCTGCAAATGAAGGCGGTACGGCAGGAGCTGGGATGGGTATGGGCATGGGTTTTGTGCTTGCTCAACAAATGGGGGGTCTAATGGGAGGACAATCAGAAATGGGTTCTCAAAATCAAGCTCAGCCTCAAGTAACCCAAGGAGGTTCTATACCACCACCTATGCCTATTCCGGTACAATATTTTTATGCTGTAAATGGTGCAGAGCAAGGCCCCGTCTCGTTTGAGCAACTCAAATCACTATTTGCAAACCGCACTATTAATAGAGAAAGTTTGATCTGGAAGCAAGGAATGTCCGGATGGACTATGCTACAAGAGGTAGAGGATTTGAAAGTTTTTCTTGGAGGCAATACTCCACCGCCATTACCATTATAAGAGACACAGCTCATACTATTTGATGGTCAACTAAAATTTAAATTTTGAAAAGGTTATGCTTTCTCAAAAGCGTCACCTAATCTATGTCTCAATGGAAGAAAAACACATCCATAAAACAGAATTAAAAAAAGCGTGTATAAACTGCGGTGCTGAGCTTAGATACAAGCCTGCAACGACTTCTATAACGTGTGACTATTGCGGTCATCAAGAAGAAATCTCTATAGCGACGAGCACATTTGAAGAGCTAGAGTTGTATCCCTATTTAGATAAGATGGGGGATCAAAAAAACAGTGAAGAAATAGCTATACTACATTGTAAAAATTGTGGCGCAAACCAACATGTAGAAGAAAACTATAAATCCCTACATTGTGTGTACTGTAGTATGCCTCTCATACTTGAAGATTTTGCTACAGAAGAGTGGATATTGCCTGGGGCTGTACTTCCGTTTCAAATAGATAAAGAAAAAGCTTTTCAAGTCTTTAAAAATTGGGTGCGAGGTCTATGGTGGGCACCTAATAAACTAAAAAAAGCATCCTTAGATCCTCAGTTTACCAAGGGGCTGTATTTACCATACTGGACGTTTGACGCACAGCTTTCGGCCACTTATTTAGGACAAAGAGGTGAATACTATTATGAAACCCAAACTTACAAAGACAATCAAGGAAATAGAAAAACACGCCAAGTGAAAAAAACAAGATGGCACCCTGCTTCTGGTAAGGTCTCTGGTTTTGTAGACGATACTCTTATAGAAGCATCAGCTCAGCGGGCAGGTAGAATTCCTTCAAAAATAGCAAGATGGGATTTACAAAAATTAAAGCCTTTTAATAGTAGTTTTTTAGCAGGCTTTGTTACAGAAAAGTATACAATACCCTTAAAGAAAGGCCATATATCTTCTAAGGAAACAGCTAAGGATATTGCTACCTCATGGGCAATGACAGATATAGGAGGAGATACACAACGTGTAACTACAATTGATATGAATTTAACAGAAGAGACTTTTAAACATATACTGTTACCTGTATATGTGAGCGCTTATCGATATAATGGGAAGGAGTATAATTTTTTTGTAAATGGAGAAACGGGAGCATTATCTGGAAAAAGGCCATATTCTTTTTGGAAAATATTCTTTGCCATATTTGCAGCGCTTCTACTCGTGGGTGTTATTGTGCTGCTTACTCAGTATGGACAAAATGTAGGTTCTTAAGCAATGTTAAACCCGCTGTTATAAGGTGTTAATTACGCTTTCGCGAAAGCTGAATCTTATTACCTTTAAATAAAAAATATGAAGACAACGGTTTATGATTGTCTTAATAAAAACAAATTATATGAAATTTACGAGAAAAGCAAAAGCACATTGGGAAGGAAGTGGTAAAGAAGGTCAAGGAACCATTTCTACTGATAGTACAGCTATGAATGAAGAAAAATACGCTTTTGGTAGCAGATTTGAAAAAGGAGTTGGAACAAATCCAGAAGAATTAGTAGGAGCGGCACACTCAGGCTGTTATACGATGCAATTAAGCTTTTTATTAAATGAAGAAGATTATGTAGCAGATACACTTGATACTGATGCACATGTAACTTTTGAAGATGGAGAAATTACTACCATAAAACTAGTTACAAAAGGAAAAGTACCTAATATCACAAAAGAGAAATTTGAAGAGATAGCACAAAAGGCAAAAAAAGTTTGTCCTATGTCAAAATTAGTAAAAGCAGATGTTAGTCTTGAAGCCACACTTTTATAGAATAGTCGCACATAGAGTATTTTAAAAAGCCCAATGATTAAATTGGGCTTTTTTAATATATACCTCTGGACATTATAAAATAGTATGCGTGCATAGTAAATCATTTTGTAATTTTATGGTTTACTAGACAACAACACAATACAATAAACTATGTATACAAAAGAATTTGATATAAGATGGAGTGATATTGATGCTAACAGACATTTGGCAAACTCAGCTTATGTTAATTTTATGTCTCACACACGTATGGGATATATGATAGAAAATGGATTAAGTCAAAAAGAGATGGTGCAATACAACTTAGGCCCCGTAATCTTTCATGAACAATTATTTTTCTTCAAAGAGGCTTTTCAAGGAAAACCTATAACCGTAACCTTTGAGCTAGGTGGCGCTAGTGAAGACGGTATGTTTTTCAAATTTGTACATAACTTTTACGATCACAAAGGAAGAAACTTAGCTAGAGGAAGTATGCAAGGAGGGTGGATAGACTTAAAATCAAGAAAAATGGTAGGTCTTCCAGAATCTCTAAAGCCTATCCTTACAAATGCTCCAAAAACGAATGATTTCAAAGTCCTTACAAAGGAAGACATGAGAGCACATGGTGAGTTTCCTAAAGATATCGAACAAAAAAATTAGTACGTTCAGTATAGAAAGATAGAATGTTACTCTTTAATAGGAGAATGCTGTTTAAACGCTTTCATTTTAAGCTGCTTGAGCAATGGCTTAAAAAGTAAATTAGGTACAGTACGCTTATGCTTTACATAACATTTTAAATAGTCTGGAGTAGCACCTAGAGTGCTTTTAATTTCTGAAGCTGTTCTACCTAGATTTATTTTTTTTACTCTTAGATTAATTCCTAGTCGTACGTAATCGTTCAACATTCTTGGGTAAATAGCATACTTTTTATTATACCTATAGTCTAACCCAACAAAATGTGCATCAAGTGTTTCTTTGTAATGAAAAGCTGTTGAAAAGCCAACGATGAGATTTTCTTTTTTGTAAATATTAAAAAGAATGCTTTCGCGAAAGCGTTCTTTTAATAAAGCGTAGGTTTCTAAATTTAAGTTTAAGATATTAAAGGTCGCTTTTCTAGTCACATTCTCATACAACTCTTGTAGTCTTGGCATATGATAACGTATTTCATGAGCATCAAGAGTTTTGACTTCTAAAGAGTTACTAGAAGCATCTGCCTTATTTAACTTAACTCGATACTTTGATTTAAGTCTATTTTTATAGCTATCAAAACTTTGCCATTGCACATCAATTACCATATTAGGCTCAACGTCAAAAGCAGTAAAATTAAATCTTTCTGATACGCGAGCAGCTGTATTTTGTGTGTCGTCAAAGTCTTTAAAAAAAAATAAGTTTGTCTTTTTTTTCTTTCCTGTTAGAAGTCTATTACAAAGGATATAAATGATGTTTTTTAGATCTTTTTGTTCTTTACAAAAAACACCATAGTTACCACTTAGAAAGATGTTGCCGCATATTGTAGTAGAAAATTCTTTAGCTATGAATAATGACCGAATGCTTGCAATTAATTTCAAGGGGTATTGTATCTGTTTTACAGCAGGGTTTAATGCAATGTCTAATTTTTGTGTGATGGCTATTGCAATCGGCTGATTGTTTTTTGAAAAGAGAAGGTAGTTATATGTGATATCCTTATTTTGACTTTCAAAAGCATCTAGGAAATCCTTAGAAAAATAAAAAGAATCTACACAACCTAACTCCTTAAAAACAGATTCAGGAATAGTAGCAACCGTACTTATTTCTTTTATATCAATTTGCAACATTTGGTTTTTTTCGTTTGGTACTTAAATAAACACCTAAGAATATTAAGGATGCTGCAATTATGCGTATAGTTGATAGTGAATCTGCTCCTAAAATAATGGCTACAATCGTTGCAATGAGGGGTTGTAGGTAAATAAATGCTCCTATGGTGGAAGGCTTGAGTTCTTTTAAGGCAAAAACATTAAATAAGTATGTAAGATATGTCGTTCCTACAACAACAAATAACATCACACCTATTACATTTAAAGGAAGTTCACTCCATTGGATCTCTAAGAATTGAGGTAATCCAACAGGGGCGTTTGTAAATATGGCAATTAAAAAAAACCACTTCATAAGAGTAATAGAGGAATATTTTGCTGTAAGAGGTTTTACTAATATTAAATAAATAGAATATGCAGTTGCGTTTATAATAAACAAGGTGTTTCCTAAAGTGATATTTGGAGCATTAGTTTGTGTTTTTACGCCAAATAAAATAAGAATAAGTGCCCCTATAAGACCTATAGCTATACCAGATCCTTTTAGCCAAGTAATTTTTTCTTTTAAAAACAGCGCAGAGAGAATTAAAAGAATTACTGGGGATAATGTGATCACAACACTACTATTAATGGGAGTGGAGAGCTCGAGACCTTTAAAAAACATAAGCATGTTTAAAGTCATTCCGAAAAGTGCACAGCTTATAATGCGCCACCAGTCTTTACGCTCTATTTTTTCTCTAGGAAAAAAGAGACTCGTAATCCAAAATAAAATCGCAGCACCTAATACTCGAAGCATGATAAACCCGTAGGCCTGTACATAGGTAGGCATGAGGTCTTTTGCGAGTGTGTGGTTTACACCATAAATAAAACTTGCGCTAAAAGCTGCAAGGAAAGCTAAATAACGCTTTTTCATAAGAGACCTATTTTAAAAGTGCATCGGCAGCAGAAGCTATATTTTTTTTAGAATTACCAATAAATATCTGATCGTCAATAATAATTACAGGTCTTTTAAGAAAAGTATAGTGCTCTAGAATAAGTTCTTTAAAATCATTCTCATTAAGCGATTGTGTGTTAAGACCTCGCTGTCTATATAGTTGTGCACGCTTACTGAATAAAGACTCGTAACTTCCCGAGAGTTTATACATTTCTTCTAGCTGTTTTTCTGTTATAGCCTCTGTCTTTATATCTTGTAATACAACATCTGCCCCAGGGTTTATCTCAGAAATAATACGCTGGCAAGTATTACAAGTAGATAAGTGATATATTTTTTTCATAGCAGGCTCTCTTTTAATTATGATATAAAAATACCGCCTAAGATTACTCAAATGAAGTATTTTTAAAGAAAATAAATGATATGGACTATAGTTTTCAAATATGCCTTAAGAATCGTCAAATTTTAGAGCGTTTTATAAACGGGCACACACTGGAGCAACTTAATAAAATCCCAAAGGGATTTAATAATAATCTTGTTTGGAATATAGGGCACAGTATTGCAACCCAACAGTTGCTCACCTATGGTTTGTCAGGTGTAAAACCACAAATAGATATGGACTTCATTAATACGTATAAGAAAGGAACAAGACCCGAGAAGGATGTTTCACAAGATGACGTAAATAGTATACATAAGATGCTTTTTTCTACCTTAGAAACCCTAGAAGAAGATTATAAAATGGGTCTGTTCTCAACCTTTAAAGAATACACATTGTCTACCACAGGTGGAGTTCTATCAAAGGTTGAGCACGCTATAGAGTTTAATAATTTTCACGAAGGGCTACATTTGGGCTGCTGTATACAACTAAGTAAATTAGTTAAATAGTAACGTAATCTTCTACTATTTCCCACGGAATTATAAGTTGCTTGTTTTCTAAAGGAATAGCTTCTTTTCCTAGTTCATTGTAAATAATAACCATTCCAGCATCTGAAAATCCTATCTGTAAATAATTTTCAGGAAGTTCAGCTATACTTAGATTAGGGAATTCTTTTTGGAGTTGCGCTTTCGCGAAAGCATAAAACCCTTCTTTTAAAAGTTCATCTCTAGAAAATTCGCGTCCTGTATGGGGGTTAAAGTTCCCGTATAATTCATAGTCATACCCATGAGCACCTCCAGAGAAAGCATAACCACTAAGAAGAATTGAGAGAAGTTCATTTGATTTATAAGAGATATCGGTATCTATAGAAAGTTCATGCGCTACAGATAATTCTGAAGTTTCTGGATATGATATTTGGCTACTATTTATATAAGAGGCAATAGCTTCATTAAAAGAAGTCTGCATATCGTAATCGGTAAAATCCATTAGTTGAAAAGCAACTAATTTTGTCCAATTGTTAGTCACCTCTGTAAGAGATTTAGGGTTGTCTATGACCACTAAATTTAATACTACCGCGGGACATGTATCAGAGAAACAATTAATAGCATTTTCTGTAGTGAAAGTATCGATATGACTTTTATACTCTACTGTTTGTTCACATCCCCAAGCAAATAAAAGGATGATAGTGTATAAAAATTTATCCTTGTGATTTATCATGTTATCAAATGTAGCTTGAGCAAGCCTAATAAAAAAACACTTCATCTTATAAGCTTGTAATCTGTAGCAATATTAAATAGTATTTATAAAAAATGAGCGTTGTTCTCAAATGGTATTGGATTCACTAAGCTATCCCTTAAATTTATATTTTTCTCAGACCTAAGCCTAGTAAACATATAATTATGAAATTTAATACTAAAACAATTCATGGAAATCAGCATCCAGATAAAGCTTATGGAGCCGTAATGCCTCCCATTTATCAAACCTCCACTTATGCACAAAAATTTGTTGGAGAGCTTAAGGAATACAGCTATAGTCGCTCCAGTAATCCTACAAGACATGCTTTGGAACAATCTCTAGCAAGTCTGGAAAATGGTTTGTACGGGATTGCATTTGCTTCTGGTCTTGCAGCAATAGACGCGGTCATGAAGCTCCTTAAACCCGGTGATGAGGTGATTTCAACAAGTGATTTGTATGGAGGAACGTATAGGTTGTTTACTCAAATTTTTGAAGGTTTTGGTATTAAGTTCCATTTTGTAGGGATGCATCACGTACCTACGATAGAAAAATACATTACAGCCAATACTAAATTAATCTGGGTAGAAACTCCTACTAATCCTATGATGAACATCATAGATATTGAAAGTGTAGCCAGTATCGCAAAGCAACATAATATTCTACTAACGGTAGATAACACCTTTGCAACTCCTTATTTGCAACAACCCCTCAATTTAGGAGCAGATATTGTAATGCATAGCGCGACTAAATATTTAGGAGGTCATAGTGACTTAGTTATGGGAGGACTTGTCGTAAAGAAAAAGGATATTGCAGACCGTTTATATTTTATACAGAATGCCAGTGGGGCTATTTGTGGTCCCCAAGACAGTTTCCTTGCATTGAGAGGAATTAAGACGTTACACGTGAGAATGCAAAGGCATTGTGAGAATGGCGCTGCAATTGCTCGCTATTTAAACAACCACCCTAAGGTATCAAAAGTATACTGGCCAGGATTTAAACAGCACCCTAACCACGATATAGCACAAAAACAAATGAGTGGGTATGGAGGGATGCTTTCATTTTCAACAAATAATGACTCTATTGAGGTGGCGATGGCTATTTTAGAAAATCTCAAAGTCTTTACGCTGGCAGAAAGTCTAGGGGGAGTCGAGTCACTCGCTGGGCATCCAGCGACAATGACGCATGCATCAATCCCTAAAGAGGACCGAAAGAAAATAGGAATTACAGATTCCTTGATACGTTTAAGTGTGGGTATTGAGGATGTTGAAGATTTAATAAACGATTTAAAACAAGCATTGGATGCCAGTTAAATAGATATTATTATTCAAAAATTAAGAACCTAACTACGCTTTCGCGAAAGCTTACTTTAATTTAAATAGTATATATACCCCAAATTTATCCAAAAAATCCAATCATCTGCGCGATTTGCAGGTCTTGGATCTGGATTCAATCCATCTACCCAGTTTGAGGTATAGTAATGCCATCTGAGATCTAGTAATAAATCACTTAAAATATCAAGCTTATAGCGCGTTCCTACACTCCATGTTACGGCCCATGTATCACCAGCCCTTCTATCAATACCAGAGTTAAATTCTCCATCACCTTGAGCAAACCCGTTAAATAATGCGGGCCCACTACTTACTGGAGTTGTATAGGGATTTGTAATTTGTCCAAAAATATCACCACTGCCAAGTTCTGAGAAAGCATCTGGATCATACGCTACAAAATGGACGCCTAGACTTATATATGGTGTAAATTTATAAGCACCGGCAGCAAAATCCCTTATACTCAAAGGAAAGTATTCCAGCTGTGAGCCTATTTCAAACACACGGGTCATTCCTTTATGAGAAGCCAGTTGTAGCCCTCCAAAGCTATCTTCTCCTACTTCATCTCCGAAGTGCTCGAAATTAGTTACGTGGTAATCTATTTCATTTCGAACTTTAAAATGGTCATTAAAATATGTGTATCTAGAATAGCAGTTACAATCTGCATTATAAGCAAAGTTGAGGTAGTGTACAATTCCTAACCCATAGCCTACATTGCCACTATTTGTTTCAAAATCATTACGTTGACCGTAATCCGATTGGAAAGCCACTGGTCCAGCGATAACTCCCACCTCATGAGAAAACCCAAACTGAGCTTGGAGACTCTGCTGCGCTATCACAAAAGATAACAACGCCAGTAATAAGTACTTGGCTTTCATAAATAGGTTATTTAGTAACAAACAAATATATAAAATAATGTCAAACACCGAAATTTACTACCACTTGGTCGATATTTCTAGTAGGAAACTTTAAAATAACATAAAGTTTATTATGATATATTAAAAAAATGTACATCAAAATAGAGGATAATGTATATTTGTGGCGTGTAAAAATAAATTTTACACTAATAACGTATTCAATACAAAAATCATATGTCAGACAGCATTAAAAAATTTGTCGATTATGTTGCAAAAAGCAACCCTAACGAGCCAGAATTTATGCAGGCCGTTCACGAGGTAGCAGAAACTGTTATACCTTTTATAGAGAAAAATAAAAAATACCAAGGAAAAAAACTTCTTGAGCGCATGGTAGAACCAGAGCGCACAATACTATTTAGAGTACCCTGGACAGATGATAGTGGAGAAATACACGTAAATAGAGGTTACCGCGTTGAGTTTAACAGTGCTATTGGTCCGTATAAAGGAGGATTACGTTTTCACCCTTCAGTAAACTTGAGTATTCTTAAATTTCTTGGTTTTGAACAAGTATTTAAAAATAGCTTAACTACATTACCAATGGGTGGTGGAAAAGGAGGTTCTGACTTTGATCCTAAAGGAAAATCAGATGCAGAAGTAATGCGTTTTTGCCAAAGCTTTATGTCAGAGCTAGCTAGACATATAGGACCTAACACAGATGTCCCTGCTGGAGATATAGGAGTTGGTGGTCGTGAGATCGGTTATATGTTTGGACAATATAAAAGACTTCGCAATGAATTTACAGGTGTTCTTACAGGAAAAGGAAGAAGTTATGGCGGTTCTTTAATGCGTCCAGAAGCAACGGGTTACGGTGATGTGTACTTTGCACAGAGTATGCTAGAAACTAGAGGTGAGAGTTTTGAAGGTAAGACAGTTGTGGTTTCTGGATCTGGTAATGTTGCACAATACGCTACAGAAAAAGCAACACAACTTGGAGGAAAAGTTGTGACCATGTCAGACTCTGGAGGATATATACATGATAAAGACGGCATAGATGCAGATAAACTGGCATTCATTATGGAGCTCAAAAATGAAAAGCGAGGTCGCATAAGTGAGTATGTAAATGAATACAGTAGTGCTACATATCATGAAGGTGAAAGACCTTGGTCTGTAAAATGTGAGGTTGCCTTGCCATGTGCAACTCAAAATGAATTGAATGAAGAAGAAGCAAAAACGTTAGTAGATAATGGATGTATTTGTGTGGCAGAAGGTGCTAACATGCCATCTACACCAGAGGCTATTGAAGTGTTTAAGGACGCTAAGATATTGTTCTCTCCAGGAAAGGCTTCAAATGCAGGAGGCGTAGCTACATCTGGGCTAGAAATGTCTCAAAACAGTCTTAGATACAATTGGACTGCAGAGGAGGTAGACCAAAAACTACATAATATTATGCTAGATATTCACGCAGCTTGTGTAGAATATGGAAAAGACGAAGATGGTTATATAGATTATGTAAAAGGAGCAAATGTAGCTGGTTTTGTAAAAGTTGCAGATGCAATGCTTGCGCAAGGAGTGGTATAAATCATTTAAAATACGTATTAAAAAAGGGTAGACTTCATGTACTACCCTTTTTTTATGAATTAATTATACGCTTTCGCGAAAGCGTAATTATATGTAGACTCTAACCATCATTTCGTTACAATAAGCAATAATTGTACATTTATCCGTTTAAAAGAATAGACAAACTATCGTGAGATTTAGCTATACACTTCTTATATTTCTTACTACACTTAATGTAGTTGCACAAGATTTTTCTCAAGATTGGACGGGTCATTTTTCGTTTACTCAAGCAATTGATATTTCCTCGGGTAGCTCTATGGTTTATGTTGCTTGTGAGAATGCAGTATATAGTTACGATGTCTTGAGCGGTGAGGTAGAAACTATTACTACTATAAACGGTCTTTCTGGGAACACTATTTCCTCAATTTATTACAGTGAAGATTCCACCACACTTTTTATTGGTTATGAAAATGGAATTATAGATGTAGTCTCAACAGATACTTCTCAAGTACTTACTGTGGTTGATATCTTTAACAAACCCTCCATAACTCCAGATAGAAAACGCATACATCATTTTACGGAGTTTAATGGATTTATATATATAGCTTCTGGGTTTGGAATTTCATTATTTGATTTGAACCGCCTAGAATTTGATGATTCTTACTTTATTGGTGATGCCGGGGCATTACTTGATGTGAGAAGCACGGCAATAAAAGATGATTATATATATGCGGCAACAAATGATGGCGGTCTAAGAAGAGCTTTAGTAAATAATGATAACATTATTAATTCCCAAAATTGGGAAACGGTAAGATCTGGTTCTTTTGAAATTATTGTGTCATTTAATAACAATCTTTATTTACAGGAAAATGCTACTCTTTATAAGTCTACTGACGGTATAAATTATGTAGTTTTTGATCAATATCAAACAGCCATAACTGATATTACTACAACAGATGGGCTGTTACATATTGTACTTGCAGGTACCGTTGTGATATATGATGCTACGGAATCTGTAGTTCAAAATTTTACAAATATACAAGGTTATACAACTCGCTACAGTACGGCAATTTCTTTAGAAGGTTATGTATTTGTTGGGACACTAGGCACTGGTGTGGCACAACTTTCTTTAGACGAGAGTCAAAGCATCGAGCGACTTTTACCTAACGGACCTTTAGAAAACAACCATTTTGACATAGCAGCTACAGCTGGAAATATCTGGACAGTTTTTGGTGATTATGACGTTTTTTACAACCCATTTCCTTTAAAAAGACAGGGTATTAGTCAATTTATAGAGGGTTCTGGATGGGAGTCTATAAATCCAGGAGAATTTTTTGGTGCAACAGATTTATCGTATATATCCATTAATCCTCAAGATGTCTCTCAATTATATGTGAGCTCTTATCATTCTGGGTTAATTGAAGTTATTGATAATATACCTGCGATTATCTATGATGAAAATAATAGTAGTCTCAAGCCCGTTAATAGTACGAATGATGATGTACGTGTAGCAGGAACGGCATTTGACAGAGAAGGCAATTTATGGGTAGGTAATTCATTTTCTATTACTGCCTTGCACAAAATTTCTGCAAGTGGTCAATTTTCATCTTTTAACACAGAAGAAATCTTAGCAGGCTCAAGTACGAATATTGATAATATTGTTGTAGGTGTAGGCGGGAATATTTTTATTGGAACAGATAAAAGGGGGGTTATAGCATATAACCCAATTACGAATACATTTGAACGTATTGCAGGTGAAGATGGAGCTGCAAATTTACCTATAGATGATATACGTTCTCTAGCGATTGATCGTAACGGTGCTTTATGGATAGGAACACGTCTTGGTTTACGAGTACTTTTTGGACCTTCACAGGTATTTGAAAATCCTCAGGTGAGCACTAGCGAAATTATCATTTTGCAGGACGGATTGGCACAAGAGCTATTAAATGATCAAGTGGTAACAGATATAGTTGTAGATGGTGCTAATAACAAATGGCTAGCTACGGCAGATTCTGGAGTATTTTATATATCTCCTACAGGGCAAGAAACTATCTTTCATTTTACAAAAGACAACTCTCCATTACCTTCTAACAGTGTTCAGGCCGTGGCAGTAGACCCTCAGACGGGAAGTGTTTATTTTGGAACAAATCAAGGGATGGTATCTTTTAATGGAAGTTCTACTGCGCCAGCAGACAATTTAGAAGAAGTGCTTATTTACCCAAACCCTGTTAGACCCAATTATAATGGAAATGTACGTATTGAGAATCTCACAGCAAATACAAATGTAAAAATCACAGACCTTGTTGGGAATCTAGTTTATGAAGAAACAACATCTGGAGGAAGTATAGAATGGGATACCACAGCCTTTGGACGTCATAAAGTAGCCTCTGGTGTTTATCTTGTGCTCCTAACAGGCCCTGTAGAAGAATCACAAGAAACAGCCATTGAAAAAATAATGATTATCCGATAATGCAAGTTAAAACAGAGGCAATAGTTTTTTCTGCATTAAAGTATGGGGAGGCAGACCTTATCGTAAAAGCTTTCACAAAAAGCAATGGATTAAAATCTTATTTACTTCGCAATATTCTCAAGTCAAAAAAGGGAAGGCTTAGGGTAGCTATGTTTCAGCCACTTATGCAGTTAGAAATTGAGGCAACTCATAAAGATAAGGGCACACTTGAAAGTATACGGGAGGCAAAAGTAATTACACACTATCAAAGCTTACATACACAGCTCTCAAAGAGTGCTATTGTTTTTTTTGTTTCAGACATGTTACGTACAGTAATTCAAGAAGAGGAAGAAAATAGTCGTTTGTATACGTATCTTTCCGTCACTACTTTATGGCTTGATGAGAACACAGATATAGCAAATTTTCATCTTTTATTCCTCGTAAAGTTAACTGGTTACCTGGGGTTTTACCCAGATGATACAGAGGTAGAGCATGATTATTTTAATTTACTAGATGGAACATTTGAACCCTCTGAAACTAATCTGTATTGTCGTACTGGTAATTCTGTCTCCATCTTAAAGGAGCTCTTAGGCATAAATTTTGATGAGCTTTCTAATTTAAAATTAAATCAGCAACAGCGCAGTGAGTTCCTCAATATGCTATTACAGTATTATGAGTTACATTTGCACGGTTTTAAAAAACCGCGATCTCTTGCGGTTCTAAATTCAATTTTCAGTTAGATGCGCACTATTTATTTGCTTCTTTTTTTTATTTCTTTTAGCGCAGTTTCACAAACTATAGAAGTTCTTGACTTAGATACTCGCGAGCCTATCATCGGGGTTGCTATATTTAATAAAGATAAAAGTAAAAGTGCCTTAACAGATTTTGACGGTAAGGCAGATATTTCTGCTTTCGCGAAAGCAGAAGTTATATTTTTTAAAGAGATAGCACATAAAGAAACGCAGTATACAAAAGCACAGATACAAGCATTTTCGAATCGTATTTTTCTAAAACAAAAAGACAATCAGTTAGGAGAGATTGTATTATCTGCTAGTAAATTTGCGCAAAGAAAAAAAAATATACCTCAAAAAATAGTAGGCATTTCATCTGAAGTAATAAGCAGATTAAATCCTCAAACAGCAGCAGATTTATTGCAATCAAGTGGAGCGGTTTTTGTACAAAAAAGCCAGCAAGGTGGAGGGAGTCCCCTTATAAGAGGTTTTTCGACCAATAGATTGTTAATTACCTTGGACGGTGTTCGTTTCAATACAGCCATCTTTAGAGGTGGGAATGTTCAAAATGTGATTTCTTTAGATCCTTTTTCAATAGATCGCACAGAGGTTTTATTAGGACCAGGATCTGTAATTTATGGTAGTGATGCAGTAGGGGGAGTGATGAATTTTTATACTAAAAAGCCTACACTCACTTTTTCTGATAGTGTTGCAATACATGGGACGGCTTTATTTCGAGCAAATACCGCAAATAAAGAACGCACAGGACATTTTGATATAAATTTTGGAAAAGATAAATGGGCTTTTTTAACAAGTGCTAGCTATTCTGATTATGACAACCAGCGACAAGGGAGTAATGGTCCGGATGATTACTTGAGGTTAAAATATGCTGCAAGAATAGATGGTCAAGATGTTGAAGTTGTTAACGATGATCCCTTGGTTCAAGAAGGCTCTTCCTTTAGCAGTATGAATCTTATGCAAAAAGTGAGGTATGCTCCTAATCAATTATGGGACATAAGCTTTGATCTGCATTATGCAACTACATCAAATTATGATCGATATGATAGATTAACCCGAGAACGTGATGGACAACTACGCGCAGCTGAGTGGTATTATGGACCTCAAAAATGGTTAATGGCAAACGCACAAGTGACTAAAGAGGGAGATGGTACTATTTATAACAAGGCTCAAGCGACCCTTACCTACCAAAATTCTCAAGAGAGTAGAAATGATAGAAACTTTAATAGCACGGAGTTTTTTGAAACAGATGAAAATGTAGATGCCTATTCAACAGGTGTAGATTTTACTAAGAACCTTGCTAATCGAAAGAACAAACTTTTTTATGGATTAGAATACATTTATAATCGCGTAAACTCTTACGGACAGGTTACAGATATCACAACTGGTAATGTTTCAAAACAAGCCTCTAGATATCCAAATGGATCTAACTGGAGTTCAGTAGCAGGATATGTAAGTACACAATTAGCAATATCATCAAAAACTAAACTACAGTCCGGTTTACGATATAATCAGGTTTGGGTAAATGCTGACTTTACAGAGAATAATGAGTTTTTTGACTTGCCCTTTAATCAAGCAAACATTAGTACTGGGAATCTAACAGGAAGCTTAGGTGTGACTCATGAACTTTCAAAAAGCTTTACGGTTATCGCAAATGTAGGTACAGCATTTAGAGCACCAAATATAGACGACGTAGGAAAAATATTTGATAGTGAGCCAGGCTCTGTAGTCGTTCCTAACCCTGACTTGAAGGCAGAGTATGCTTATAATTCTGAGATAGGAGTAAAATATAAATATAAAAACAAGATTGACTTTACGATAAATGGATACTACACCCTATTAGATAATGCATTAGTTCGTCAGGATTACGACCTTGATGGAGTTACTCAGATCGAATATCAAGGAGAATTAAGTAATGTACAAGCTATCCAGAATGCATCGAAAGCTGAAGTTTATGGTTTAGAAGTAGCACTTAATGTGAGACTCAATAAAGATCTTAAATTTACTTCACGCTTTAATTATACAAATGGAGTAGAACAGGATGAAGGTGGGGATTATGTGCCTGTACGTCATGTAGCACCTATTTTTGGAGATTCACATTTCATATGGTCAAAAAAGAAATGGACGGTAGACACTTACCTATCGTACAGTGGGAAATTTGATTTTGAGGACTTAGCCCCTAGTCAACAAAATAATACTCACTTGTATGCATTAGACAATGATGGGAATCCATTTTCTCCTAGTTGGTATACGTTTAATATAGCCAGTCAATACATGCTGTCAGATCATTGGTCTTTTACAGCAAATCTCGAAAATATAACAGATCAGCGTTACCGTACCTATTCTTCTGGGATTTCGGCTGCAGGACGTAATTTGATTCTCTCTGCTAAGTATAGTTTTTAGGTACTCGCTTTCGCGAAAGCGAAATAAAATAATTGAGATTACTTGCTTTTTCCTGCTACGATAATGACAATCTCTCCCTTTGGAGGTTTGTTGGTGTAGTGTGAAAGAACTTCAGAAGCCGTACCCCTAACAGTTTCTTCGTGTAATTTTGTGATTTCTCTAGATACAGAAACGGGTCTATCTGCCCCGAAAAATTCTACAAAGTGTCCCAGAGTTTTGATCAATTTGTGGGGTGACTCATAAAAGATCATAGTGCGTGATTCTTCTTGAAGAAAAAGAAATCTTGATTGTCTCCCTTTTTTGACAGGAAGAAAACCTTCAAAAGTAAACTTGTCATTTGGGAAACCACTATTCACAAGAGCGGGAACAAATGCAGTTGCTCCAGGTAAACAGTCTACTTCAACTCCTGCTTCTATACAGGCACGAGTGAGTAAAAATCCGGGATCAGAGATGGCTGGAGTCCCAGCATCACTTATACAGGCTATTGTTTCTCCCGCTAGTAAGCGCTGCACGATGGCTGCTACTGTTTTGTGTTCATTGTGCATATGATGACTCATCATTTGCGTGCTTATATCAAAGTGTTTAAGTAGTTTGCCACTTGTACGAGTATCCTCAGCAAGTATCAGGTCTACTTCTTTGAGCACACGAATGGCTCTAAAGGTCATATCTTCAAGATTGCCAATAGGCGTTGGGACAAGGTAGAGTTTTGACATGAGGCAAATTTACTAATAAACAGTATTGCATGCGTTGGTGATCTTTTTAATGAAACGATATGCTACCGCATCATTTTGATTCTCTCTATTTTAAGAATAGCGACTCTCTACAATTTGTAAAAAGCGTTCTTCTTGCACTTCCTTTCCCGCCCAATTGTCATAATCAGGCTTAATCATTTGTGAAATAAACTGTTGGGCTTCCTTTGCAGATTGAAATGTTTCTAACTGACTGAGAACCCTGTTATAATCAGCAGGGTTGCCATTAAACAAATGTTTTATAAAAGATAGTTTATCGTTGAGTCCTATTTTAAATGTACCCTTTCTTAGAGAATCATTGAGGCTTTTAGATTTTTCGTCTACATTGGATTCTAAACTTGTCTCTTTAGGTTCAAAAATAGGTGTTTGTTTATATTCATTACCTATCTCAAAGCTATCATTTTTACCCACAGTAGGTTCAGGTGGGATTATAGTATTTAGAACTTCATCTATATCTGCAGCTTCTGGAGACATTTCTGGCCACATATCCTTTATTTTTTCAATTACTGGTTCATGAACAGCTTCCCCATCATTAAATAGTGTGCCATCTGGTCTATAGTGATCATCGCTTTTGAGTTGAGTGTCTGTATTTTGCGAGGTCTCTATGGCAGACGTATTTACATCCATAACATCAGAGTTTTGTGCTTTAAGATTGTTATTCGATTGTTTGGTTTGTATAAGATTATCTTCTAGTTCCTTTAGGCTTATACTAGGTTCTTTTGACTTTTCAAGTCTTTCTATATAAGCTAGTACGGCAAGTTTTTCATGCAGTTCTCTTGCTATTTTTGCAAGATCTGTATAATCTGAAGTATTGTCAAGATGTAAAGTTTTGTGCGCGAGGTTCGCAAGCTCTGCTTGGATATATTTCTTCATAATTTTGAGATCTGTACAGTAGTTGTTTTTGTTTTTACATACTTTTACTGCAGGTCATAATCAAACGAGAAAACTCTCGTTTTGGTCTAGAAAAGTACAAAATGTTTCTCGAAAATACGGTAAATCACAAAGAGCAATTTGGCTGGATTGAAGTCATTTGCGGTTCAATGTTCTCTGGTAAAACAGAAGAGCTCATACGTCGTTTAAAACGTGCTCAATTTGCAAAACAACGTGTGGAGATTTTTAAGCCTTCTGTAGATGTTCGTTACGATGAAGAAATGGTGGTCTCACACGATAGCAATGAAATAAGATCTACGCCCGTTCCAGCTGCGGCAAATATTCCTATTCTGGCAGACGGTTGTGATGTTGTGGGTATTGATGAAGCGCAGTTTTTTGATGATGAAATTATAAAGGTATGTAATGACTTAGCAAACAGTGGTGTACGCGTCATTATTGCTGGGCTTGATATGGATTTTAAAGGAAATCCTTTTGGACCTATGCCTGGATTGATGGCAACAGCAGAGTATGTTACAAAAGTCCACGCTGTTTGTACTCGTACAGGTAATCTTGCACAGTATAGTTACCGTAAAGCAAAAAGTCAAGATATTGTCATGCTAGGTGAGACAGAAGAATATGAGCCACTCTCTAGAGCCGCTTATTATAAGGCTATGTTGAGAGATAGGTTGCGTAAAGTTGATGTAGAAGATGTAGAGTTTATAACACCTCAAAACAAAAAAACTTCACAAGAAGATCCCAATTAAATGGCAGTTACTCGATTAGAAATAGATCTAGGTGCATTGCGCCACAACTACTTATATATACGTAGTAAGATTGCAGATAATGTAAAAGTTATAGCAGTCGTAAAAGCTTTTGCTTATGGAAGTGATGCAGCTGCGATTTCTTTAGAATTAGAGAAACAAGGTGTCGATTATTTTGCAGTTGCTTATGTTCCAGAAGGGATAGCATTAAGAGATGCAGGCATTCGTACTCCTATAATGGTCCTTCACCCACAGCCAGACTATTTTGAAGAAATGGTAGATCGTTGCTTAGAACCTAATCTCTATAGTAAGAGAATTCTTGAACTTTTCTATGCTTTCGCGAAAGCAAAAAACCAAAAAAATTATCCCGTACATTTAAAATTCAACACAGGTCTCAATCGATTAGGTTTTTCTGCTAAAGATTGTACATGGATATTAGGTCGCTTACATAAAAACACTAGTTTAAGAGTAAAATCATTGTTCTCACATCTTGTAGCGAGCGAAGATCCCACAGCAGAAGAATTTAGTTTAAATCAGATTCTGGAATTTACTCAGATTTCTAAACAGATGATAGAAGGTCTTGATAATGTTCCGTTCTTACATATGACAAATACTTCTGGTATTATTAATTATGAACGAGCTCATTTTGACTATGTTCGTACGGGAATAGGACTCTACGGTTACGGAAACACTCCAGAGGAGAGTGCTCATCTTATGCCTGTTGCTAGACTAAAATCAGTTATTTCTCAGCTTCACACAATACAAGAAGGAGATAATGTAGGTTACAATCGTGTTTTCACTGCACCCCAAGAGATGATTATTGCAACTTTACCCATTGGTCATGCAGATGGTATATCAAGAGCTTTTGGCAATGGTGCCGGTTATGTGAGAATAGGAGGGGTAAAAGCTCCTATTGTAGGAAATGTGTGTATGGATATGATAATGGTAGATGTGACAAATATTAGCTGTGAGGAGGGTGATGATGTAGAAATTTTTGGAGAGTTAACAGGTGCCGAGGAACTTTCAAGTCAGATGAAGTCAATATCGTACGAAGTACTCACGGCAATTAGTCAGCGTGTAAAACGAGTTATTGTCGATTAAGCAGGCCTCTTAATAATTTGTTAAAAAGTATTAAAAAAATGACTATCTTAGAAATCTATTAACCTTTAAGAATTAACCAATGTTAAAAGAGTTTAAAGATTTTATAATGACAGGAAATGTCATAGACTTAGCTATAGCCGTACTACTAGCAGGTGCTGTAGGACTAGTAGTAAAAGGATTTGTGGGTGATATTATGATGCCACTTGTAGGTCATTTTGCCGGAGGAGCAAATTTTGAGGATTTATTTTATGCAATGGATGGTAAAAATTATCTTACACTTGAGGAGGCAAATGCTGGAGGAGGTGCTGTAATCGCTTGGGGTAGATGGGTTAATTCCATTATAAATCTAATTATAGTTGGCTTTGTTTTATTTATGATGGTAAAATCGTATGCAAAATTACGCAAGAAAAAAGATGAGGCACCCGCTCCAGATCCAGGGCCAACGGAGATTGACTTGCTAAAAGACATTAAAGAGTTACTAAGGAAATAAATACACCGATATTTTTATCGGACGCCGCTACACTATTGTAGTATAACCTTAACCACTTTGTTATCTAGCAGAGTGGTTTTTTTATGGAAACATATATTGTTTTATAAGTAACAAAATTTACAATTACTACAACTATTTTATCCGTCCAGAGACATTAACTTTGATATTGATTCACTACCTTTTTTATATCAAGCACTTTGTGTTTTGAATTAAGGGTTTTGATTATAAGAATTGTGATAATTATATAAGAAGAACAATATGAAAATAGCAGTTGTGGGCGCTACAGGAATGGTAGGTCAAGTAATGTTAAAAGTATTATCAGAACGTCAGTTTCCGATTACAGAATTAATTCCTGTAGCCTCAGAGAAGTCTGTTGGGAAAAAGGTAAACTACAATGATAAAGAATATACCATTGCGTCTATGAGTGACGCTATTGCTGCAAGACCAGATATTGCAATATTTTCTGCTGGAGGAGCGACATCACTCGAACACGCTCCAAAATTTGCCGAAGTAGGAACCGTCGTAATAGACAATTCCTCAGCTTGGCGTATGGATCCAACAAAAAAGCTGATTGTTCCAGAAATTAACGCTTCCTCACTTACAAAAGAAGATAAAATTATTGCAAACCCTAACTGTTCTACGATTCAAATGGTACTCACCATGTCTCCGCTTCATAAAGAGTACGGCATTAAAAGATTAGTTATTTCTACGTATCAATCTATAACTGGTACTGGCGTTAAGGCAGTACAGCAGCTAGAAAATGAGTATACGGGAACAAAAGGAGAGATGGCTTACCCATATCCTATACACCGTAACGCGATACCAGCTTGTGATGTCTTTGAGGACAATGGATATACTAAAGAGGAACTAAAACTGGTGAATGAAACGCAGAAGATTCTTGGTGACCGATCGATTGCTGTAACTGCCACAGCAGTGCGTATTCCAGTTGTAGGAGGACATAGTGAGTCTGTAAATGTAGAACTACACAAAGAATTTGAAGAGAAAGATATCCGTAAACTATTGAATGAAACACCAGGTGTAACGGTTCAAGATAATCCAGATACAAATACTTACCCAATGCCAATTTATGCAGAAGGAAAAAATGATGTATTTGTAGGTCGTATACGTCGCGATTACTCTCAAGAAAATACTCTTAATATGTGGATTGTTTCTGACAACCTACGTAAAGGAGCGGCGACTAACGCTGTCCAAATAGGTGAGTACTTGATTGAGAACGGTTTGGTATAGATCTTTTACAACCTTTAATATTTTCTTAACGTTTACACGTAATCAACTCCTACACCTTATTTTTGAGAAGGATTTATTATGGTAAAATTTTGTAACGCTTTCGCGAAAGCGGTTACCTATCTATAAATAACTCCTTAAAACCAACCAACCATGAAAAAACTACTTTTGCTAGCTATGGCAACAACCGCATTAATTTCTTGTGAGAATGAAGAGAAAAACTCTAGAAAAGATATTGCTGTAACCTACACAGAGACTAAAAAGGTTGATACAGTTGATACTTATTTTGGTACAGAGGTTAAAGATCCCTATCGCTGGTTAGAAGATGATCGTAGTGAAGAAACGATGGATTGGGTAAAGCGTCAGAATGTAACCACCCAAGATTACTTAAAAAATATACCTTTTCGTGAGGAGTTAAAAGATAGACTTTCAAAATTATGGAACTACGAAAAAGTAGGGTCACCTTTTAAAGAAGGAAACTATACTTACTTTGCAAAAAATGACGGATTACAAAACCAATATGTAATCTATCGCTATAAAACTGGTGATAGCCCAGATACGGCTGAGGTTTTTCTGGATCCAAATACCTTTGCAGAAGATGGAACAACTTCTTTGGGTGGTATAAACTATTCAAAGGACGGTAGTATACTCGCGTATTCAATTTCTGAAGGAGGAAGTGACTGGAGAAAAATTCTGGTGATGGACACAGAGAAAAAAGAAATCATAGAAGACACACTTACAGATGTAAAGTTTTCTGGGATGTCTTGGTACAAAAATGAAGGGTTTTATTACTCTAGTTATGATAAGCCAAAAGGTAGTGAGCTCTCTGCAAAAACAGATCAACATAAACTCTACTATCATAAATTAGGCACACCACAATCTTCAGATAAACTCATTTTTGGTGGGACTGATGCGCAAAAGCATCGCTACATTGGAGGTAGTGTGACAGAAGATAATAAGTATCTTTTTGTAAGTGCAAGAAATTCTACTTCTGGAGGGAAGTTATTTATGAAAGATCTTACAAAACCAACTAGTGATTTTGTCACAATTCTTGATCACGAAGATTCCGATACTTACGTGATAGACAACGTGGGCAGCAAGCTCTATATGGTCACTAATTTAAATGCACCAAACCAGAAAATTGTAACTGTAGATGCTAGCAACCCTTCCTCAGAAAACTGGGTAGATTTCATCCCAGAAACAGAAAATGTATTAAGTCCAAATACAGGTGGAGGTTACTTTTTTACAGAGTATATGATAGATGCCGTGTCTCAAGTGAGACAGTACGACTACGATGGGAAATTAATAAGAGAAATTGAATTGCCGGGTGTAGGAAGTGTAGGTAGTTTCGGCGGAAAGCGAGAAGATAAGGAGGCCTACTATAGTTTTTCGAACTATAAAACGCCATTAAGTATTTATAAATTCGATTATGAAAGTGGAGAGTCTACAATGTTTATTAAGCCAGAAATAGACTTTAATCCAGATAATTTTGAAAGTAAACAGGTGTTTTACAATTCAAAAGATGGTACAAAAATCCCTATGATTATCACCTATAAAAAAGGAACCGTAATGGATGGCAAGAATCCAACAATTCTTTATGCCTACGGTGGTTTTAATGTAAGTCTTACACCAGGATTTAGCATTGCAAATGCAGTGTGGATGGAGCAAGGTGGTATTTATGCCGTACCTAATTTACGTGGAGGTGGCGAGTACGGAAAAAAATGGCATGATGCAGGTACAAAAATGCAAAAGCAAAATGTGTTTGATGATTTTATTGCAGCTGCAGAATATCTTGTAGACAGCAAATACACTTCAAAAGAATTTCTAGCCATACGAGGAGGATCAAATGGAGGTCTTCTTGTGGGAGCAACCATGACGCAACGACCTGATTTAATGCAAGTAGCATTACCTGCTGTTGGAGTGATGGATATGTTGCGCTACCACACTTTTACTGCTGGTGCAGGATGGTCTTATGATTATGGAACAGCAGAGGATAGCAAAGAAATGTTTGACTATCTTAAAGGGTACTCACCAGTGCATAATGTAAAAGCAGATACTTCTTACCCAGCAACACTAGTAACTACTGGAGATCATGATGACAGGGTTGTACCAGCTCACTCATTTAAATTTGCTGCAGAGTTACAAGAAAAACAAGCAGGAAATGCGCCAGTTTTGATTCGGATTGAAACGGATGCTGGTCACGGTGCTGGAACTCCAGTTTCAAAAACAATTGAGCAATATGCAGATATCTTTGGCTTTACAATATGGGATTTGATGTTCTTCCAGAAAATGAAGGAGAAACAGTAAAAGGATAATTTAAAAGTAAGAGAGATGAGTACGCTTTCGCGAAAGCGTACTTCTACATAATTAAGTAATGGTTCTATGGATAATCCTACATTTGGAGTTATAGGAGGTGGTAGTTGGGCAACAGCAATAGTTAAAATGCTTTGTGAAAATTTAGATAAGGTGGGCTGGTATATGCGTAGTAATTATGCGACAGAACACATCAAACGAGAATTACACAACCCTAGCTATTTAAGCTCTGTAGAATTTAAGCCTGAGCAGCTTCTTTTAAGTAATGATATTAATGAAATTGTGAACTATGCAGATATTTTGATATTTGCTGTGCCCTCTGCATTTATAGGTAGTGAGCTAGAAAATCTAACCGAATCTCTAGATAATAAGATTATAATTTCTGCGATTAAAGGAATTATGCCTGAGAGTGGAAAACTTGTGGGGAACCATTTTCACGATGTTTATAATATACCTTTTGAAAATATAGGAGTAATAGCTGGTCCTTGTCACGCAGAAGAAGTGGCCTTAGAGCGTTTATCCTATTTGACCATCGCTTGTGCAAAAGAGAAGAATGCAAAAATAGTTGCAAAACACCTTTCAAGCGATCATATAAAGTGCACAACGAGTGATGACATTGTAGGTATTGAATATGCAGCTACACTTAAGAATATTTATTCCATCGCCGCGGGTATTGCTCACGGTTTAGGCTATGGCGATAATTTTCAAGCCGTTTTAATGAGTAACGCTATAAGAGAAATAGATCGTTATGTGAAGCGTGCACATAAGATGAAACGTAATATAAATAATTCGGCTTATTTGGGAGATCTCTTAGTAACCGGCTATTCGGTTTTTAGTAGAAACCGAATGTTTGGTAATATGATAGGGAAGGGCTATACAGTTAAAAGTGCTCAAATGGAAATGTCTATGATTGCAGAGGGTTATTATGCTGCAAAAAGCTGTTTGGTGCTCAATAAAAAGCGCGAAAAGAAAGCTAAAATCCCCATCATTGAAGCGATACACAGTATTTTGTACGAGGGGAAAGAACCTAAGAAAGTTTTTAAAAAGCTAACCGAGAAGTTGAACTAAACTTTTTATTGAATTAACGGGCTAGAACACCTCTTTTATCCATCACTGGAAGTTCTACTGCATTATCATCTAAGATGCTATTTGCTGGAAACTCAAAGCGTTTTTCATACATCTTACC
Source organism: Dokdonia sp. Hel_I_53 (assembly GCF_007827465.1). Lineage (NCBI taxonomy): Bacteria > Pseudomonadati > Bacteroidota > Flavobacteriia > Flavobacteriales > Flavobacteriaceae > Dokdonia > Dokdonia sp. Hel_I_53. Next base: position 2,146,200 of record NZ_VISL01000001.1, read on the forward strand.
CTTTAAGAAATAAGTTACAGAATAGAAGTTATCCAGCTTAAAAATACTTTCTTCCATAAATTCTAATTTGGCATAACCTTTAGCAGGAAGTAAATCAATTTTATGACGTGTATGCGTTGTCATCTGCTTCTCATTATAACCTTGAATAGTCATTAATACTACCTCTAGAGGCTCGTTCCCATCATTTATTATATAAGCGTTCCAGTCTTCAGTTTTATAGTCTTTATGGAACTCTTTAACAGCAGCGATATAGACGTCTTTAACTTCTGGTATTTCTATGTCTTTTCTCAACCTACAGTGATGTTAATTTAAATTTTTATAAATAATTAAAAAGCACTTTTAAATTGTTCTAAAAACCTAAGGTCATTCTCACTCAACATTCTGATATCAGAAATCTGATGTAACAATAAAGCGATACGATCTATACCCATCCCAAAAGCAAATCCACTGTATTCTTTAGAGTCAATACCACAGTTATCAAGAACATTAGGATCTACCATACCACAACCCATAATCTCGAGCCATCCGGTGCCCTTAGTCATCTTATAGTCTGTCTCCGTTTCAAGACCCCAATACACATCAACTTCTGCGCTAGGTTCTGTAAAAGGAAAATATGATGGACGTAGGCGTATTTTGCTTTTTCCGAACATTTCTGTAGTAAAATGTTGTAATGTTTGCTTTAAATCTGCAAACGATACATCTTTATCTATATAAAGACCCTCCACTTGATGAAAAAAGCAATGCGAGCGACCACTTATCGCTTCATTACGGTACACTCTACCTGGTGAAATCGTACGTATAGGTGGTTTGTTATTTTCCATATAACGCACTTGTACCGATGAGGTATGGGTGCGTAGCAGCACATCTGGGTTGGTTTGAATAAAAAAAGTGTCCTGCATATCCCTAGCCGGGTGATATTCCGGAAGATTTAATGCTGTAAAATTATGCCAGTCATCTTCAATCTCTGGTCCTTCTGATACGTTGAAACCTATGCGAGAAAATATATCTATTATTTGATTCTTTACAATGGAAATAGGGTGACGAGCTCCTAGTTCTATAGGCTCTCCTGGTCTCGTAAAATCTTGTTCAGAAGAAGTCTCGTTAGAAGCCTCTAGAGCGTCTTTAAGTGCATTAACTTTTTCTAATGCTTCTGTTTTAAGCTTATTAATAACCTGCCCGTATTCCTTTTTCATCTCGTTAGGCACATTACGAAAATCTGCCATAAAATCATTTACAAGACCTTTCTTACCAGAATATTTAATTCTGAATGCTTCTACTTCCTCTAATGTATCGGCACTAAAGGCTTTTACATTCTCAATATGCTCTTTGATTTTATCTAACATCATGCTTCATTTTATTTCCAAAAAGGAAAGTGCAAATTTATAGAAAAGTAATCACTACATCCCCGTAATAGCTCATAAATGTAATGCTATTTGAACTGTATAATATTTGGGATAGAACTAATTCTCAGGCTTATTGAATAAGCCCCTTTTCTAGAAAATACTGGACAATTGCATCTTTCATTAAAATTTGTTGCTCACCAGCTTTAAGTGTAGGCAGTTGTTCAATTACCTTATAATGTGGCCATCCATCTGGATCATCATAATCATATTGGTAATATCCAAAAGGTTCTAGCAAACGACAGATGGCAATGTGCATCAAGTTCATTTTTTCGTCCTTTTTAAATGTTTTATCAAGTTGTCCGAGTTCCTGAATTCCAACTAAATAGATAATACTATCCAGATCCATAGCTCCCGTATCACCATCTGTAAATCGTTCTGAAAGTTTCACAACTACTTGATTGTACCTTTCTTTCAATTGCTCATCTCTCGCCACAGTTATATCTCCTTTAAATTATATATTTCTCACAGAACCTATACGTTCACTCTTATAGGTGTTATGTCGTTTTAAAAATGTTGTAAGCAAAGATACATCCTACTCTTAGAACACATTAAATTAAGGGTTAGCAAATATCCATTTGCGTATTAACCAATATTAATACAATCGTTTTATCTATCAAAATCATATATTTATACGATGAATACTATAGATATTATTTTTGGAATCATATTGATTCTTGGGGCTGTTCAAGGTCTTCGTAAAGGGCTGTTTGTTGAACTAGCCTCTCTTATTGGTTTGATTGCCGGAATTTATGGAGCCATACATTTCTCTTATTATGTCGGCGATTGGTTAGTAGAAAAAACCTCTTGGAGTGAGCAGGTCATTAAATTAACTGCATTTGCTATCACATTCATCATAATCGTACTTGCTGTTTCACTAGCCGGAAAACTACTTACGAAGGTAGCAAGCTTCGCTATGTTAGGTATTGTGAATAAAGTTGCAGGAGCAATTTTTTCTGTAATTAAATTTGCGTTCTTGCTTAGTGTTGTACTCATGTTTGTTGATGCGGCAGATAGACAAATAAGCATTATTGGAGAAGATAACAAAGAAGGGTCTATACTTTACCCAATTGTTCAGCCTATTGCACCAGCGATGTTACCATCTATTCTTAAAAAGGCAAAAGATGAGAATATTTACAACCCAGATAAAGAAAAAGAGTCACCAGATAATGATGACTCTAAAATATAAATTTTGGTATTCGCTTTCGCGAAAGCGAACTTAAGCTACATCCTCTACTTTGTTTCTAAGGGAAGCAATGCATTCTTCAAAAGTTGCATACACTTCAGATTCCGGAATGAGATTAGGGATAATACCAATACGGTCTAGCATATATTTTGGTTGTTCCTTTAATCCGACGATATGAAGGTCAACCCCAGCTTGCTTAAGTTGAAGCACGGTATCTTCAATCGCATAAACACCAGATTGATCTATATAGGGCACCCTACCCATACGTAATATTACGTCTGTAGCTGTGGCTGGAATTTGTTTTGATAGTGCAGAGAACTCGCTTGTATACCCAAAGAATAATGGCCCGCTAAGGTGCTTAATAAATATCTCTTCTTTTAACCTTTCTGGAAAATTGCCTTCATCTTTCCATTTCTTATTTAAAGAATTGATGCTTCTCAAGTCTACCACTCGGGATTGTCGCGCAGTAAAATCACCCATCTTTTTCATAAACATGAGACAAGCTAATATAAGCCCTATTCCTACAGCAGCAACAAGGTCCCAAACCACAGCAAGAATCATTACGGTAAACATAATAATAACTTCAGAGCTAAGTTTTATAGGTCCTTTACGAATATCTTTTGGAAGGTTAGGGATTGCCTTAAGTCCTTTGTAATCCATCACTCCAAAACCTACAGTTATGAGTATACCCGCTAGTACAGCAGCAGGAATTTGTGAAGCAATGGGGCCTAAGGCTAGAAGCACAACTAATAATAAAACTGCGGCAATCATTCCAGAGAGTTTTGTTTTCCCTCCTGAGTTTATATTTACAACCGTACGAATTGTTGCACCGGCTCCTGGTAAACCTCCAAAAATAGAAGCTATTGAGTTGCCTATACCTTGGCCTATCAATTCTTTATTTGGTTTATGATTAGTCTTTGTCATGTTATCTGCAATCACAGAGGTGAGTAGAGAATCAATGGCTCCTAAGAAGGAGAGCGATAGAGCTGTGAGAATATAAGGAGATATTAAATCAAAATTAAAATCTGTTATAATGCCCAGATTTAATTCTGGAAACCCACTTGGGATTTCTTGAATAGCACGATATTCAAATGGAGCAAAATAGGCTATTAGTGAAACTACTAAGAGTGCAACAAGTGTACTTGGGACTGCCGTAGTAATGTGTTTAAAACCATAAATGATAAGTATAGTTGCTAGTGCCAGCGCAAGCTCAATCCAATCTATATTATTTAATGCTCTGCCTATCACTTTAAATGTTCCCACTACACCAGATGAGGCCGCCTTTGCAAGTACAACAGCTTCTGTGTTAACATCTTCAACCTTCGTTAATTTTGCTTGCTTAATGGTTTCTTCAAAATCCTCAAGCACTAGCAATCCTTCTCCAGCTTCTTCTTCTAAAATTTTTTCTAAAAGTATTTCTTGTGCTTCGGGTACGAAGCTTTGAACATATTCTGTATCATCGTTTGGATAATAGCCAACTGCTGGAAGAATTTGTGTGACTAATATCATGATTCCTATGGCAGTCATAAAACCGGAAATAACGGGGTAAGGGATATATTTTATATACTTTCCTATTCCTGCTACTCCTAGGATTATTTGAAAAATACCTGCCAGCAAGAACACAGTTAGTATAGCGGGTAAGGCTTTTTCTACATCACCGTCATTTGCAGCTATAATACCAGCAATTACCACCATACTTACAGCAGTCATAGGTGCAGTAGGACCAGAAATTTGAGTGTCAGTACCGCCAAAAAGTGCTGCAAAAAAGCCTATAAAAATAGCTCCGTATAGACCAGCGCTAGGCCCAAGACCAGATGACACCCCAAAGGCTAATGCTAGAGGAAGGGCTACAATTCCAGCAGTAATTCCGCCAAATACATCACCTTTTAAGTGCTTAAAGAAATTTTTCATAAGAAGAATGATTGGTAAATGTTCAATTTACTTTTTTTAAGAAAATAAGGGCGACCTCTTAACGAAATCACCCTTTTTTTTAACAAAATCTCTTACTTAAGAGAATTATACGCTTATCAATTATAGGAAGTCAACCGCACCATTTGAAATGTCATATACGGCACCTACAATTTTGATATCACCATTTTGTTCCATCTCTTTTAGAAGCGGACTATCATCACGCATTTTATCAATTGTTAAATGCACATTCTTTGTCACCACATCATTAACAAATGTTTTATTTGCGCTTGTTCTGTTTTCAGATTCTTTAGGCTCACTCACCGCATGAACAGCAGGTCTTATTTTTGATAGTAGAGCAGTGATGTTACCAAGTTTTACATCATCGCAAGCACCTTTTACGGCTCCACACATGGTATGGCCTAATACTACTACGAGTTTTGAGCCTGCAACTTTACAACCATATTCAATACTTCCTAATACATCTTCATTAACGATATTTCCAGCAACTCTTGCGCTAAAAATATCTCCAATACCTTGATCAAAAACAATTTCTGCAGGCACACGAGAGTCGATACAGCTTAAAACAACAGTATGCGGCCATTGACCACCTGTTGTGTCTTTAATTTGGTTAAGTAGATCTCTATCTGCAGCTTTTGCTGATACAAATCTTTTATTACCTTCTTTCAATAAATTTAATGCATCCATGGGTGTGGTTGCATCTTGTGATTCTTTATTAAATGTTTTCATAATTATATTTTTAAGTAGCTCAATCAATTTACGATTGAGTCAGTTTAATTTTTTATTTTTTTAGACTTTTTAGGTCTTAGCTTAAAAAACTCTATATAACTTTCAGGGTTTTCTATGACACCTCTCTCAGATATAAGCTTGATATCAATGTTTCGCTGTTTTGCTTTGAAAGCAAAATCATCTAATATCTCAATGATATCATTATCTAGATATCTCGTTTTTCTAACATCCAGTTCAAGGTATGAATTTTCTGGAAGCGCATCGAGTTCTTTTAAAATGGCCCCTTTGTTGAAGAAAGTAACCTCTTCTGCAAGTGTCATTTTCATTTTACCGTCTGTAGGATCTTCATTTTCTTTGTGTAGGAAATGAGAGTTTTTATAACTACGGAATAGCACAATGACAATTCCTACTCCCAGTCCCAAAGCAAGTCCAATAAGTAAGTCTGTAAACACAATTCCTACTACCGTAACAATAAACGGCAAAAACTGTTGCCACCCTGCATCCCACATCGCCTTAAAAGTAGAAGGTTTTGCAAGTTTATAACCAACAATAAATAGTACTGCAGCAAGAACTGATAATGGAATCTTTTGTAGCAAAAACGGAATTGCAGCCACAGAAAGTATAAGTAAAAAGCCATGAAGTACTGCTGCTGCTTTTGTTTTACCGCCAGACTGAATATTTGCAGATGACCTTACGATAACCTGTGTTATAGGTAAACCTCCAATAAATCCAGAAACTATATTTCCAGTTCCTTGAGCAAGTAGCTCACGATTAGTTGGAGTTACTCTTTTTTCTGGATCGAGCTTGTCTGTAGCCTCTACACACAAAAGTGTTTCTAAACTTGCTACTAGTGCAATTGTAAAAGCTGTAATAAGTACAGGAGGTGTAAATGCCTGACTAAAATCTGGAGTTACAAATTGGGTTAATAGACCTGTTGTATCTCTATCCTCGCTAAGAGACACTAGGTGCTCTGTTGATATTCCAAATTCTGTTCCCTTTGTAACAATGTAGTATACAATTCCTACAACGACAGCAACTAATGGACCTTGTACAAGCTCAAAGAATCTTCCTTTTTTTGATAAAACACTACTCCAAAGTATTAATATAGCAAGTGATATCAACCCAATTATTGTGGGTCCAATACTCGGATCCCCGATGGCATTCAAGATTTCTGAAAATGTATTCTCACCATCTACTTGAAAAAAGGCAAAATCCCCTTCTGGATCATCATCATCCCCTAAAAAGTGAGGAATTTGTTTTAGAATAATTATTATTCCTATTCCTGTAAGCATACCACGGATTACAGAACTCGGGAAGTAATACCCAATAATCCCTAATCGTGCCACACCAAATAAAACCTGAATAATCCCACCTATAACTACAGCAGATAAGAAAATTTTGAAGCCTAATTGATCGATGGCAACTAGAACTATTGCAGCAAGTCCAGCAGCTGGACCACTTACTCCTACCGAAGAACCACTAAGTAAGCCCACGATTATACCTCCTACTATACCCGCAATGAGGCCAGAAAAAAGAGGTGCGCCACTGGCTAATGCAATTCCTAAACATAAGGGTAAAGCGACGAAAAATACGACAACCGATGCCGGAAGGTCGTTTTTTAAATATTTAAACATAATTTATTGAATTAAAACTCACATCATTTTGTGAGTAGTTGTGATACCTATAAAAGTGTTGCCTTTAGGTTAAGGCAATGAAACTAGTTAATTAAGTAAAATGCTTTGGAGGTGGTGATTTTACAACCAGTGAATAAGAATAAACTTTTTCTTGATAAAAGAAATTTGAAGAATTCTCTTTAACTATTTTATTAAAAGAAGAATTCGTGTTTTTTTCAAAAAATTTCTCAACCTCTTCAATTTCTTTCTTTGAATCCTTCTTAGATTCCTCATCAAAATCTTGAACATGCTCAATGTCAGTGCCATTATCACAAAGGGAAAGGTATGACGGGCCCAAGATGGATGCTGTCATAAATAAAAGGAAAGAAATAAGAGATAAAGTCTTTATCATTAATTTATGGTACTACAGTAAAGGTAAACAATACTTAAAGAGAGTCATAAATTTACTTATAGTTTTTTGACATCGGCCGCTTGTATCCAGCCAGTTTTACCATCTGCGATCCGTATCTGATTCCAATTTTTTACGGTGTCAAGAATCATAACTTTTGTACCCTCATGCAGCGTAAAAGCATCTGTACTCCTAAGGTTGGGCTCACTCTTAACTTGAGATTCTATGGCAAAAACAATTGCTGGGTTATCTTTTTCTGCTTTCGCGAAAGCGTTATACGCAAACATTAAACTTATACCAGCGATTATTAAAGATACAGTGAAGCTCAGAAATAAAATCCGTTTTGTAGCGCTTTGTGAGACAAAATAATAACTTACAAATAGAACTACAAAAAGAAATACAAAGAACACAGTGGTATACGCCCAACCATCGATAGTTAAGAAATTTAGAATTGAACTATGCCATTTTTTAAAGATACTCTCTGGAAGTGGCGTAATGCCATCTATTTTCATCTTTTGAGCAAATTGTGCATTGTTGTTTATCTCATTATCTGTTGGATCCAGTAGTTTTGCTTTTTCATAATAATAAATGCTAGGAGCCACATTATTCAGTTTGTAATGAGCATTTGCTAAGTTGTAATATAAACCTGCACTCTCTAGATCGCTATCTAAAATTTTACGATAGGTATCTATAGCTTCCTGATATCTTCCCTCTGCATAATGTGCATTTCCCATTTCAAAAATTTGAGAGGGAGCTTGAGCATATAGAGATGCTGTAGATACAAGAATGAGTATCGTGATGATCTGTTGTATACTGCTTTTTTCCTTAAATGCTTTCATTTGTACTATGGCTATACAGTAGTTTAAAGTTGTTTGTCTAATTGAGAGATTACTCTAACCGCCTTGTCATAATCTTGTTGCATGGCTGTATTGCTTGATGGGGTATATCTTGCAAACTCACAGCTCTCTAACAAACTTATAAATTCAATGCTAGTAGCATCATCTACATCTTTTTCCTTTAACAAGCGTGAGATACGATCTTTTGACATCTCGCTAGTAGTAATAGTAAGTTTTGCTTTTAGATAGTTGTGAAGTGCTCGCTCCATAGCGATATAAAACTCTTTTTGATTCCCTAAGTTTTTCCTTGCAGTACTTAAGTATTTACGGGCAAGCTTATCTGCCTTACGAATACGATTACCAGAGACATCATTTACATAAGCTTCTCGTTTTTTACGCACCAGCATAGCTAGTGGTATCATTAAAAAAGGAGTAATAGCAAGCGACCAAAACAGTGTTGATTTAAAAAATCTTTCTTTTGTGATGGCCTTTAAGTTAGTATCGTTTTTAATATATTGAAATTGAGTATTAGAAGATACGACCGCTTGTTTCTGTACGTCTCCATTTTGAGAAACAGTTCCCACCGCTGCAGTAGGGCCATTTTTAACTTCAATTACTAAACCTTTAGACGTCTGCCTCTCATACTTTTCTGTAGCAGGATTAAAATATGAAAAGGAGAGCGGTGGTATTGGGTAGGAACCTTTAAATTGAGGAACAATCGTAAAGACCTGTTTTTTAACGCCACTCATACCTGCTAGGTTTGTACGTATTTTATCATCATTTTGTGGTTCGTATACCTCAAGAGAGCTAGGTAAATTAGGCGCTGGAAGTTCAAATAATTTCAAATTACCACGCCCTTGTACTTCTACAGTCAATTCTAAAGCCTCACCAGCGTCCAACTCATTTTTATCAATTCTCACCGCAAAATCAAAATCACCTACCGCACCCGTAAAATCATCTGGTTTTCCTGGTTGAGGAAGTGGTCTAACATTGATGATTCTTTTCTGTGCTTTTACAGCAATATTTGTGCTTTTTGTAAGAGTACGTCCAAAGATATCTCGCCTATTTGTAGGAACGCTTACTGCAACGTTAAGACCTAAGGGTTCAATCTCAAGTTTACCTGTTTTTTGAGGATACAACACTGTACGACGTAAAATAACATAGCGGTAGGGTTCACCTTGATATTCTCCCTCGTATACCTTAAATTGTTTCTCATCAATATTCTGACTCCAGAAATCTGCAAATTTTGGAGATTCTGTCTCTCGCCAGGTACTTACACTTGTTCTCTCTGCAACATATAATTTATAAACGACTGTAAAGGCTTCATTTACGAAGGGACTAGCTTTAGAAATCTCTGCAACTAAGTGTATATTTTCTTTTGCAATAAATGAGACATCATTAGGGTCTGTAGGCTTTTCTACAGCACCAGTAACAGTGATATCTATAGGTTGTGATTTGTAGATTTCACCATTTACCGTAATTTGAGCAGGACCAATTCTAATTGTTCCTTGAGCATTAGGACTGAGAAAGTAAGAAAATGATTTTGAAAAGCTACTTTTTCCATTTACCCATTGTCTACTTGTAGTCTGACTAGGGCCACCTACCACTGTAAAGCCTTGAAAACTAGGTGGGGTAAAGTTGTCACCGTCTTGATTCATTGAAAATTCAACTCTAAGACGTTCATTTAATCCTAATTTTTTCAAATTAGTTTTTGCTGTAAATTCAACATCTTGAGAAAAGAGTGTAGATACAGTTAGTAATAATATAGACAGTATTAAAAATACTTTTTTCATCTCTTAAAATTAGTGGTCTTAATAGACAAGTGAGCTACCAGTCTTTTTCAGTTTTGACTCTTGCTCCCTTAACTTTTTGTGCATTAATTTTTTCTTGTGTTTTTTGTTCTTGCTCTTGCATCGCCTTTAAAAGACTTTGCACTCTTTGAGGAGAAAGTTGACCTTGTTGAGGTTGTGGTGGTGGCTGTTTTTTGTCACCTTCTCCACCATCTTTCTTTTGATCTTGCTCTTTGGGTTTTCCTTTATCATCTTCTTTCTGCTCGCCATCTTTCTTTTTATCCTTTCCTTCATCATCTGTCTCTTCTTCATCGCCATCGTCACCCTCTTTTTTATCGCCGTCTCCTTTATTGTCCTTTTCGTTTTTATCTTGGCTATCTCCTTTATCTTTTTTTTCTTCACTCTTATCATCATTGCCACCATCACCACCACCACCGTTTTTGTCTTTTTCTTTTTTTGCCATCTGTAGGTTATAGCGTGTTTCTTCATCTGTAGGATCTGCGCGTAGTGCGTTTTTATAGGCCTCTACAGCACCATCCCAATTTTCTTGCTGATAAAAAGCATTCCCTAGATTGTGGAAAGCTTTGTGCTTTTCTTTTTTGGTTTGAGCAGCTTCTGTAGCTTTTACTAGCACCGCTATACTTTCTTTCCATTTTTTATTTACGTAATAATTGTTACCAGCATTATATGTGGCAGGTACACTCTCAGGTGTTAGTGCTATAGCAGTACGAAGTTTAGATTCCGCTTTCGCGAAAGCATCAAAATCAAGTACCCCTCCCTCTTGATTCACTAAAGCCTCTGTACCTTCGATAACAAGTTCTCTAGATTTTTCTTGATTAGGGTTTTCTGGTACTGTAGGTCCCTTTCTAGTTTGACCTATAGCCGAAATTGAAAGCGTGGCAATTGCCATTAGAAATAACTTTTTCATCGGTTATTGTTCATTAAATAAGTTCAACTTTTTCAACCAATTTGTTTTTTTGTCAAGTAAGAATATGTCTAAAAATAATAACAGTAAACCAGCGGCTAGAAACCATTGAAAGCGGTCTTTAAAATCTGCAAACTGCTTTGCTTCAAACTCTTTCTTGTCCATACCATTGAGCAAATTCTGTACCGTTTCTACAACAGCAGCTGTGCTACTGCCATCGATATATTCTCCATTTGCCTCAGCAGCAATGTCTCTTAATGTTTGTGCATCAAGGCGAGTAATAACAGTCTCGCCATTTTGGTTTTTTTTATAACCCACAATTCTTCCATTACGCTTGAGCGGTATGGGTCCTCCCTCTAATTTACCTACACCTATTGTATAAATTTGAATACCTTCTTCTCTTGCTTGCTCAGCAATATCAGTAGATTCTCCAACGTGATCCTCACCATCAGATACAATAAATAATACTCTATTAGTTTGTTCTTCATCATTATAATACGTTTTTGCAAGCTCTATAGCCTCAGAGATAGCGGTACCTTGACTGGATAGCATATCTGTACTCATTTGGCTTAAAAAAAGTTTTGCACCACTATAATCTGTAGTAATAGGCAACTGAGGGTATGCACTTCCTGCATATGCAATTATACCCACACGATCACTGCCTAGATTATTTATAATTTGTGTGACGAGTTGTTTAGATTTTTCTATGCGGTTAGGTGCGATATCTTCTGCCAGCATAGATTTTGAGACGTCTATAGCAAACACCACATCTACCCCTTCACGCTTAACAGTTTCTAATTTTGTGCCCACTTTGGGATTCACTAAAGCAAATACTAAAAAGAAAATAGCAAGACAGGTGATAGTTATCTTCAAAATAGGCTTAAAATAGGATTTGTCAGGACTTAATTTTTTAAGTAAAACACTATCTGCAAATTTCTTTTGGGCCTGGCGTTGCCAGATGACTACGCCTGTGTATAGCAGAATTATTGCTGGAATAACCAACAATAGCCAAAACCATATTTTTTCTTCTAGTATATACATCTAGATATTTCTTTTTTAACGGTGATATGCTTTCGCGAAAGCGTATTATACAAAACTCCTAAACACAGTATATTTTAAAAGCAACTCGATGAGGAGTAATAAACCTGCAAGTAATACAAGAGGTCTAAATTTTTCTTCATAATTTGTATACTTAAACTCTTCTACATCTGTACGCTCTAGTTTGTCAATCTCATTATAGATTTCTTTAAGCTTTTCATTATCTGTTGCTCTAAAATACTTGCCTCCAGTAGTTGCGGCAATTTCTTTTAAAAGCTCTTCATCAATAGTAACTTTAATATTTTCGTAGACAAAGCTTCCATTTGCATTTAAAGCATAAGGAGAAAGTGCAGTACCGTTTGTACCCATTCCAATAGTATACACCTTTATGCCAAATTCTTGTGAAAGTTCTGCTGCGATACGTGGATCAATTTGACCTGCATTATTCTCACCGTCCGTCATTAAAATAATAACCTTACTAAGTGCTTTACTGTCTTTTAACCGGTTTACACCTGTTGCAAGCCCCATTCCTATAGCTGTACCGCCCTCAATAATATTGTTATATTCAATAGATTTTAGTGCGCTTAACACAATACTTTTATCACTAGTAATAGGCGTTTTTGTAAAACTCTCGCCAGCATACTCTACAATTCCTATACGATCGTTGGGTCTTCCATTAATAAATTGTGCTGCAACAGTTTTTAATGCTTCTAACCTATTAGGCTTTAAGTCTTTTGCAAGCATACTTGCAGAAACGTCTATTGCGATGACGATATCAATACCTTTTGTGGTTTTTGTCTTTGTAGACACCTCAACATTACGGGGTTTTGCCAATGCCGTAATAATTAATGCAAGGCACGCCAGTCTTAGTATAAAAAGTATAGGGCGGAGCTTAGGTAAGATACTAGCATTCTTTTTAAACCCTTTTGTACTAGAAATTTTAACAGCTGGCGTCTGTTTATTGTATCTCCATAAATACCAAGCTACGGCTACTGGTAACGAAAGTAGTAACCAGAAAAACTCAGGATTTGTAAATTCAAAATTACTCAGCATTATTCTTTTTCTTGATCTTGTTGTGCCGCTTGTACCTCTACACTTTGTAAAATACGGTTTGCAATTTTCGTGCTGTACTCATCATTTTCATGCCATCTCAAGAATAGTTCTTGAGTAGTATTTTCTGCTACAAATACTAATAGCGCGTATTCAATATCTGTTTCTTTTTCTGTGTTTGCAAACGTCTTTCCTGTACCAAATACTTTTACTCCTTCGCCACCATTAGTAGTTTCAAATTTTTCATTCTTTACAATTGAAAACTGAGTACCATCTTCTTCAAAATATTTTAGCCTTACATCTATTATCGGCTCTGGTGCAGCTTTTGTATCCTTGGGATAACTTGTTTGGAAAAGTGCAACGGTAAATGACCTATTTGGGTCACTTATCCATACAAATGAGTTAGCTTCTACATTTTGACTAGCATCCTCAGGAATATTTACTTTTTTTCTTTCAAGCACTTTGGGCGTACTTATAACCATAGAAGGAGACCCATATTCACTGGTGATCCAAGTCCCTTCTGAGAGTTCTCTTGTCATATTCCCAAACACAAAATCTTGCACTTCACTAAGTCCTTTTATGCCAATAGCGACGCCCGTTGCAAGTAACAATATAGCAAGTACACCTCCTATTCCAGACAACCAGAGTTTACGAGTACGCTTTCGCGAAAGCGATTCTCTATAGTCTTCTTGTTTCATTAACTCCTCTACTGTAGGAGCAGGTAGTGCATCTTTAGTCTCCTTTACTATTTCTTCTACTACATGCCTGTCTGCTTGAGCTTTTCCCTCTGGAGGATTAACACGGGCAAATTTTATTAAATCTGCACGCTTAAAAATGTCTTTTATTCTAGTAATTGTTTGAGGGTTAAAATCAATATTTCCAGAATCGCGCTCTAATTGTAATCTTTCTAAAAGCTCATCTGTAGTACTCTCAAGTGAACGATCATATACTTTTTCGTTATAATAACGTCGTACTGTATCTGTAAGTTCAGAATAATATTCTTTGTATTTTCCTGTTACTATGTAATCCTTTTGATCCAGCGCTTGCAAGCTTGCAATGGCTTGCTCGTAAGGAGGGATATATTTTTCTGCTTCTTTTCTTTTCTTATTGCGGTGAAGCAACCACCATAAGAATATGACAATAGCTAGAGTAACAGGAATTATATAAAGTAGATATTTCCACCAATTGCTATAGTCTTTGGGTAAATTAATAATAGGTTTTATATCATATAGGCCTTGATTTACGGTATCTAAGACAACATTATTAACTGCTACTAAAAAACTATCTGTCTCAACTGTGCGTGTACCTATAATTATCTTTTGCCTAGGTATTATGTACCTACCACTGTCAAACTGTGTAAGCCCGTATTTTTTAACGAGTTTCATCTTTGTAGATGCAGCATTTGCTGTATCTACGGTATAGCTTTCAATCACCTCTAGTGGAGTGAAAGTTTGGCCTTCTGGAAACACAACGGACTCTCCTTGATTTGCGAGTACTTCTACCTTATAGTTGATTTGCTGCCCAATTAATATGGAAGTAGAATCAATAGTTGCTCTAACCTCATTTTCTTGCGCGCTAGTTTGGAAAAAAATAGCTGATAAAAAAAATAGAAAGCACAGGAGTGCTTGCGTTTTGTAATAGACCTTGTTGATATAAAAAAATTCTTTAATCATTTATTGTATATACAGTGCTCTTAATTTCTAAAATAGTACTCTATTAACCTCTTCTTTTAAAATATCCCAATAATTTTTTTACATAGCTTTCATCCGTTCTCACATCTATCACACCAGCTCCACTACGACGAAAGGTATCTTTAAAATAAGATACTCTATCATTATAGTAAGAAGCATAATCTGAACGTACTTTTCTTGAACTTGTATTTACAAGCATTAATTCGCCACTTTCTTCATCCTCCATTTGTACCATTCCCAAGCTAGGGATGTTCTCTTCTCTCTGGTCATAGATACGTATTCCCGTAATATCGTGTTTGTTCGCAGCAATTTTTATAGTTTGCTCATAACCATCTGTAATAAAATCTGAAAGCACAAAAACAATCGCTTTCTTTTTCATGACGCTACTCAAGAATTTAATAGCTTGAGAAAGGTCTGTTTTTTTTGATCTTGGCTGAAACTCTAGGAGTTCACGTATGATTCTCAAAACGTGGTATTTTCCTTTTTTTGGAGGGATAAAGAGTTCAATTTCATCTGTAAATAAAATGAGACCAATTTTATCATTGTTTTGCATAGCACTAAAGGCCAGTGTTGCAGCAATTTCTGTTACAATCTCATTTTTAAATTGCTTATCTGTTCCAAAAAATTCAGAACCAGAAACATCTGCCACGAGCATCATGGTGAGTTCTCGTTCTTCTTCAAAGACTTTAATATAAGGTTCGCTGTATCTCGCAGTAACATTCCAATCTATATTACGTACATCGTCGCCAAATTGATATTGTCTCACTTCAGAAAAAGTCATACCACGACCCTTAAATGTAGAGTGGTATTCACCGCCAAAAATGTGATCAGACAACCTACGCGTCTTAATCTCTATTTTTCGTACTTTTTTAAGTAGTTCCTTAGTATTCATCTTTTAAGTTTGCAGTCTCAGGCGACAATTTACAAGCAAGTCTCGCTGTCAATATCACATATTTTTAATCCTATTTACGGTACTTCAATCTGATTTACAATCTTATCAATAATATCTACAGAAGTAACATTTTCTGCCTCTGCTTCATAAGTTATTCCAATTCGGTGACGTAAAATATCGTGTACTACAGCACGCACGTCTTCTGGGATTACATAACCACGACGCTTAATAAACGCATAACACTTTGCTGCAGTAGCAAGATTAATACTACCACGAGGAGAGGCTCCAAAATTTATGAGCGGTTTCAAGTCTGCTAGACCATAGTTTTCTGGATATCGTGTTGCAAAGATGATATCAAGAATGTACTTCTCGATTTTCTCATCCATGTACACTTCTTTTACGGCTTCTTGTGCGCGTAAAATTTGTGCTACAGTTACAACAGGGTTAATCTTTTCAAAAGCACCTTTTAAGTTTGCTCTAATGATTAACTGCTCATCCTCTAGCGTAGGATAATCAATAACCGTTTTTAACATAAAACGATCTACTTGTGCCTCAGGCAGCGGATATGTACCTTCTTGTTCTACAGGGTTTTGAGTAGCCATTACTAGAAATGGCTTGTCCAATACGAACGTTTCATCACCTATAGTAACTTGTTTTTCTTGCATGGCTTCCAGCAGCGCAGATTGCACTTTTGCAGGGGCACGGTTAATCTCATCTGCAAGCACAAAATTTGCAAAAATAGGACCCTTCTTGATGCTGAAGTCATTGACCTTCATGTTGTAAATTAATGTCCCCACCACATCTGCAGGTAATAAATCTGGAGTAAATTGTATACGAGAGAATGAACCTTGTACTGCTTGAGAAAGTGTATTAATAGCTAGCGTCTTTGCAAGCCCTGGCACTCCTTCTAGTAGGATATGACCTCGACCTAAAAGACCAATAAGTAGCCTTTCTACCATATACTTTTGACCTACGATTACTTTCCCCATTTCTTGGGTAAGTAGATCTACAAAAGCACTTTCACGTTCTATCTTTTCATTGATTGCACCTATGTCAATCGTGCTCGTATTTTCTTCCATAATTATAAATTCTGAGTATAGGACTTTCTAAACGTTGCAAAGTCTAATTTTATTCCTATAATTCTTGTTAACATTTGGTTAAAAATTGAGGAAGTAAAAGGGCTTTCCGTGTATTTCTGTAGCTTTAGTTAGATTGAATTTAGGAAAAACGAAAATAAAAAATGTCACAAAAATATTCAAAAATTATTCAAGGTTGTATGACTTGGGGGGTGTGGGGTAAAAAATTAAATACGTCACAGATGGTAGAATCTATACATCATTGTGTTGAGCAGGGTCTTACTACATTTGACCACGCTGATATTTACGGAGATTATACTACAGAAGGAGAGTGGGGTTATGCTTTCGCGAAAGCGAACATCGCAAGAGAACAGATACAAATTATAAGTAAATGTGGTATTCAAATGAAGGGTGCTCACAGGCCAGAAAATGTAGTAAAACATTATCAGTACACTAAAGAATATATTATTTCTAGTGCTGAGCGATCTTTAAAAGAACTTAGGGCAGATTATCTAGATCTTTTCTTATTACACAGACCTAGCCCATTGATGAATCCTGCAGAAATTGCAGAAGCCGTAGAGGCTTTAAAAAGTAGTGGGAAAATAAAAGACTTCGGGGTGTCAAATTTTACGAACGATCAAGTTGATATGTTGAGATGTAAAACGGAGGTTGCTTCAAATCAAATTGAAATATCACTCACCTCTACAGAGTCACTTACTGATGGAACATTAGATTATTGCATCTCAAATAATGTGATCCCTATGAGCTGGAGTCCTTTAGGAAGTTTTTTTAAGGAAGATACTCCGCAAAACGAACGAATCTCTGAGGTGCTTAGTACTTTGTCAAATAAATACAGTGCGACGACAGATCAACTTTTAATAGCTTGGTTACTTAAGCATCCAGCAGGGATACACCCTGTTATTGGAACTACTAATTTTGATAGGATTGAAAAGGCAATCGAGGCACAAAGTATCCAATTAGAATTACAAGATTGGTTTGCAATGCTTGAAGCTAGTACGGGGCACGAAGTGGCTTAGTTACTATGAAAAAAAGCGGGTTATGACTTCTCATAACCCGCTTTTATATTTTTAAAAAATTCTTTTATTGGAAAGTAAAAGCATCTACAGTTGTTACAACACCAGTTTCAACATTTACATCTGATACTGTCCCTACTTCAAATCCAGCAGCTGCATCCATTTCATAAGTTAGTGTATAAGTTCCTTCTGGAACACCAGCAAGTACAAATTCACCTGCATCATTAGTAAATGCAGTAATTTCTGTAGTTCCATTAGATGCAGTTACCTCAGTTAAGAAACCTAATGGTAAAACAGTACCTGAGATTGCTCCAGATCTAGCTTCTACACTAGCACGGATAACTGGCTTTAAAGAATAACCACCATTTACTTCTTGTACTACAGATTCATCTACATCAAAATCTAATAAGAACTCATAAAAAACACCATCCTCTAAAGTTTCATTTACTTGAACTTTAAGGCCACTCTGTTGTGCACTTGGTGTAGCTAGTGGAAAAGTTTCCCCATCTACAACTATTGTGTTGTTTTCTGCTAAGATTAATCTAATCTGGCTAAGTCGTCCAGCATCTACCTGATCATCTACAAGCAATACATTTGCTCCTCCTGTAAGTTCAAGTAGGTCATATATTCCAGCATTTACGTCAGAACCTATCATTACATCATCTTCATCTTCCACGTCACCATTATACTTTATTACTACATTTTCTACATCGATGTTTACTGCATCATAATCTCCAGGAGCATCTGTAAGCCTTACAGCCATTCTTGCTGTTCCGTTGTCTGAACTGTCATCATCTCCACATGAAATAAATCCTAATGTTAATACACTTAAAAGTGCTAGTCTTAAATAAGTTTTCATAATTTGAGTTTATTAATTTATTTGGGGTTTAAAATTAATATACGCTAGAGATTGAGTTTTGGACTTAACAAATTTTAACCCGGGCCCTAAGTTTATCTTAACTTTCTAGTGTAGAGATAAAAAGCTACTTTTAAAAAAAGATATTTTTTAAAATGAGAGCATTAATAACAGGAGCCACAAGCGGCATAGGCAAAGCCACAGCTAAGCGTTTTGCGGCAGAGGGTATAGACTTAGTTTTATGTGGTAGACGAGTAGCAGCATTAGAGGAACTTAAAATGGAACTATCCACAAGGGTCAACGTATATACACTTGATTTTGATGTGCGGTCTAATGAGGATGTCCAGCGTGCAATTTCAATCATACCTATTGAATTGAACCAAATAGATATCCTGATAAATAACGCAGGTAATGCTCACGGACTAGATCCTATAGAAGATGGAAATGTTGAAGATTGGGATGCCATGTTAGACATAAATGTAAAAGGATTACTTTACGTAAGCAAAGCAATTATTCCACAAATGATCACTCGTAAGAAAGGTCACATTATTAATATAGGGTCTACCGCAGGTAAAGAAGTGTATCCCAACGGAAATGTATATTGTGGAAGTAAGTATGCGGTTGATGCTATTACTCAAGGAATGCGCCTCGATCTGAATATGCATAATATAAAAGTAGGAGCTGTAAATCCAGGAATGGTAGAAACCAATTTTAGTAATATACGCTTTAAGGGAGATGAAAAAAGAGCAGATACTGTTTATAAAGGATTTGACTGTTTACAACCAGAAGATATCGCAGATATTATACACTTTGTTGTCTCTCGTCCGTACCACGTAAATATAGCAGACTTAATGGTATTAAGTACAGCACAAGCTTCTTCTACAGTCGTGAATAAAAATTAAAAGTATAAGTAAGTAAAGCTTTATAGTACTAGATGATTAACAAACGACTTCTTGTAAAAAATCTCCTTGCTCATAATGATGAGAACAGTTTTTATGACAAGAAACGTAAAGTTGATATTAGCACAAAAGAAGGTAAAGCTAAATTCTTAAAACATATTTGTGCACTCTCTAATAGTAATCCAAAAAACAACTCATATATCGTAATTGGTGTAGATGATGGTGAAAATGCAATCGTAGGTGTTCCATTTTTTGATGATAGTAAACTGCAAAATCTAATTAACGCTTACCTTACAAACCCGCCTATTATCTCTTATGAGAATATTCCTTTCCCTAACCTCCCTTTAGATAAGGTGGTGGGACTTGTAACCATAAGAGCACAAAACAAATTAACCTCTCTTAGACGTAATATTTGGAAATATTGGGGAGGAACTGTTTTTTACCGCGATGGGAGCATGTCTATGCCTAAAACATTTAAAAGTGACATTGTAGATGTAAATAGTACAATCGTTACTAGCATAGAGAATCACGCGCAAAATAATATAAAGCTCACCCTAGATGGGGTAATGGATTTTATAAATCTTAGGCATCGTGACATGGAAAGTACTTACCATGTATTTAAAGAGCTATTTGTGGTATGCTGGGCAGGTAATAAGAAAGTTGTAAAAGGAGAGACGTACTATTCACGAGTAGACATAGAGCTTATAAATGAGCAAGTAACCCTATTCTACTCAGCACTTGATGAAATCTCTATAACGTATACTGATGATGTTTTTAAAATTGTAGAGTATGTTCATTTAGGTATTCAAGAACAATTCAAATATTATCCATTAGAAGAGGTGGTAATTCGCTTTCGCGAAAGCGGAACCTACTCCATCGATACACAACTTCTTTTTAAACCACCTAAAGTTCATAAAAAAACGCTCTATCATATTTTTAATAATAATAATGTGATTTTTTATAAGCTGAAACGTAATATAGAACTTAACCAAGGCGAGTGGAAAGATTTGTACAATGTTTCTAATACATACCTTATTTGTTACTTAAATGGATTTGATAGTGCTCTTCAAAAACTTGAAGAAATAAAGCCATACTTAAAAAAATTTAGTGGAGGTATTTATAATAGATACCGAGAAACAATGCGAATTTTAAGAAAGGTAAGGTATGAGTAGTTGTCACTTTACAAGAATTATAAAGGCTTAATTTGAAAATTTTAAAACGAAACAAATTTTAATGCGCACATTAGTTATAGGAGATATACACGGAGGACTAAGAGCCTTAGAACAAGTCTTAGAGAGAGCTAGTGTCTCTGTAGAGGATCATCTTATATTCTTAGGAGATTATGTAGATGGATGGAGCGAGAGTGCAGCGGTCATTGATTTTTTGATAGCGCTTTCTCTCAAACAAAAAACGACGCTTATACGAGGTAACCACGATGACCTTGTACAACAATGGTTAGAAGGCAGAGCGATGTCACCTAAATGGATGCAGCATGGGGGACAAAGCACAATAGACTCCTATAAATCGCGATCAGAAAGGGAAATAGATGCACATATAGCTTTTTACAAAACCTTTAAAGATTACTACATAGATTCCAAAAACAGAATGTTTTGTCACGCAGGGTTTCAAAATCTTAATGGTCCTGAGCATGAGTGGCACTGTACTGTTTTTTATTGGGACAGGACGCTATGGGAAATGGTATGTGCGATGCGTGAAGATTTTAATCCTAAAGATCTGTTATATCCTAAAAGGCTACTGCTCTTCTCTGAAATATTTATAGGGCATACACCCACAACGAGAATTCATAAAACGACACCTGTACAAATGGCAAACGTCTGGAATGTTGATACTGGTGCAGCTTTTAAAGGGAGGGTTTCCATAATGGATGTAGACAGCAAAGAATTTTGGCAAAGTGATCCACTACCGTCATTGTATCCTAATGAGGATGGTAGAAATTAAAAGCAATTGATCTACGTTTACTATACATTTTTATGAAGTAGCTAGTGTTTAATTTCTCCCTTATCTTTAGCATAAATAAATGAATTAATGAATTTCAGCGCAAGGCCACAAATTGCAAGATGGTTTATTATTATCGCCTCCTTGATTATTACCACACTTATCTTGTGGAATGTATCCTTATTCTTTGATCAACTCAAGGAAGCAGAGCGCTCTAAAATGGAAATTTATGCAGCTTCTATAAGAGCTTTTGCAAATACAAGTGAGGTAAACCCAAACCCTATAGATAAAGATGCACGCATTCTTTTTAATGAATTAACAGGGCTGCAGTTATTTATTATTTCAGAAAATAAATCTATACCTATCCTCCTATACAATTTAGAGGATGATACATATACGGCTACAAATATCCCGTCTTCTGAAACGTTAGACCACGCAGACTTTTTAGTCATGGCAGAAGAGTTTGCCTTAGTAAATAAACCTATAACTATAGGCTATGATGGGGTGGATAGCCAGATTTTGTATTATGGAAACTCTGCCACACTTAATCAAATAAAATACTTCCCTATTGCTCTTATTGTTATTGTAATACTCTTTATAGCGCTTATCTATTTCTATTATCAAACTTCAAAGCAAGGCTCTCAAAGTTTACTTTGGGCTGGTATGGCCAAAGAAACAGCACATCAAATAGGAACGCCACTGAGTTCACTTGTAGGATGGACAGAAATACTAAAAACAGAAGATGTTGATCCAGATTATATTAAGGAGATGACTAAGGACATCAATAGATTAGAGACGATAACAAATCGCTTTAGTAAAATTGGCTCTATCCCAGATTTAGAAAAGGTCGATATTATCTCTGAAACCAAAGAAGCTTATGATTACTTGAGTAAACGTAGTGCAAAATTAATACATTTTCATCTTGATGTACCTCAAGGACAATTACCTGTAATGCTCAACAAAGAGTTGTATGGCTGGACATTTGAAAACCTTGTAAAGAACGCAATAGATGCGATGAAGGGTAAGGGGTCCTTAACGATCACAATCACTCGTGATACACGTTATGCAAAAATCAATATAGCAGATACTGGTAAAGGAATTCCAAAGTCAAAATATAACCGCATTTTTGAACCAGGCTATACCACAAAAAAACGTGGTTGGGGCTTAGGTCTTTCACTTGCACGGCGTATTATGGAAGAGTATCATGATGGTCGCATAAAAGTCTTACAATCTGATATAGATAAAGGCACAACCATGCAAATCTCCCTAAGACTTGCAGAAGAGTAGAGGCGATATTTCATACTGGACGCTATACCATTTTATGGCGGTGGTGATTGTTAGATTCTAGTGATTTATGAGAGTTCTAAAAGTCTACAACAAAACATTTTTTTTATAAGCCCGGTACGCTTTCGCGAAAGCTTAAAGAGTACGTAACAGAGCCCGATTAGTTGTGTATATCATCCAGTATTAAGAATTATAAGCTAGGGCAATAGGTTAATAATTTTGTCGTTAGACTGCTATGCCTACATCCCTAATCACATTTTATACAGCGCCATTACAGTGCAATTGCCCTCAGTGTTTCAGTACTTCAGGTCTGGAGCTTAGTTTTAAGCAAGAATGGAAAGATACCTTATGGCGTAAGCAAGCGACGCCTGTTGTAAGAGAAGAATTGTATTGTAAATTATGTACAGACACCATCTATCCTGTAAAATGGACAGATGATATAGAACGGGTGTATGAGTACCATCTCAAGCGAGCTGAGAAAGTGGTTTACAATAAGTGGAAGCCACTTGCTTTTATCCTTATTTTATTTGGAATAGCAATTCTTTCAATTTTGATATATTTGGTTGTTAATCGTTAATGTAAACTTTTATCTCATCTACAAGCATCTCAAACTCTTCACCACTCATCTTTACTTTATTCATAAATCGTATATCCTCCATATCTTGTAAAGGAATTAAATGCACATGTACATGAGGCACTTCTAGACCTATAACGCTAACGCCAATCCGTTTACAAGTAATTGTTTTTTTAAGTGCCTTAGCTACTTTACGAGAGAAAATCATAAGGTCTAAATATTCATTCTCTTCTAGATCAAATAATTTATTTACCTCCCTTTTTGGGATGCAAAGCGTGTGACCTTTTGCATTTGGATTCACATCTAAAATAGCGATGTGCTTCTCATCCTCAGCTACAATATGGCCTGGAATTTCTCTGTTGATGATTTTTGTAAATATGGAGCTCATAAAGTTTGTGATTTTAATTAAGAGTTGATAGAGTGTTTTATCCCATACGTAAAGGTAAATGATAAATAGTACCGAAAACTCAGATGTCCTAGTCTCTTGTTATAGAGACAATATCAAACTTCATAATACCACTGGGTACTTGAATTTCTGCAACATCACCTACTTCTTTCCCTAGTAAACCTTTCCCTATAGGAGAATCTACAGAAATAAGCCCCTTTTTAATATCAGCCTCGTTCTGTGCTACTAATTTATAGGTCATCTCCATACCGTTAAGTTGATTTTTAATCTTAACAGTTGAGTGTACAAGAACTTTAGAGGTGTCTAATTGAGACTCATCTATAATACGAGCATTTGAGGCTAAGGCTTCAAGCTTTGCAATACGCATTTCTAGCATGCCTTGTGCTTCTTTTGCAGCGTCATATTCTGCATTTTCAGAAAGATCCCCTTTATCACGGGCATCTGCAATATCTTGTGAAGCTTTTGGACGCTCCACATCTCTCAAGTGATTCAATTCGTCTTTAAGTTTTTGTAATCCTTCTGGAGTATAGTAGTTTACCTGGCTCATAATAGCTTTGGTTTTATGTAAGTAATAGTTTTGTGGGTGCCTAATATTTTTTTAAACACAAAAAAATCCCTTATCGGGACAGTAATAACGAAGATACGAAATATTTTAAAAGCTGTTCCGTTTTATAGTACCTTGCAGCAATATTAATGACCCCAAATGTTCTTGTTAAAGTTTTAAATATTAACTAATGCGTACTTTCTGTCTTCTCACTATTGTTATATTACTTACTTCAAGCTGTTCTACTACAGATGATGATAATCAACGAAACCCTTTCTTACTCGACATTAATTTTTCAACACAATTAGGACCAATTCAAGTTCTAGATCTAGAAATCCCTAGCAGCCCTATTTATGTTGCAAATGGGGGGATAAGAGGTTTTTTTGTAATAAACACAGGGAGTGGTATTATTGCTTGGGAAGCCTCAGACCCTAACCATGCTCCTAATGATTGTTCTCAAATGACAATTGATGGTATAAATGTAGTTTGTGCTTGTGAAGAACACAACTACAACCTCTTTACTGGTCAATCTAACGGAGAGGTTTTACAATATACACTATTGCCTTATAGAGTGAGTATCTCTGGAAGCACCATAACTGTCTTTAATTAAAAAAGCCGTCCCAAAGGACGGCTCTTAAAAACCTATAGCTAGCCCCCTAATTTCTAACTATAGTATTTAAAACTTAAGGGTTGCACCCATAAGGAAATTAATTCCCGCTTGAGGATAGTAACCCACACCTTCTATAGTAGTAACCTCTCCGGGTACAGAAAAATCATCATTATACGTAAAGAAATATCCATTAGAGATATACTCTTTATCAAAGATATTGTTTACTAGCGCATTAAAAACGATAGAATTAAACACCGGTATATTGTTGAGTTCATATTGTATGCTTAGATCATTCAAAAAGTATGCATCTAGCTTAGATAACTCGCTATCAATATTACCCATGTACTGTTCTCCAACATATTTTGACAACAACCCTAAACTCAGATTATTTATTGGAGTATACGTAAGCATATTACTAGCTACTACTTTAGGTGAATAAGAGATATTTGTGTTTCCTAAGTTTGTAATTGCTCCATCTAGATCAAATAGAAAGTCTCTATTTTTATTACTACTTAAAGCTAGATTTGGTTGTAACATTAATTTTTGAGAGATTTCAATAGCAGCATCTACTTCAATCCCAGCTCTATAGCTATTACTATTTACTCGTATAGGAGCACCAGAGTTATCTAGCGCACCTGTAGGGACTAGTTGTCCGTCATAATCCATAAAATAGCCATTCACATTTACTACGACTTGAGCACTTTTAAATCTCCATCCTAGCTCAAAATCATTTAGCTTTTCTGCACGCGGTGATCCGTCCTCAAAATCTCCACGATTCGGTTCCCGATTTGCACGTGCATACGACGCATAGAATTGACTTTTTGGACTTACTTTATAACTTACCCCAAACTTTGGATTAAAAAACGCATAGCTTTCATCTACTAAAAATTCTTCTACGTCAGAGTTAAGACCCTGTGTTTCGTAAGAAATAAAACGACCTTGTAAATCCACATAAAACTGCCATGTATCGTCTAATCTGAAGTTCGCTTTCGCGAAAGCGGAAACCTCATCTTTATCACCCGTTCCAAAATAATAGCGATCTCCCAGCTCTGAGTCTCCCGCAAAACGAGCCCATATTACTTCACCAAAATGGTCTCCGCGATAGATACTACCTAGTAAACCACCCGTAATGTCAAACTGATTATCCCTATAGTTTACCGAAGCATTTGCTACAAAAAAATCGTTGTCTAACCAGCGACGGCGTATAATATCTGAAGTCTCTATAGTTTCGCCACCGATTGATTGTGGTGAAATCCCATAGAAGGCGAGTGTACTCTCATTGCCAAAATTATAATTCTGCTCGTAATAGTCATCAATGTACTCTTCAAAAAATCCACGACCGTACGTATAATTAAAACTAGCGGTAGAGCTCCAGTTGGCATCATATTTTTGGTTCCAGTGAAGCTGGTAATGATCCTGTTTATAATCATCTACCTGATTGTTATGAAACCCAGTGATGTTACCACTATTATCGAGTTGTACACCAGCGATATTAAAGGTTCTGTTTGCGTCAATATTTGTGTTTGCCCCTATAAAATTGAGACTTGTTTCTTCAAATCCATACCAAGACTGATACGTCACCTCAGAACCAGCAAAATTGATCGCTTTTATTAAAGTGTTATCATCTTTATAGGCTGCTTGTAAAAAGTAAGATTTAAGATCTGAGCTTGCTCTATCTATGTACCCGTCAGATTTAATTTGTGAGATGCGACCAGAAACTTCAATATGGTCATTAAGTAAACCTGTACTAAATTTCACATTATGACGTCTAGTATTGAAAGAGCCAAATGAATGCGAAGTCTCACCATAAGCATCTTGAGAAATTGCATCTGTGAGGATATTTAAACTCGCACCAAAAGCCCCAGAACCGTTTGTAGAAGATCCAACACCACGTTGTAATTGTAAATTCTCTACAGAAGAAGTGAAGTCCTGAAGGTTTACAAAAAAAGTAGTCAGACTTTCTGAATCGTTATATGGTATGCCATTAATAGTTACATTAATGCCTTGATTTCCAGTGCCACGTACTCTAAAGCCCGTATACCCTATACCAGCACCAGCGTCTGAGGTAGTTACTACGCCAGGTAAAAAATTGAGTTGTGTAGCAAGATCTTGCCCTAAATTACGCTTTTCCAAATCTTCTGCGTTAAGGTTAGAGTGCGTAATAGGTGAATCTGCAGCTACTCTTACGGCACTTACAAGAACCTCGTCAAGTGCTAGTGGACTCTCTGAAAGATTGATATTAAGTGTGGTATTTTTATCAAGAAGAATTGATTTCTCAATAGCTTGTGATGCATAACTAAAAACTAATATATAGCTGCCCTGTTCAAGAGCAATACTATAGTGCCCATTAAAATCTGAAATCACACCAGTAGTGGTTTCTTTAACTAACACATTTGCACCTACAATAGGTGAAGTTCCTTCTGTTATTTTTCCAGAAACAGTAAATGTCTGCCCAAAAGAAAATGCAGTATAAATCACTGCCATTGTTGTAAATAGGATCTTTTTCATCCGTAAATTTAGTTACGAATACAAAGGGCAAATATTCTATGATTAATAAAAGTACCTACTCGTATAGAACGAGTGTATTGAAGAGGATTTAGCTTTCGCGAAAGCATATAGCTCACAAAAGCAGTTCTCAAAATAAAAATTCTATAAAAGTATTCCTAGGCACACGTATTTTATAGAATCTCTAAATTCCTAAACAGCATTATCTGTTCTAGGTTCAATGGGTATAATCTCAGCTTTTATAATTACTACAAAAGCACCCCTTTGAGACGGCGCAAAGATAGCTTCCTTTTTTTAATACGATCATATTTAAATAATTCTTTTTTAATTTTTTTTAAATAACAGGGTCGCTCAAAACTTCTTGAAACTTAATTGTCGAAATTTGCCACTTAAATTTTTAAGATGCCAAACAAGTCACTAAAGTGGATTTACCTTGTCGTGTTATCCATAATTTGGGGTAGCTCATTCATACTTATTAAAAAAGGACTCATAGGGCTTTCCGCTTTACAACTAGGAGCTTTACGTATACTATTTTCAGCTTTACTATTATTAGTTTTTGGTTGGAGAAGTCTTAAAGGCATTCAGAAAATAGCGTGGAAGTGGATAGGCATATCTGCAGTTTTAGGGACAGGTGTTCCCGTGTTCCTATTTGCGTTTGCCGAAACTGAAATAGATAGTGCCGTAGTGGGAATTCTCAACTCAAGTGTGCCATTACTAGCTTTTATTTTTGGAATAATGTTATTCGGCGCAAAATTTATGAAGCAACAATTTCTTGGAGTAATTATTGGCTTAATAGGATCTGCCGCTTTAATTTACATAGGAGCACAAGTAAATGAGGATCAAAATTACTGGTATGCATCTTTAGTGATTTTTGCAGCTTCGTTGTATGCACTCAATGTAAATATTATTAAACGTTACTTACAAGAGGTGAGCGCTATTGCGATAGCGGCAGGAAACTTTGTTTTCTTAATTATCCCAGCGATCTTAATATTAATACTGTCAGACTTTTTTGAGTTGCCTATTGTAGAAAACGAAGGTGTACAAAAATCGATTGGATTTGTGGTGCTTCTTTCCATCTTTGGGACGGCAATTGCAAAAGTGATGTTCAATAAATTAGTACAGATAAGTAATCCTGTATTCGCATCTTCTGTAACTTATCTCATGCCCATTATCTCCGTAATGTGGGGCTTAGTAGATGGTGAGAATTTTACTATTTTACAATTTATAGCAACGCTCCTTATTTTAACTGGCGTTTACATTGGAAATACATCAAAAGCTAAAGCAATAAAGAAGAACAAATCTTTTGAAAATTAACGCTTTCGCGAAAGCAAAAAAAAAGCGACTTACAATTGTGTAAGTCGCTTGTGAATTTAAATTATGTAAAGATTACCCTTTTATAGGTGCACCAGCAAGAATTTCATCACTTGCGTAGCTTTCAAACTTTTTAAAGTTATCCTTAAAAGCCTTTGCTAGTTTATTTGCAGTAGCATAATATCCTTCGTCGTTATTCCAAGTCTTTCTTGAGCTTAATACTTCGCTAGGAACGCCGGGTACTTCTCTAGGTTCGTATAATCCAAAGACAGAATGCATATGGTAGTCTTCTTTAGACATTCCCTCAGGAAGTTTGCCTTCTAATGCCGCAGAAATCATGGCTCTTGTATATTTTAGTGGCATACGGTGTCCTGTTCCGTAAGCTCCTCCAGTCCATCCTGTGTTGATTAACCAAACATTCACACCAGTTTCTTTCATCTTTGCACTTAACATCTCTGCATATTTTGTAGGATGCAAAGGCATAAACGGTGCTCCAAAACAAGCTGAAAAACTTGGTTGAGGTTCTGTAACTCCAGCTTCTGTACCCGCTACCTTTGCAGTATATCCACTTATAAAGTGGTATGCAGCTTGACCTGGTGTAAGCTTAGATATAGGAGGCAATACCCCAAAAGCATCTGCCGTTAGGAAGAATACATTTTTAGGATTTTTAGCCAATGAAGGCTCTTTAATATTATCAATATGGTGAATAGGGTAACTTACTCTTGTGTTCTGAGTAATTGAAGTATCTGAAAAGTCAACTTCACCCTTTTCATTTAAAATTACGTTTTCTAATATCGCTCCTGGTTTGATAGCGTTGTAGATATCTGGCTCGTTTTCTTGAGATAGATTAATCACCTTTGCGTAACAACCACCTTCAAAGTTGAAGATGGTATTCTCTTTTGTCCAGCCGTGCTCATCATCACCTATCAATTTACGCTCTGGGTCTGCAGAGAGTGTGGTCTTTCCTGTACCAGAAAGTCCGAAGAAAATGGCTGTTTCACCATCGTCACCCACGTTTGCACTACAGTGCATAGGTAGGGTCTCTTTTTCAACTGGTAAAATAAAATTAAGTGCTGAGAAAATACCTTTCTTAATCTCTCCAGTATATCCAGTACCACCTATAATAATAGTTTTCTCAGTAAAAGAAAGTATAGCAAAATTACTCTGGCGTGTACCGTCTACTTCAGGGTCTGCAAGAAATCCTGGTGCATTTAAAATAGTCCACTCAGGTGTGAAGTTTTCAAGCTCTACATTTGTAGGCCTTAAAAACATATTATAAGCAAACATGTTAGACCATGGATACTCATTAATTACTCTTATGTTAAGTTTATACTCTTTATCTGCACATGCATAGCTATCACGTACATAAAGTTCTTTACCAGAAAGGTAGTCTGTAACTTTATCTCTTAATTTGGCAAAGTTTTCACTACTAAAAGGTATGTTGATATCACCCCACCATACTTTATCTTCAGTCTTATCATCTTTTACAATAAACCTATCTAATGGTGAGCGTCCCGTGAACTTTCCAGTATTAACTGCAAGTGCTCCAGAAGAAGCTGTTTTACCCATATCATTTTCTACAGAAAGCTCGTGTAGCTTTTCTGGGGATAATTGATAGTGTACTTTGGCATTTGTAATGTTTGTATAATCAAGCGAAATTTTCTTAAAATTCAGTGTTTCTGAAGTCATAAAGGGTGATTTGAGTTTGATGTATCAGGCAAATGTAGAAAGAATTAAAATCCTACTATAACGATTGCGATAAGTTTATTTAAGTTTAACAAATTGATAGACAAGTATTGCCCAGGAAATTATTAGAAAAGTGCCTCCCAAAGGAGTTAAAAGTGCAATTTTTGTAAAATCTATACTTGAAAGATTATTTGTTGCAAGCCCATAAATTGAACCCGAGAATAATAGGATCCCCGCAAGTAATAAAATAAAAAGTGCTTTTTTTATCTTTTGACTTATATCAAAAGTTGGGATGAGCAATAATAATAAGGAATGATACATTTGATATTTCACCCCAGTTTCAAAAGTTGTGATTGATGCGGTATCGATAAGTTTCTCTAGTGCATGAGCACCAAATGCTCCTATTATAACAGCTAATAGTCCAAATATTGCTCCTGCAATTCTTAACTTTTTATCCATAAAATTGCGATTAAATCGCCTGCAAATATCGTAATTTCACCTCGCAAAATTACAAAAACACATAATTAGATGCGTAAGATTCTCATCATTGGTGCAGGAAAATCTGCTAGCCAACTCATAAAATATTTATTAGATAAGGCTTCGACTGAGTCTCTAGAAATTACTATAGGTGACCTTTCTTTAAATAATGCAAAAAAACTTTTAAAAAATCACCCAGCTGGTAAAGCAATAGCGCTTGATGTCTTTGACAAAGAACAGCGAGAAGCTGCCGTAGCAGACTCAGACATTGTAGTATCCATGCTTCCAGCTCGGTTCCATATTGAAGTTGCGAGAGATTGCCTAACGTATGGTAAATCCATGGTGACGGCTTCCTATATTTCTGATGAAATGCAAGAACTTGATCCTTATGTAAAAGAAAAAGGACTTGTGTTTATGAATGAAATAGGGCTGGATCCTGGTATAGACCATATGAGTGCGATGCAAGTAATAGATCGTATCCGTGCAAAAGGAGGGAAGATGATTCTCTTTGAATCTTTTACAGGGGGGCTTGTTGCTCCAGAAAGTGATACCAATCTTTGGAACTATAAGTTTACATGGAATCCACGTAACGTAGTGCTTGCAGGACAAGGAGGTGCAGCAGAATTTATACAAGAAGGAACCTATAAATATATTCCTTACCAAAGACTTTTTAGACGTACAGAGTTTTTAGAAATAGAAGGCCACGGTCGTTTCGAAGGATATGCAAACAGAAACTCACTTAAATATAGATCTGTTTATGGATTAGAAGATATCCCAACTCTTTATAGAGGTACAATAAGACGCGTTGGTTTTTCTAGAGCTTGGCAAATGTTTGTATTGTTAGGTATGACAGACGATAGTTACACGCTTCAAAAAACTGAGGAAATGAGCTACCGAGACTTTACGAATCTATTTTTACCTTATTCCCCAACAGATTCTGTTGAATTAAAACTACGTCACTATCTCAAAATAGATCAAGATGATTTGCTTTGGGATAAGATTTTAGAATTAGATCTTTTTAATGAGCATAAAAAAATAGGTCTTAAAGCAGCTACCCCCGCACAATGCCTTCAAAAAATTCTAGAAGATAAGTGGACACTTGATCCAGAAGATAAAGATATGATTGTGATGTATCACAAATTTGGTTATGAATTAGATGGTAAGAAGAAACAAATTGACGCTACTATGGTAAACATTGGGGCAGATCAAGTAGAGACTGCGATGGCTCGTACGGTAGGTTTACCTGTTGCTATGGCAACGCTTCGCATACTTAATAAGCAAATAACTACACCAGGAGTTCAACTACCTATTTCTAAAGAAGTTTATGAGCCTATTTTAAAAGAACTTGAAAATTACGGAATAACTTTTAAGGAATATGAGGTAGAGTATCTAGGTTATAATCCTAATAATGTAGGGGGGTAAATGAGAAGTAGATATTCGCTTTCGCGAAAGCGGAATAGGATAAAAAGTTTATTTTAAGCCAAATGATTACAGTTTCATATCATTTATTAACTTGTAGTTATAAAATAATAAGCGCCTTTTATGAAAATAGTTAAAGATGAACTTGTAATTGACGGTATAGATAAAATTATTCTACGCTCATTGATGGAAGATGCGCGTAAACCTGTATTAGAAATTGCGCGTAAAGTAGGAATTTCTGGTGCAGCAATACACCAGCGATTACGTAAGCTTGAAAAATCTGGTTTAATTGCAGGCTCTAAATTTATAATTAACCCTAGAGTTCTTGGATACAGAACACAGGCATTTATAGGAGTGTATTTAGATAGAGCGGCAAATAATGCCAGAGCAGTGCGACAACTTAAAGACATTCCTGAGGTTTTAGAATGCCATTATACCACTGGAAACTGGTCCGTCCTCATTAAGATTCTTTGCAAGAATAATGAAGATCTCATGCACTTACTGAATAAAAAAATTCAAGCAATAGATGGAGTTTCACGTACCGAAACATTTATTTCTTTAGATCAACAAATTGATCGGCAAATAAAGATTTAAAGTAAGACAAAACTTAATCCAAAAAAGCCTCCTAATGGAGGCTTTTTTAATAAATAAAAGTTGACTTTTATTAGAGCCCAGGATAGTTTCCAGTAAGTATATCAATACCATCGATAATCCACCAGATACCTAGACCTCCTAATGTTAGAATGAATAAGATGTTCCATCCAATAGGGCTTCCTAAATACCATCTGTGAGCAGCAAAACCTCCAAGGAATAACCATAGTAGGATAGCTACAAGCTGGCGATCTGCTTCAACTGCAGCTGGAGAAGTAAGCGTCTCAGCATTAGTATCTTCAGTAAGAGTTTCACCTTCCATAGCGATCACAGCTGTACGTTGTACTGGGAAGCCAGCATAAGTATTTGTAACAGCAAGCATTACGAACGCAAATAATAATGTAATTTTGAGTCTCATAGTTTGTATTAAATTGATTAGACCTAACTAAAATACCTAAAAAACTGATATGACATTTAAATATATTCTTTTTTCTATTGCTTTTTTATTTTGTTGTTCTAGTTTTTCTCAGACAGAAACCTACGAATACCTAGGTGTGATTAAACTTAACGATAGTGCCTTTATTCCCTACAAACTTGCTTTTGAAGAATTAGATGGTAAAATAGAAGGGTTTTCTGTTGCAGATTTAGGAGGAAAGCACGAGACAAAATCTAATATCATTGGTAATTTTAATCAAGAGGATAAGACATTTACTTTTAAAGAATACGATATCGTTTACACAAAGTCACCTATTACAGAGCTAGATATGTGCCTAGTAAATTTTAAGGGGAAGATGCGCAATTTAAATAAAAGTAAAGCCTTTAGTGGTGATTTTAAAGGATTTTACCCAGATGAAAGTGCCTGCCTTAATGGTATGATCATAATGTCTGCTTCTGATCAAGTCAAAGAGCGAATTGAAAAGATGGATCGTAAAATCCAGAAGTCAAAAAAAGTCAGTCAGGAAATTAAAGATAAAATTTCAGCAAAGAGAGCGGTTGATACGCTTACCATGAGTATTGTAAAAAAGGATGAGAACCTAAACATATTCACTAAAACAAAGAAGGTGATGGTTTCTATCTATGACTCTGGAAAAGTAGATAATGATCGTATAAATTTATACGTAGATGATGTTTTAGTGCTGGGAGACTATTCGATTGAAAAAACTAAAAAGCAAATTCCTATAGATATAACTAAACCATTAACAGTAGTTCGTGTAGAAGCTTTAGATGAAGGTACATCTGCTCCTAACACTGTTAAAGTTGAAATTCAAGATGGACCAAGCTTGATTACAACCAGAACAAGTTTAAAAACTGGTGAGAAGGCAGAACTTACCTTGGTGAAACAGTAAAAAGAAAGTGCTGTTTATTTAATTGCAAAAGATAAAACCCACTCTACAAACGTGGGTTTTTATCTTTTTAACTTTCGCGAAAGCGGTGTTTTAATTCATTCTCTCTAAGCTACACTTCAAGAAAGATCAAACCGCCTCAACTTAGAATTTTAGTATCGGTAATATTCTGGCTTAAAAGGTCCTTCTACGGTTACACCTATATATTCTGCTTGTTCTTGAGAAAGTGTTTCAAGTTCAGCGCCTAGGCGTGATAAGTGTAATTGTGCAACTTTCTCATCTAGATGCTTAGGAAGCATGTAAACTTCATTCTTGTAGTTCTCACCATTTTTCCAAAGCTCAATCTGTGCAAGTGTTTGGTTTGTAAATGAGTTACTCATCACAAAACTTGGGTGACCTGTAGCGCATCCTAAGTTTACGAGACGACCTTCTGCTAGTAAGATAATGTCTTTACCATCAATAGTATATTTATCTACCTGTGGTTTGATCTCATCTTTAGTATCACCGTAGTTCTCGTTAAGCCAAGCGACTTGTATTTCATTATCAAAGTGACCAATATTACAAACAATTACTTTATCGCGCATAGCTTTAAAGTGCTCACCACGAATAATGTCTTTATTTCCAGTTGTTGTGATTACGATATCTGCATTCCCTACAACAGATTCTAATTTTTTAACTTCAAAACCATCCATAGCTGCTTGCAGTGCACAAATAGGATCAATCTCAGTAACTGTCACGATAGATCCTGCACCTTTAAAAGAAGCGGAAGTACCTTTTCCTACATCTCCATATCCACAAACAACAACACGTTTTCCTGCAAGCATGGTGTCTGTAGCACGACGTATTGCATCTACTGCACTCTCACGACACCCGTATTTATTGTCAAATTTTGACTTAGTTACAGAGTCATTTACATTAATAGCTGGCATAGGTAACGTTCCGTTCTTAACACGCTCGTATAATCTATGTACACCAGTTGTAGTCTCCTCTGATAGACCTTTGATGTCTCCAGCAAGTTCTGGGTAACGGTCAAGAACCATATTGGTAAGATCACCTCCATCGTCAAGTATCATATTAAGTGGCTTGCGATCTTCTCCAAAGAAAAGTGTTTGCTCGATACACCAGTCAAATTCCTCCTCATTCATACCCTTCCAAGCATACACAGGGATTCCTGCATCTGCAATAGCTGCTGCTGCTTGATCTTGTGTAGAAAATATGTTACAAGAAGACCAAGTTACATCTGCTCCTAACGCTTTTAAAGTTTCAATAAGGACAGCAGTTTGGATAGTCATGTGAAGACATCCGGCAATGCGTGCTCCTTTAAGTGGTTGCTCATCACCATATTCTTCACGTAAAGACATCAAACCTGGCATCTCTGCCTCTGCGAGTTCAATTTCTTTGCGTCCCCATGCTGCTAGGGAAATATCTTTTACTTTGTACGGTACGTACGCTACTGTCTTTGTGCTCATTTTCTTATCTTTAATGTTCGTTTATAACGAGTTGCAAAATTAAGCAATACCTTACAGAAAACCTTCTAAAGTATGCCACTTTACAAAACCATCCCAGTTTCTAAGACAACCACCGTCTATATTTGGAAAATTGAGGAGGATTTAGCTACGCTTTCGCGAAAATTTTATACCAATCAAGATCCATCAAAACCCTTACAGCTCTCTCCAAATTCTCTGTATAGATTGGCTCATATGAAATCAGAGCTGCATCAGCGAGGTTTTATGAGCATCCGTCATTTGTTGAATGAGGCGGGATACACCGATTTTGATCTCTATTATGATAAAAGTGGAAAGCCACACCTTACTGATGAAAAATATATAAGTATTACCCATAGCTACCACTTTTCGGCTGTTATTATAAGCGATAAGCCGGTAGGTATAGACATTGAAAAGCAGCGAGACAAAATTTTGCGTATCGCTCAAAAGTTTACACCTATTGAAGAATATTATACGCTTACAAGTGCAGAAGCTCGTGTAAGAAAGCTAACTATCGTCTGGGGCGCCAAAGAATCATTATACAAATTATATGCGCAAGAAGGACTAAGCTTTTTGAATCATATTGATGTAGAAGATTTTAACTTTGATGATGGCACGACAACAGCACAGATTAATTATAATGGAACGATTTCTGATTACCGATTGACATTCCTAGAAATGGAAGGCTTTACGTGTGTGTATGGATGGTGATAGTAATAACAGTATTGATGTTTATAACTCTTTAATTCTAGCTTTCTTACTTTAGTTTCGTGTCCATATATTCTGATATTCTCAACGCACACAATGCGCAAAAAAAATTACTAGCAATCCTCATTGATCCAGATAAGTTTGAGCTGAATTACGCTTTCGCGAAAGCGTACCTCAAAAAATTACCCTATAACACAACGCATTTATTTATAGGGGGAAGTACAGATTCAAACCAAAAAACCGATCATGTTGTAAAAATGCTTAAAGATCAAACAGACTTGCCTGTTGTGCTATTTCCAGGAAGTTACAGTCAAGTCACACCAGCTGCAGACGCATTGTTGTTTTTATCATTACTCTCTGGTGATAATCCAGAGTTTTTAATAGGGCAGCAAATAAAGGCGGCTAGGATAGTACAAAAAAGTAATCTTGAAGTTATACCTACAGCATATATACTTATTGATGGTGGCACAATATCTGCCGTGCAGCGGGTGAGTAAAACGTTACCCATGCCGCAGTATCATGAAGAACAAATTGTAGCCACATCTCTGGCAGGGGAGTATCTAGGGAAAAAATTACTCTATCTAGAAGCAGGTAGTGGAGCTAAGACGGCGGTTAAAGAATCAATAATTACGGCTGTAAGCGATGCAGTGTCGATACCAATAATTGTGGGGGGTGGTATAAAATCCCAATCACAGATATGTAAAGCATATGAGGCTGGGGCAACCTTAGTGGTTGTCGGCACAGCTTTTGAAGATAATAGCTGGGAGAGCTCGGAAAATGAGTCTTCTTAAATTATTACATTTGTTATTATGAGATTTTTTATAGCAGTTCTAATGTTCTTTATAAGTGCGCAACTTTTTGGGCAGAACATTTTTATTCTCGATCAAACAAATCAAACGCCAGTTTCATTTGCAACAATCTCCTTTGGTGATGGTCGTGGTACTTTTGCTGGAGATCAAGGAGAATTTACTTTTGAGCTTGATAAATATGTTGATATTGACACCCTTTTCATATCTTCTATAGGGTATGGAGAGAAAGCTTTTGCAACAAAAACATTACCTCAAAAACTTTTCTTGTTGCCTGAAACAAGTGAATTAGAAGAGGTAATATTGATTGGTGAAAAAAGGGGGAAATTCAAAAAACGTAAACTTAAAGAAACCACGCACACTGAATACTTTACAAGTTGGCTACCTACTGTAGAGAGTGAGGTCGCTGTATTTTTTAAAAGGGAGGAAGGAAAATCAACAAAAATTGCCCAACTTAAAATTCCAATTAACTCAGAAAAGGAATTTAGAAAAAAAGGAAATCTAAAATTCTCGACATTGTTTAGAATTCAATTTTACAAAAATGATAATGGCATTCCTGGTAAAGCGATGGTGCATAAGGATATTATCTTTCGCGTAAGCGAGAAAAACGATGAAGTTTTTGAACTTGATATTGATAAACATCAAATTTTCATTCCCGAAAATGGTTTATTTGCTTCCCTCCAAGTTTTAGGGTATGCAGATCCTCAAGGTAAACTAATACAGACCAAAAAGTATAATGAAATTGAAACCCCTAGAGGTGTTCAAAAGGTATCTGTTACCTTTAGGCCGTTGTTACCATTCACAAACAAACTCCCTAATCAAAAGACTTTCGTACGTCGAATATTCTTTAACGATAAACAGTGGCAAGTTTTTGATAGAACCTATAATGTAAATTCAAATCTTGTGAAAATGGGATTTGTAAACTATGGAATGGGAGCGGTTTTACATGTTTATAAAGATTAATTAATCCACATACTTTAATGGAAATTTCTGTAGAGCTCACGTTTTCACCCCTTCAAAATCAATTTGAAAAACCTATTCAAGAATTTATAAAAACATTGCGAAGTAGTGGTTTTGAAATATTAGAGAACCCACTATCAACGCAAGTATACGGGGATTACACTCAGGTGATGACCTTCCTTACCGCTGCTATCGAAAAAAGCTTAGGCGACGTAGATAACGGATTGTTTTATATGAAAATTGTTAAATCAGACCGTTCTGACTATGTCCCAAATTTTTGATTTTCTCTTCGGGCAATATGCAGGGTATGACACCACAGACATTGTTTTAGAAATTGTAGCGGCAGTTTTTACGATAGCATCAGTTTGGTATTCTAAAAAGAACAATGTTTTAGTATTCCCAACTGGTATGGTGTGTACGGCAATATTTGTCTACTTGCTTTTAAAGTGGGGGTTGCTAGGCGATATGATGATTAATGGGTATTACTTCATTATGAGTGTTTATGGCTGGTATGTATGGACACGTCGTGTTGAAGGAGATGAGGTTACACCAATCACCACTACATCAAAGAAAGAGCATGTTATATCTTTATTTATATTTATAGCAACGGTATTCTTTGTGTATGCAGTATATCTGTTTTTTGACAAGATAGAGTCATGGATTTCCTACATAGATATGCTTACTACTGGGATTTTCTTCGTGGGGATGTGGCTTATGGCAAAGCGTAAAATCGAAAATTGGATTTACTGGATTATAGGAGACATTATTACTGTGCCATTGTATTTTTATAAAGGATTAACCTTTAGCAGTATTTTATATTTAGCACTTACAATCATTGCTGTTTACGGATATTTAGAATGGAAGAAGAACTTAGACAAATCAAAAGCGATTGCATAAGAGTATGTCTTTTTGGACCAGAGAGCAGTGGGAAAAGTACGCTTTCGCGAAAGCTTTCAGAGCACTATAACGCACCCCTAGTACCAGAGTTTGCTCGGGAATATTTACAAGAATTATGGGAAAATAAAGGTAAAATTTGCAGACCTAAAGACCTAATCCCTATTGCTGTTGGTCAAATGAAGCTTGAAAACGAAGCGGCAAAGAGCACAGATAGGCTTATTATATGCGATACAGATTTACTTTCAACAAAGGTTTACAGCGAAGCCTATTATGATGGATGGGCTCCAGAACTTCTCAAAAAAATGGCTCTAGAAAACACCTATGATTTATATATCTTAACGTATGTTGATACACCTTGGGAAGCAGATGATTTAAGGGATAGGCCAGAAAGAAGAGAAGAGATGTTTGGTTATTTTAAGAATGAATTAGACACCAATGATAGAAAATATATACAAGTTGAAGGGAATGTAGATCAAAGATTAGAAATTGCTACGAAGAATATTAATGAGATTTTGAATTAATGCTTACAAAGAAAGATATAGAATTTATTAACGACAGAGAAAATGCTGTAGCAGAAGTGAATAAGCAATATGAAATACTCAGAAGAGGTATTGCATATACAGATTTAATTGCTCCTGCAACTGCAGGCGATGGCATCACTGTGCTAGGTACTGACCAACAAGAGAAGTTTTGTGAGGTATTTGATAAGAAGAAAACATCTCTTGATCTATTAAAATTTGTGCCTGCATCTGGAGCCGCGACACGAATGTTTAAGTTTTTATTTAAATTCTTGCATGATTATGACGTAAATAACGATACAATTAATGGGTATATAAATAAAACAAATGCGTATGATCTGAGACTTTTTTTTGTAGGGATAGAGAGCTTTCCGTTCTTTAAAAAAGTGCTTAAGCGCTTAAAAAAAGAAAGTACTTTTAAAAAATTTTCTCATGAAAATTATAATAAACTAGATTTTATTGGGATGATGTTGGATGAAGATGGGTTCGACTTTGGAAGTAAACCAAAAGGGCTTTTCCCATTTCATCTCTACAAAAATCACACGGCGACCGCGTTTGAAGAGCATTTGTTTGAAGCAGCGTCTTATAGTGCTAATAATGGCTTGGCAAATATTCACTTGACAATAAGTAAAGATCATCATGATGCTTTTAAAAAGCAATTTGATAAAAGACAATCTTATATTGAGAAAAAAACAAGAGTTAAATTCAATATATCATATTCTTATCAATTAATGGGTAGCGATACGGTTGCCCTATCAGAAACTAATGAGTTATTAAGAGATTCAAAAAATCATATTGTATTCAGACCAGGTGGGCATGGAGCACTCATTAATAACCTCAATAATCTAGTAGCAGATATAATTTTTATTAAAAATATTGACAACGTTGTTGTAGCTAAATACAGTAATGAAGTAACATTCTATAAAAAAGTATTAGCTGGAATATTGATTGAGGTTCAAGAAAAATCTTTTGCTTTTCTACAGAAACTAGATCAGGAAGCATCGCTAACGGATGAAGATTTAATAAGCATTGCTGAGTTCATCACTTCAACATTAAATACTAGGCTTAGTGCAAACTTCGAAATATTGTCAAAAGCTGAGAAAATTGAATTTCATAAAAACCAGCTAAACAAACCACTTCGGGTTTGCGGAATGGTTAAAAATGAAGGTGAACCTGGCGGTGGACCATTTTGGGTGCGTGATAAGAATGGTACTGAGAGTCTGCAAATTATTGAGAGCATTCAAATTAATCCAAATGATAAGGAGCAACAACAAATTCTAAAAAATTCAACGCATTTTAATCCTGTTGATATTGTTTGTGGCGTTAAAGATTATCAAGGTAATAAATTTAACCTGCTTGATTATGTTGATTATGATGCAGGATTTATCGCCTCAAAAAGTTTTCAAGGACAAAAAATTAAAGCACTAGAACATCCCGGTCTATGGAATGGTGCTATGGCAAACTGGAATACCATTTTTGTACAAGTTCCTCTCACTACATTTAACCCTGTAAAGACAGTAAATGACCTTCTCAAGCCAGCGCATCAAGTTAAATAAATAACTTTTGATTAATGATAAGGTTAATTTTTGTTTAATTAATTCTGATAAAACATAAACAGCATATATCTTTATAGAAATTTGATATATGGACACCGCTTTAGTATGGTTTCGCAATAATTTGAGAGTACAAGATAATACTGCACTTACAAAAGCCGTTGCCTCGGGTAATAGAGTGATGGCGGTTTATTTTTTTGATCCTAGACATTTTGAGAAGGGCGAATTCGGCTTTAAGAAGACAGAAAAATTTCGTGCTCAATTTCTTATTGAAACTGTGAGGGATCTTCAAAAAAATCTTAGAGCCTTAAATATC